>JAKAZT010000102.1 GCA_021815695.1 Pseudomonadota bacterium
GCTCGTCGACATAATCGTTTTGCAGCCCTCGCAGCAAGGTCTGCGCCTGCTGCTCGCGTCCCAGTTCGGACAGCAGCACCACGCGGCGCACATCGGCGTCGAAGGCATGCGCATCCTCGTCTCCCACATGTGCGTACCAGTCGAGCGCCCGCTGGCGTCGACCGAGCAGTTCGGCCAATTGGCCGAGCAGGAACACGCTGGTCTTGCGCACCGCGACCGGCGCATGCGCCAGCTGGGCATAGATCGCCGCCAGCGCCTTGCGATCATTGGCGCGCGCGGCGTAAGCCGCACGCGCCGCGTAGGTATCGGCATCCTGGGGACCCTGCGCCAGCAGCCGCTGCGCGCCTGCGTTGTCACCGCGCGCGGACAGCAGGCCGGCCATCGCCATGCGCAACGGAATGCTGCGCGGATGCCGGACCAGACCGCTGCGCAGCGTTGCCTCCGCGCCCCCGGAATCGCCGGATTGCCGCGCCAGCTGCGCCGACCAGCCGTAACTCGCGGCGCTGCCGAAACGCGCCAGCGCGGCCGCGGCAAGGCTCCGTGCATAGGCATGCCGGCCCAGGTGCGCGCCCAGCTGGCTGGCCGCCAGCCAGACCGTGCCGTCATCGCCTGGCAGTCGCGCCGGTGTCGCGAGATTTTCGAGCACCACGCCGGCCAGCGCCGGATCGCGCGCCGCGGCCAGTACCCGCAGTGCTTCGCGCCAGGCCTCGCTTCCGCCGGCGGTGATCACCGCAGCGAGCTGGCGCTCGGCGGCGACGCGATCGCCCTGGTCCAGCGCCAGCTGCGCGCGCGCCGCAGCCAGCGGGCCCGGCGCGGCGCCCAGCGCCCGCCAGCGCGTGAGCATCTGCGTCGCCAGCGGCGCATCGTGCACGGCCACCGCCAGCGCCACGGCGCGCCCGGCCAGCGTCGGGTCGGATGAAAGCGATGCCGCGCGCGCCGTCGCCGTTGCCGCGGTCTTCAGATCGTTGCGCGCCAGCGCGAACTCGGCCTGCAGCAGATCGGCCGCGATCGGCTGCCCCGGCCCCGGTGCCAGCGCGATGCGCGCCAGCGGCTGCGGCGCGGGCGTCGGGGTATGCTGCGCGGTACGCAGCGGCGCCTGCGCACAACCGGCCAGCACGGCCAGCGCCAGCGTCACGGCTGCAAATTGCCGCATGTGCTTGATCTTGCAAGGTGCAGTCCGCACAATTTCCACCGTGATCCTGCCCCGCGCGTGATGCCGAAAGCCGGCCGACGCCGGTCCCTGTGAGCTTAGCCGATCGCCGCCCGCGCGCCCTCATGCCTCTGATTGCCCTCGGGCTCAACCATCTGTCCGCCCCGATCGACCTGCGCGAGCAGGTCGCGTTCGATGCCGACGGCGCACCGCAGGCGCTGGCCGAACTGGCCCGCCTCGACGGCGTGGACGAGGCGCTGATCCTGTCGACCTGCAACCGCACCGAGCTTTATTGCAGCGTCGCCCCCGGCGCCGAGTCGACACCGCTGCGCTGGCTGCACGAGCACTACGACCTGCCCGGCGGACGGCTCGACGAGTTCCTCTACCGCCACGAGGAGGACGAGGCGGTACGACACATGTTTCGCGTCGCCACCGGCCTCGACTCGATGGTGCTGGGCGAGCCGCAGATTCTCGGCCAGGTCAAGGACGCCTATCAGCTGGCGCGCCAGGCGCATACCCTGCAGGCACCGATGGAACGCCTGCTGCAGAACACTTTCGCGGTGGCCAAGCGCGTGCGTACCGATACCCGCATCGGCGCGCATCCGGTGTCGGTCGCCTTCACCGCGGTGCGTCTGGTCGAACGCCTGTTCACCGATCTGCGCAGCGCCACCGTATTGTTGGTCGGCGCAGGCGAGACGATCGAGCTGGCCGCGCGGCATCTGGTCGACAAGCGCGTGCCGCGCCTGCTGGTGGCCAACCGTACTCTCGAGAACGCGCAGGCGCTGGCGACCCGCATCGGCGGCTACGCGGTGACGCTCGGCGAACTGCCACAGCACCTGGCCGAGGCCGACATCGTGATCAGCTCGACGGCCAGCCGCACGCCGGTGATCACGCGCGCGATGGTCGCGGCGGCGATCGCCCGGCGCCGGCATCGGCCGATGTTCCTGCTGGACATCGCG
This sequence comes from Pseudomonadota bacterium, assembly GCA_021815695.1. GTDB lineage: Bacteria > Pseudomonadota > Gammaproteobacteria > Xanthomonadales > Rhodanobacteraceae > Metallibacterium. The sequence goes on from JAKAZT010000102.1 coordinate 2,110, forward strand.
GTGCCACGCGACATCGAGGCCGAGGTGGCCGACCTGCAGGACGTCTTCCTGTACAGCATCGATGACCTGCGCCAGGTGATCGACGCCGGACTGCGCTCGCGCGAGGCCGCGGCACGTGAAGCCGAGGCGATCATCGACCTGCAGGTCGAGCACTACATGGCCTGGCGGCGCGCTCTGACCGTCGACAATCCGGTCATCGCGCTGCGCACCCGCGCCGAGGCGCAGCGTGACGAGGTGCTGGCCAGGGCGCGCGCCCTGATCGCCGCCGGCAAGAGTCCCGACGAGGCCATGGCCTATCTCGCCAACACCCTGACCAACAAGCTGCTGCATGCGCCCAGCGCGCGCCTGCGCGAAGCCGCGTTGAAGGGCGAGTCGGACCTGCTGCACGCCGCCGGCCGCCTGTACGGCCTCGACGCGCACGACGACGCGCCATGATCGCCGCGCTGCGGCGCAAGCTCGAGGCACTGGCCGAGCGTCATCAGGAGATCGGACTGCTGCTGGGCGAGGCCGACGCCGCCGCCGATCCGGCGCGCTGGAAGACACTCAACCGCGAATACGCCCAGCTGCAACCGCTGGCCGCTGCGCTGACGGCGCATGCCGCCGTCGAACGCGAGCGGGCCGAAGCGCGCGAGCTGGCGGGCGATCCCGAGTTCGCCGAGCTGGCGGCACAGGACGAGCAGCGCCTGGCCGCGCGCCTCGCCGCGATCGAGGCCGAACTGGAAGCCCTGCTGCTGCCGCGCGATCCGTATGACGACGCCAACCTGTTTCTCGAGGTACGCGCCGGAACCGGCGGCGACGAGGCCGCGCTGTTCGCCGGCGACCTGCTGCGCATGTATCTGCGTTACGCCGAGCGCCAGGGCTGGCGCACCGAGATCGTCAACGCCAGCCCCGGCGAGCACGGCGGCTACAAGGAGGCAGTCGCGCGCATCGAGGGTCGCGGTGCCTACTCGAAGCTGCGCTTCGAATCCGGCACCCATCGCGTGCAGCGGGTGCCGGCCACCGAGTCGCAGGGCCGCATCCACACCTCGGCGGCGACGGTGGCGATCCTGCCCGAGCTGGCGGCGGTGGACGCCATCGAGCTGCGCGACGCCGACCTGCGCGTCGACACCTTCCGCGCCTCGGGTGCCGGTGGCCAGCACGTCAACAAGACCGACTCGGCGATCCGCATCACGCATCTGCCCAGCGGCATCGTGGTCGAGTGCCAGGACGAGCGCAGCCAGCACAAGAACCGTGCCCGCGCGCTGGCGCTGCTGCAGGCGCGCCTGCTCGACGAGCAGCGCGCCAGGCAGGCCGCCGCGCAGGCGCAGTCGCGGCGGCTGCAGGTCGGCTCCGGCGATCGCAGCCAGCGCATCCGCACCTACAACTTTCCGCAGGGTCGCATCACCGATCACCGTGTCGGCCTGACCCTGCATCGGCTGCCGGAGGTGCTCGACGGCGACCTCGACGAGCTGATCGGCACGCTGGCCCGCGAGCACCAGGCCGACGAACTGAAGCTGCTGACGGAGCAGGCATGAGCGCGACGATCCGGCCCGCCACCATCGCCGACCTCGATGCCGTCGCGCCGCTGTTCGACGCCTATCGCCAGTTCTACGGTCAGCCCGCCGATCCCGCGCGGGCGCGGGCCTTCATCGGCGAACGCCTGCGCCACGGCGATGCGGTGATTCTGCTGGCACGACACGACGACGCCGTGGCCGGCTTCACCCAGCTGTACCCGCTGTTCAGCTCGCTGCGCACCGGGCGCATCTGGCAGCTCAACGATCTTTATGTGGCCCCGGCTGCACGCCGTCACGGCATCGGTCGCGCGCTGCTCGCAGCCGCGCGCGACCACGCACAGACCAGCGGCGCGCTCGGTCTGCAACTGGAAACCCGGCGCAGCAACGCCGCGGCACAGCGTCTGTATGCGGCCCTCGGCTGGCGGCGCGACGACAGCAGCCACGTGTACACGCTGACGGTCTGACCCGCGCATGCAGGCCGCCGACCGCGCCGCACCGATCGCCCAGTTGCTCGCCAGCGGCCGCGCCGCCGAGGCCGAAGCCGCCGCGCGCGCGCTGCGCACGCGCCATCCTGACGACGCCGAGCTGGCACGCCTGCACGGCGTTGCCCTGCTGCTGACCGGCCGCGCCGCCGACGCCGTCGCGGTGCTCGAACGCGGCGCCCGGCTGGCGCCGCGCAGTGTCGAGGCGCGCTGCAACCTGGCCAGCGCACGGCTGGCGCTGGGCGATGCCGCGGGCGCGATCGCGGCCGTCGAACAGGCGCTGACGCTGTCGCCCGCTTATCCGCCGGCGCTCAATCTGCTCGGCAACGCGCGGCGCGCGGCAGGCGATCACGACGGCGCGCGCGCGGCCTACCTTGCGGCACTGGCGGCAACGCCGCAGGCCGCGGGCATCGCCATCAATCTGGCCGCGATCGAACTCGAACGGGGCGCCGTGACGGAGGCCGAGGCGCGCGCACGCGGCGCGCTGGCGGCTCCGGATGCGCCGGTCGACGGCTGGCTGCTGCTCGGCCACGCGCTGGCCGCACAGGGTCGCCATGCAGAAGCCGAGACGGCCTACGCCGAAGGCATGCGACGCGCGCCGCAGGACGCGCGGCTCGCCTACCAGACCGGTCTGATGCGCGACGAGCAGGGCCGCCACGAAGCCGCCGCGACCGCTTACGCGGCGGCGCTGGCGCTGGATCCGGACGATGGTCGCACGCTCGGCCAACTGGTCTTCGCACGCCGCCAGTGCGCCGATCTGGCCGGGTTGGACGCGCTGACGGCGCGACTGCACGCGCATGTCGCCGCCGGCCGCGCCGGCGTGTCGCCGTTCGCCCTGCTCGCCGAAGACAGCGATGCCGGGGCGCAGATCGCCTGCGCGCGTCGCGAAGCGGCACGCGTCGAAACCGCGACGGCGCCGCGCCGCGCCCGGCTGGGCTGGCACCACGCGCCGCGCGCCATCGATGCACCCCTGCGCGTGGGCTTCATCGCCAACGGTTTTCATCAGCACGCAACGGCGATGCTGACCGCGGCATTCCTCGAGGCACTGCGCGAGCAGGTGCCGCACGTCGCGCTGTACGCCACCAGCCGCGACGACGGCAGCATCTGGCGCGCGCGTCTCGCTGCCGCCGCACACACGTTTCGCGATGCCAGTGTGCAGACCGCCGAGGCGCTGGCGCAGATCATCCATGACGACGCCATCGAGATCCTGATCGACCTCGACGGCTGGTGCGGCGGCGGCCGCCCGCAAACCTTCGCGCTGCGCCCGGCGCCGCTGCAGGTGAACTGGCTGGCCTATCCCGGCAGCTCCGGCGCGCCGTGGATGGATTACCTGATTGCCGATCGTTTCGTGCTGCCGCCCCCGCTGCGTGCACATATCAGCGAGGCCGTGGCTTACCTGCCGCGCTGCTACCAGCCCAACGATCCGACGCGGGCGCCGGTCGCGCCGCCGCCGCGCGCCGCGCTGGGTCTGCCCGATGGGGCCACGGTGTTCGCCTGCTTCAACAATACGTTCAAGCTCAACCGCGCCAGCCTCGTGCGCTTTGCTGCCGTGTTGCGCGAAGTGCCCGGCAGCGTGCTGTGGCTGCTGGACAGCGGAGCCTCCGTCAACGCACGCCTGCGCGCGATCCTCGCCGGCGAGGGCGTCGCTCCCGAGCGCGTGGTCTTCGCCGAGCGCCGTCCCCACGCCGAATATCTCGGCTTGTACACGCACGCCGACCTGTTTCTCGACAGCCACCCGTACAACGCACACACCACCGCCAGCGACGCGCTGTGGGCCGGCTGCCCGGTGCTGACCGCGCCGGGCACGACCTTCGCCGCACGCGTCGCCGGCAGCCTCAACCATCATCTCGGTCTCGACGCGCTCAACGCTTCCGACGACGCGGCGTACCTGGCCACCGCGATCCGTCTCGGCCGCAACGCCGCCGCCCGCGCCGTGCTGCGGGCCCGACTCGCCGCCCTCCGCGCAGCCTCGCCGCTGTTCGACCCGCGTGGTTTTGCCCGCGACTTCGCCGTGCTGCTCGGGAGCATGGCGCAGCGCCATCGCACCGGGCTGGCGGCAGGCGACATCGGGCAGCCGCACTGATCCGCGCCGGCGCAGGGTGTTGACGGGCAACCGGCCCTGCCCGGCACCGACGGTCCGCGTGCGGTTGTCCTGATCCCCGGCTTGGGTGCAATATTACGATTCGTAATATTTCCGCAACCGACCAAGGGGACTCGTCATGCGCATCAACCGCACTCTGCGTTCTGCCGTCATCGCCAGCCTGCTTGCGAGCGGAGCCGCCTGGGCATCATCCGATTACCTGCTGCAAATCGAGGGCATCAAGGGCGAAGCGGCGTCCCAAAGCCCGCCCGCGCTCGAGGTAATGTCGTTCTCCTTCGGCGCCAGCCAGTCCGGTGCCGTGGGCAACGGTTCGCTCGGCGCCGGTCGCATGGCGCCGTCCAGTCGCCACCAGAAGACCGGCCATGTCACCCTGATGAAGCGCGAGGCCGCGCCGGGCGCCACGCCGTCCGC
>JAKAZT010000103.1 GCA_021815695.1 Pseudomonadota bacterium
TGGTCCTCGATCTCGAACAGGATCTGGACCGCGTCCAGCGACTGGATTTCGAGATCCTTCAGCGTCGCCTCCGCGGTGATCTTGCCGCGGTCGATGCCGGCTTCCTTGGCGATGATGTCGTAGATGGTGTCCGCCACGCTGTCGGTCATGGGATGCGGTCTCCGTTGCGGAAAGGTCGCGTGCCGGCCCTGCGGCCGACCGCGCCGGATCGCTCCCCTGCGGGGACGATCCGTTCGGCGGTCAAGGATACAGGAGCGGCGCACGGCCGCGGCGGCCTACTCCGCGGCGAGACGCACCCGCGGCAGCGGCAGCGGCGCGACCGACTGCCGCAGCGCGGCGTCGGCGACGCGGCGGAAGAACGAGCCCGAACGCTCGATCACGCGGTCGCGCTCGCCGTCGAGCGTGACCATGTGGTAGCTCTCTTCCAGCGGCAGCAGCTCGACCGGCGCAGGGACCCGCTCGCAGATCAGTCGCGCATTGCGCATGCTGGCGACATCGTCCTCGGTGGCGTGCACCACCAGGCAGGGTGCGCGCACGCGATCAAGGCGCAGGCGCACCCGTCGCGCCAGCCGGTACAGCTCGGCCAGCGACGGCCATGGATTGCCGGGCAGTCCGGCGGCGGCGCTGTCGCCGCTGAACATGTGGCCGACGATGCGTTCGCGCATGCGCGCATCCTTCAGGCCGTACGGGAACGATTCGGTGAACGAACGCTTGCGGCCGATGCCGAACGGCACCACCCAGGGCAGCAGGAACGACAGTCGCGCGATGCGCGGGATCGACCAGCCGTCGTAGCGGAACGTGGTGCCGTACAGGGCCAGGCCGTCGGTCAGGTCGGGACGCTCGATCGCCAGATTCAGCGACAGCAGCGCGCCCATCGACAGGCCGCCCACGAACAGGCGGTCGACGCGTCCGCGCAGGCGCTCGGCGGCGGCCTCGACGCTGTCCATCCAGTCGCGCCAGCCGGTCGCCAGCAGATCGTCGGTGTCACCGCAGTGGCCGGCCAGCTGCATCGCGTAGACGGTATAGCCCTGCCGCTGCAAGCCTTTGGCGACAAAGCGCATTTCCGCCGGAGTGCCGGTCAGACCGTGGATCAGCAGCACGCCGTCGCGGCCGCCCTCCAGCAGATAGTCCACCTGTTTGATCATGAGGCTCCGGATTCGCGCTGCAGCTCAAAAGGGGGTGCACCCTACACCAGTTTGCCCGATGCCGCCTCAACGCGCGCTGACGCGAATCTTACGGCCCCGCAAACTGCGACGCCGGACGCGTGCCGCCATTCGCGCCCCGGGACGGGCGTCAGTCCGCGCCGTGCGCGCGCACAAACGTCGCCAGATCGGGATCCAGCGAGCCCCAGTCGATGTGGCGGGCGCCCCAGGCGTACAGCCGGTGCACCAGCGGGTTGCGGTGCGCGCTGTAATTGGTCAGCGGCAGCAACCGGTGGCCGAGCTCGATCTTCGGCGCATAGCCGGTCTGGCCGCTCTGGATCGTCGTCGCGCCGCGCGCCAGCGCCCAGTCCACCGCGGCGTCCCACAGGCGGAAATACAGGAAACTTTCGCGCGGCTGCGCGTAGTCGAGGCCGATGAACTTGTTGATCACGTGCTCGCCGAGCAGGAAGCACAGCATGAACGCGACCGGCCGGCGGCTCGCCGGCTCGCGCAGGATGATGAAGTGGCTGACATCGCAGGTCGCGATCTCGGCGAAGAACGCCGGGGTCAGGCGCTCGAACTGGGTGTCGCCCTTTTCGTAGGTCTGCCAGAACAGCGCGAACAGCGCGTCCAGGGTTTGCACGTCGGGTTGCTGCAGCACCTCGACGTCGTGGCGGAACGGCGCCGACAGGCGCAGCTTCTTCGTCAGCTTGTTGCGCCGCGAGCTCTTCAGCCCGGCGAGGTAGGCCGCCTTGTCCGGTCCCCGCAGGTCGACCACGCTGCCGGGGAAGCTGGTCGCCGGGAACAGGCCGTCCGTGCGCACGAGTTGCGCGAAGTCCTGCGCGTAGTCCGCCGGGAAGTCCTTCCAGACCCGCAGGCTCGCACCCAGCACGCGCGCCTGGCGGCGCAAGGCCCGGTTGAGCGCGCGCAGCACCGGCAGGCGCTCGACGCCCGGCAGCAGACCGACCCGGCCCTCGTCGCTGCATGGCGAGCCGATGAACAGGGTGCGCTGCTGCAGCAGCGACGGCGCCAGACGCTCGAGCCGCGCGACCGTCGTGGCCAGGCTCGCCGGCGCGACCAGGCGCAGCGGCACGTCCATCAGAAAGGCCGGCGCGAGGGCGATCGCGTGCCGGGTGTCGTACACCTGCGCGTAGAAAAAACGAAATTGATCCTGCAGCCCGGACCGCTCCAGCGTCCGGTACCACCAGCGGCCCTCGAATGGTGGCGGAAAACACTGCGCCCACAACTGCGCGTCGACCTCCGCCTCCGATTCCACCCACTCCACGTCAAGCATGCCCGGCGTCCCCTCGTCCGTGCCGATCGATCCGCGCGCAGGACGGGGCGCGCAAGCCGGCCTGCCTGCCGGCGGCGCCCCGCGGCCGCGATCGCGGCGGGTGCTCCGATCCGTTGCGGCCGGCGGCGCGGCTGCCGCGGTCGGCGACCAACAGCGCCACTGTAGCAACGCCGCGTAGCGGGTTCAGCCCGTACCGACCGTTGCGCGGGTGCGCAGACTCTGCTGCAGCACGTCGACGATGCGTGCAAAGCGCGCGTCGTCGAGCCACGCGCTGTTGCCGATCGTCAGGGTGCGGGTGGCGAAGTCGCGTGCATGCGGGACCGTCGCCGCCGGCACGACGCCGTGCAGGAAGGGGTAGTCCGGCAAGGCGTGTGCAAACAGGCGGCCCACGCCGAGCCCGCTCGGCCACAGGTGCGCCAGCGCCGCGTCGCGGCAGGTCTCGTCCGGCAGTTGCAGCAGCAGGTAGGGCCAGACCGGGATGCTGTCGGGCACACCGCGGCAGACCCGCACGCCCGGCAGCGCCGCGAGGGCTGCCACGCGCCGCACGGCGCGCTCGCTGTCGGTCGCATGCACGGCGTGCAGCCGCGCCAGCGCGCGCACTCCCACGCGCGCGCGCCAGCGGCCGGGGCGATGCAGCGGGATGCCGGTGCCGACGTCGTCGCGGCAGGCGGCGATCACGTCGTGCCGCGCCAGCGCGCGGCGCAGCGGCCGGCCGTAGACCAGGCCCAGCAGCGACGGCCGGTACAGCGCGGCGTAGCCCAGCAGCTCGATGCAGGCCTTCGTCTCGCGCAACGGATGAGCGTGCAGCAGGCGCGCGGCCGTCTCGCGCAGGGCGGCGCGCAGGGCGGAATCACGCGCGACCAGCAGGCCACCCTCGTAGATCGTCAGCCCCTTGCCGACCCCGAAGCTGAACAGGCCGATGTCGCCGGCGAGGCCGACACGCTCTTGACCGCGCGCCGCGCCGAAGGCCTGCGCCGCGTCCTCGATCACGAAGGCGCCGTGGCGCGCGGCGACTGCGCGGGCCGCATCGACGTCCGCCACCTGACCGGCGAGATGGGTCGGCAGCACCGCCAGCGTGTCGGCATCGACGGCCGTCGCCAGGGCGTCCGGATCGAGGTCGAAGTGGTCCGGCGCAAGATCGACGGGCACCGGCACCAGACCCGCGCGCACTACCGCCAGCGGCACCAGCGGGCAGGTGTAGGCGGGCACCGCCACCGTGCGCCGCTGCGGCGCCAAGGTCTTCAGCGCCTCCAGCGCGACCACCAGCGCGGCGGTTCCGGAGCCGGTCAGCAGCGCGGCGTCGGTGCCGAGCCAGGCCGCCGCGGCCGCCGCCAGGTCGGACTCGCCGCGGGGGACGAGATCGCCCCGGCGCAGCGGCACGCCGGCGGTGGGCGGCAGCTCAACGCGCATGTCCGGGAGTCGTCTGTGCGACCTCGTCCTCGGCGCGCGCCAGCACCAGGATGCCGAGCACGATCAGCGCCGCGCCGACCAGCTGCAGCGGCGCCAGGCGCTCGCCGAACAGCCAGGCCGAGGCGGCCATCACGCTGACCACCTGCAGGTGCGACGCGGCAAAGGCCGGGCCGACCGGCGCGTGCTTGAGCAGGGTCATGTAGGTGACGAAGGCGCCGAGGTAACCGGCGATCGCCCCGTACACCCAGGGTTCGCGCAGTACCCGCAGCAGCCATCCGGGATCCGCCGCGAAGGGTGCGGCATGGGTCGCAGCCAGCTTGAAGCAGAGCTGCGCGCCGGTGTCGATCGCCATCAGCAGCAGAAAGCCCACGAGGTAGAAGCGCCAGCGCGTGTTCATCCGGCACCCACCAGCACCACGCCCAGCGTGATCAGCGCGACGCCGAGCAGCCGCCGCGCCGTCAGGCGTTCGCCGAACAGCCAGCGTCCGCCCAGCATCACCGCCGCCATGTTCAGGCAGGACAGCAGCACGCCCTCGGCCAGCGGCACCACGGAGAGGAACGCCAGCCAGGTCACGAACTCGCAGGTGAACGCGGCGATGCCGAGCCAGAGCCAGGGCCGCACGGCCATCGCGCGCCAGTGACCGAGGCCCTCGCCCGGCACCCCGCTGGCGGCCTTGAAGGCGAGCTGGCCGCCGGTGTCGAACACCAGTACCAGCAGCCAGAGGGCGAAGCTGATCGGAGGCATGCGCGGCTCGCGGCGGGGAGCCGCGAGTATCGCCGCGGCAGGCCGGCAGCGCCAACGGCGCGTGCCGGGAGCGTGGACGGCGATCCCGCCGCCGGCAGGATCGCGAGCGTCGCCTCAGCGCAGCGGCGCGAGAATCCGGTCGAGGTAGTCCGGCGTGCCCGGGATGCGTTCGAGGTGCGGATAGCGCAGGCCGTCGCGGTAGCTGACCGCGACCGCGTAGACGTGGCCCTGATTCTCGACCGTCAGCGTGATCGGCGCACTGCCGCCCTTGGCCGCGGTGATCGCGGCATCGAGCGCGTCCTGGCTGTAGACGTGATCGCCGACCGCGATCAGCTTCATGCCCGGAGCCAGACCGGCCTGATAGGCGGGACCGTTCCATTGCACGTCGGTCAGCGTGCCGTCCTTGCCGACGCCGAAGCCGATCGAGGCGGCGTAGTCGGCCGAACCGGAGCGCCTGGCCGCCGCCGCGAGGAAGGCGTTGGGCTGGTCGGTATAGACCAGCTTCCAGCCCGCGCGCTCGATGCCGCCCAGCGGCGCCGCCGCATGCACGTCATCGATGTGCGTCTGCAGAAACTGTTTCCAGTCGAACGGCGCCACCTGATCGAGCGCCTTGACCACGTCGTCGAAGGTATAGGTGAGAGTGTCGACGCGGCCGTCGTCGACGCCGAAAAACACGCGCGCAAAGTCGTTCAGCGACTTGCGGCCGCGGGTCAGCTGGCGCAGGCGCGCATCGACATCCAGCCAGGTCAGCGCGCCCTCGATGTAGTAGTCCTCGCCGCGCTGCCAGTTGGCCCAGTCGGGTTTGAGGATGCGGTTCTTGTCGATGATCGGCTGGTGCGTGGTGTCCTCGACGCTGCGCCACTGGCGGCCGGTGCGCAGCGCCATGCTCGAGGCCGCGGCGGCGAACACGTCGCGCGCCTGCGCCTTGGTCCACAGCCCGGCGCGCGCGGCCAGCACGTCGCCCCAGTACTGGGTCTGACCCTCGTACACCCAGAGCAGGGTGTCCTGCATCGGCACGTTGAAGTTGGGCGTCCACAGGTCGGCCGGACGGCGGAACTTGCCGTTCCAGGAGTGCGTGTACTCGTGGGGGAGCAGGTCGCGCTCGGTCCAGGTCTCGGGGTCGCTGAAGTAGCCCGGCACGGTGCCGTCTTCGCTGGACTGATGATGCTCGAGGCCCTGGCCGCCGATGTGATCGGACAGCCAGAGCAGGAAGTCGTAGTGCCGGTAGTGCTGCGCGCCGAACAGGCGCACCGCCTGGGTCACCAGCGCCCGGTGCGCGGCCAGCAACGCGGGCGGGATCTGCAGATCGGCCGCGCGGTCGGCGACCACGTCGAGATGCACCGGCACCCTGGCGCCGGGGGCGAGATCGATGCGCTCGAAGTGCTGGCCGGCGATCAGCGGCGAATCGACCAGGGTGTTGAGCGGGGTCGGCCGGAAATGCACCACGTCGCCGTCGCGCGTGGCCACCTCCAGGGCGCTGGCGAAGCGCCAGCCCGGCGGCAGCGTCAGCGTCGGCGCGAAGGTGATGTCGCGCGAGAAATGGCCGGCCGGATACAGCAGCACGGTGTTCCATGGCAGGTCGAGCAAGGCGGGCGACATCAGCACGCGCCCGCTCTTCGGACTGACCGCGCTCATGAAATCGAAGTGCACGTCGATGGCGTCGGCGCCTGCGGGCACCTGGACATGAAAGGCGAACACGTCGAGCGGATCGCGCGCCCACGCCAGCGCCCGCCCGCCGGCCTCGATCTTCAGTCCGGCCACGCTGATGATCGGGCCGGAGGGGCCGTGATTGCCGGGAATCCAGCGCGGATAGAGCAGGGTCAGCGGTCCGGGACCGGCGACCGGGATCGTCTCGCGCACGCGATAGACCTTCTGTGTCACGTCGCGCGCATCGACGTGCAGGGCGATGGTGCCGGGGTAGGGCCGATCAACCGGCGCGGGCACCGCGGCGGCCGGCACCCGGTAGGGCGTCGCGGCGG
>JAKAZT010000017.1 GCA_021815695.1 Pseudomonadota bacterium
GCGGCGCGGCGACTCAGGCGCGCAGCAGTTCCGGCGGCAGCTCCGGGCCGATGGTCCGGATCATCGCCTGCATCAGTTTGTGGTTGGCGGCGACCAGGTTGCCGCTGGCGGGCAGGCCGTCGCGGCCGGCGAAATCGGTGTAGCTGCCGCCGGCTTCGCGGACCAGCAGGCAACCCGCGGCCATGTCCCAGGGCTTGAGGCCGATCTCGAAATAGCCGTCGTAGCGCCCGGCGGCGACGTAGGCCAGATCGAGCGCGGCGGAACCCGAGCGGCGCAGGTCCTCGGCGCTGCCCAGCAGGGCGCGGGTCATGCCCAGCTGGGCCGGCAGATGCCCGCGCTGGCGCCAGGGGAAGCCGGTGGCCAGCAGCGCCCCGTCGAGGGTCTCGCGCGCGCTGACGCGCATGCGGCGATCGTTGAGAAACGCGCCATCGCCCTTGCTGGCGGTGAACAGTTCGCTGCGCAGCGGATCGAAGATCACGCCGTGGATCGGCTCGCCGCGCTCGAGCAGGCCGATCGACACGCAGAAATGCGGGATGCCGCGCAGGTAGTTGTGCGTGCCGTCCAGCGGATCGACCATCCAGGTGAACTTGCCGCGGCTGACCTCGCCCGACTCCTCGCCGATGATGCCGTGGTCGGGATAGGCACGGCGCAGCTCGCGGATGATCTCGGCCTCGGCGAGACGATCCACCTCGCTGACGAAGTCGAGCCGCTGCTTCTCCACCACCGTCACGCTCTCGAGGCGGTTCATGTAGCGCAGGATGACGCTGCCTGCGGCGCGCGCGGCGCGCACCGCAATGGTGACGGCGGGTCTGGACATGGCTGGGACTCGAAAGAACGGTTCCGCGCGGGACGCGGCTCGCGCATTATGCCAGCCTGTCGCGCACCGCGCCGCCCGAGCCTGCCGCATGCCTTCCGCCACCGATCCCGACCTTGCGCGCTTGCGCTTCGTGCTCACCCGCCCCTCGCATCCGGGCAATATCGGCGCGGCCGCCCGCGCCCTGCGCACCATGGGTTTCGAGCGCCTGGCGCTGGTGGCGCCGGCGCGCTTTCCGGATCCCGAGGCGACCGCGCTGGCGGCCGGCGCCGACGCCGTGCTCGCGGCGGCGACCCTGCACCCCACGCTGCCGGATGCGCTGGCCGACTGCACGCTGGCGCTGGGCCTGAGCGCGCGCCGGCGCGGCGTCAGCCTCCCCGAGCTCGACCCGCGTACTGCCGCGGCAGAAGCGCTGGCGGCAGCCCGGCGCGGCGAGCAGGTGGCCCTGGTGTTCGGCAACGAGCGGACCGGACTGGAGAACGACGAACTGGCACGCTGTCATGCGATGGTGCGCATTCCGAGCGTCGACGATTTCAGTTCGCTGAACCTCGCGCAGGCGGTCCAGGTGATGGCCTACGAGCTGCGCATGATCGAACTCGCCGCCGTACCCGTCGCGGCCACCGCACGCGAACCGCCGGCCGGCGGCGCCGACATGGAGCGTTTTTTCGACCACCTGTTCGCCGCGCTGCACGCGATCGACTTCCACAAGGGCCGCGCGCCGATCACGATCGAGAAACGTCTGCGCAAGCTGTTCCTGCGCGCACGACCCGACGCGCGCGAGCTGCGCGTGCTGCACGGCATTCTCGGCGACGCCGAGCGCATGGCGCGGCTGGCCGGGCGCACGGCATCAGAACAGGCGGCGCAGCAAGGTCAGGATCGCGCCGCTGGCGCTGGCGAAGGTGCCGATGGTGGCCAGTGACAGCCCCCAGGCGACCAGCAGCAGGACGCCGTCGCGCTCCAGCAGGGTGACGCCGTAGAGCAGCAGCAGTGCGCCGATCGGCCAGTTGGTGAACGGGATCGGCAAGGCCAGCAGGATGCCGACCAGCACCAGCAGCAGGCCGCTGAACAGGCTGGCCGGCCGCCGCGTCAGTGCTTCGAGTCGCGGCCGGCACAGGCGCTCCAGTCGCCTCAGCAGCGGTTGCCCGGCCAGCACCACGCGCTCGGCGATGCTGCGCCTGAGCGTGTAGTCGGCGATGCGGCGCGGCAGCCAGGGGCGGTCCAGACCGAGCAGCATCTGCAGGCCGGCCAGTACCACCAGCACGCCCATCGGACCGCCGATGCCGATCGGCACCGGCACGAAATTGGGCAGCGCCAGGATCAGCAGCAGGAAGCCGAACGCGCGCTCGTGCAGCGGCTCGATCAGCGCGCCGAGACGGATTGCGTCGCCGGGATGCGCACGCAATGCGGCGGCGAGCAGTTCGCTGGTGCGCGGATCGTGCACTCGGTCGCTCATTGCGGTCGGCCGGCGCGACCCATCAAGCTTCAGCCGCGCCGGCTCCGGCCGGCGGCACGACCAGCACCTTGTCGATGCGCGCGCCGTCCAGGTCCAGCACCTCGAAGCGCATGCCGTGCCAGTGGAAGGACTCGCCGGTCTGGGGGATGCGGCCGAACGCAGCCATCATCATGCCGGCGACGGTGCGAAAATCGTGGTCTTCCTCGTTGGGCAACTGCTCGATGACGAGCAGTTCGCGCAGATCGTCGGTGGCCAGCGCCCCGTCCACCAGATAGCTGCCGTCGTCGCGACGCACGATCGGCGCATCGCGGGCCGTGCTGGCGCCCTCGGCGGGCATGCTCTTGCCGACCACCGCCTCCAGCAGATTGTTGAGGGTGACCAGGCCCTCGATGTCGCCGTATTCGTCGACCACCAGCGCCAGCGGCGTCTCGGCGTCGCGAAATTCCTCCAGCAGATCGAACGCGCGCGCGCTGGCCGGCACATACAGCGGTTTGACCAGCACGCGGAACAGGTCGGCCGGTTGCTCGCCGCGAACGATCCCCTGCAGCAGGCTCTTGACCTCGAGCACGCCGAGCACCTCGTTCTCGCTGTGGCGGTAGACCGGATAGCGCGAGTACGGCGTGGCGTGCAGCACCGCGAGGTTTTCAGCCAGCGGCGCGGCGGCGTCCAGCCAGGCGATGCGTGGGCGCGGCGTCATCACGCTGTCCACCGTGCGATCGCCCAGACGCAGCACGCGGCTGACCATGTTGCGCTCGTCCTCGTCGAGCACGCCCTGCTCGGCGCTCTCGGCGACCAGCAGGCGGATTTCCTCCTCGCTGACCTGCTCGCGGCTGGCGCGATCCAGTCGCAGCAGGCGCAGCAGCAGCGAGCTGGCGGCGTTGAGGATCCACACGAACGGCGCTGTCAGGCTGCCCAGTACCAGCATCGGCAACGCGACCAGCACGGCCAGGCGCTCGGGCGCCACCAGCGCGGCGCGCTTGGGCACCAGTTCGCCGACCACGATGTTGATGAAGGTGATCAGGCTGATGCTCAGGATCAGACCCAGCGGCAGCGCGTAGGCGGCCAGCCACGGCAGATTCAGCGCCGCCAGCCAGATCGACAGGTGCTGGCCGATGCTGGCGCCGGTGACCACGCCGGTGATGATCGCGAGCAGGGTGATACCCACCTGCACGGTGGGCAGAAAGCGCTCGGGCCGCTCGACCAGGCGCAGCGCCACCGCGGCGCGGCGACTGCGCGTCGCCAGCGCCTTCAGGCGCGACTTGCGTGCCGCGACCATCGCGATCTCGCTCAGCGCGAAAAACCCGTTGACCAGCGCGAGCAGCAGGACAAGCCCGAGTTCACTCAGCATCGGGGCGGACGCATTCGAGGCATGCCGCGAGTGTAGCAAGTGCACCCGCCATTGCCGCGACCGCCATTCAGAGCGCGTCGCCCTCGACCGCCATGGCCTGTTCCAGCTGATCGCCGAGCACACCCAGCTCGCCGATCAGGCGATCCAGTTCGTGCACGGTCAGGATCTCGTAGGGGCGGTTCTCGCACAGGTGCAGATACGGCGAGCCCTCCAAATCACTGACCGCGAGATAGCCGACGCGCTGCTCCCAGTTGAAGCGCAGACAGCGTTGCGCGTCCATGCCGGCGAGCGGGCCGATCGGCGTGGACACGCGCAGCGACTTGCGGCCATCCTCGCCGTCCAGTTCGATCAGGTAGATGCCCTGGTGACGCTGACCGACCGCGAGGTCGAAGCTGATCAGGTACGGGTCGTTGGTCCCCAGACTGTGCCGGCCGCCGATATGCGAACGGATGTTCTCGAAGGTCAGCATGGCGACGTCCCGGCCCCAGGTAGGGATGCCATGGTAGCGTGCCCGCCGCTCATGATGAATCCGCAGCATGCCCGCATTCTCGAGGCCGTTGCCGCCATCCCGCGCGGGCGCGTGGCCAGCTACGGCGCGATCGCCGCCCACGCCGGATTGCCGGGCCGTGCGCGCCTGGTCGGGCGCGCGCTGCGCGAGGCGCCCGCCGCGCCCGCCCTGCCCTGGCATCGCGTGCTGCGCGCCGACGGTCGCATCGCCCTGCCGGCCGGCAGTGCCGGCTTCGCCGAACAGTGTCGGCGCCTCGTCGCCGAGGGCGTGCCCGTGCGCAACGGTCGCGTGGCGCTCGCGGCGTTCGGGCTCGATCCCGATCTCGATCGCGCGCTGTGGGGATCGCCGGGATAAGAACCGCAGCGGCGCATGCTTGCGCCTTCAGCCGCAGCGATTCGGCCCCTGTCGATTCCAAGTCCTCGGCCAGTCCTACAGCCAGCCCTTCTGCCGCGCCAGGCGGTAGGCCTCGATGCGGTTGCCGACGCCGAGCTTGCCGATCGCCTCGCTGAGGTAGTTGCGCACGGTGCCGTGGGAGAGGTTCAGGCGTGCGGCGATGTCGGAGGCAGCCAGCCCCTCGCCGGCCAGGCGCAGCACCTGGCGCTCGCGATCGCTGAGCGGATCGGCCTCACTCCAGGCTTCCAGCGCCAGCTGCGGGTCGATGGCGCGGCCGCCGCGATGCACGGTGCGCAGCGCTTCGGCCAGCTGCTCGGCCGGTGCATCCTTGAGCAGATAGCCCGAGACGCCGGCATCCAGCGCACGACGCAGGAAGCCGGCGCGGGCGAAGGTGGTCACGATCACCACCTTGACCGGCAACTGGTGGCGCTGCACGCGCTGCGCCAGCTCCAGACCGGTCAGACCCGGCATCTCGATGTCGGTCACCAGCACGTCGGGCCTGAGACGCTGCAGTTCGCGCCAGGCGGCTTCACCATCGGCGGCCGTGCCGAGCACCTCGATGTCGGATTCGAGATTGAGCAGCGCCGACAGCGCCCCGCGCACCATGGCCTGATCCTCGGCCAGCAAGATGCGGATCATCACTCGCCCCCACGCCGTGCGCTGCCGACCGCCGCGCGGTCAGCGCCTTGCGTGGCGATCGCCAGCTGCGCCGGCACCGCAGCAGCAGCACACAGACTGCCCGGCATCGACGCACCCTCGGCCAGTCTGCCCCCGGCACGCGGGCAGCCGAGCTCGGCGCAAAGACGCGTACCGCGGCCGGGCACCGAATCGATCTGCAGGATGCCGCCCAGCGCCGCCAGCCGTTCACGCATGCCGATGAGGCCATTGCCCTCGCGCATGACGCCACCGCGACCGTCATCCTCGATGCACAGGCGCACCCGTTCGCTCGCGCGCGTCAGCACGACGCTGACACGGTGCGCGCCGGCGTGGCGCTGGATATTGGTGGCGGCCTCGCGCAGCACCATGGCCAGCGCGGCGTCCATGGCCGGCGGCAGATCGGCAGTATCAGTGCGACTGTCCACCATGATGCCGGCGGTTTCCAGCAGCAGACGCGCGCTGGCCAGTTCGGCCAGCAATTGCGGCGCGCGCAGCCCGCTGACCGCGGCGCGTACCTGCGCCAGCGCTTCGCGCGCAACGCGCTCGACTTCGCGCATCTCGCGCCCGGCCGCGGCGGCGTCGCGCTCAACCAGGCGCGCGGCGAGCTCACTCTTCAACGCCACCAGCGACAGCGTGTGACCCAGCAGATCGTGCAGGTCACGGCCGATGCGCTCGCGTTCGGCAGTGGCGGCGAGGCGGCGGATTTCCTCATGGCTGAGGCGCAGCTGCGCGTCAGCCTGACCCTTGCTGCGATACATCATGTTCATGCCGCCAATCACCAGCGCCCATAACGTCACGCTGAGAATGGTCGGCCACGACCAGCCCAGCGTCAGCGCTTCGGCGGTGTAGGCCGCAAGCAGGCCCAGCATCACCAGGAACGAGATGCGGATGCTGCGAAAAGCAAAGCCGGTGAACACGCAGGCGTAGATGACATAGGTCAACGCACCGGGATTGATCGGCGAGAGCACGAAACCCAGCGCGGCGATCGCGGCGACATAGCCCTTGATCTGACGGATCGGTACGGCATAGGCACGCAGATACAGCCAGAGAAACAGCGCGTACGACAGCACGGTGGCCGGCAGCCATGCGCGCCATGGCATGGAATTGAGCACCGGCACGGCCACGATCCACACGCCCCACACCAGATTGGCCAGCGCGAAGCGCCATGCCTTGTGCGGCGGCTGGGCGCCACGGGTATAGCCGAGGATGGAGTCAGGTGCGATGTCGAAACGCATGCGTCCTCCCGGATCCGCTGCGACCATGACAGGAGCGTCGCCGCCGCACTCACCCGGCCCGGCGCAAACGTCGCACGGCCAGGGCAAAGAACACGACGGTCATCAACAGCAGTGCCTCGACGTGCGGCAGCACGGGGGCGGATGCCATGCCCACGGCTTGCAAGCTGAGTTGACCCAGATGATAGGCCGGCCACAGCGGCGCCAGCTGCTGCAAGACGTGCGGCATCGCCTGCAGCGGTACCCAGAGCCCGGACAGGAACGACATCGGCAGGTAGATCAGGTTGGCGATCGCCGGCGCCGCCTGCGCGCTGACCCAGGTGCCGACCAGCAGGCCGATGGCGCAGAACGGCAGCACACCCGGCACCATCACCAGCGCGAGGGCCAGCCACTGCGTCGACGCCAGGCGCACACCACCGACGCTCGCCGCCAGCACGGCCAGGATCACGAAGATCAGCGTCGCGAACAGCATCGCCATCGCCATCTTGGCGGCGAGATAGGCGCCCGGCGGTACCGGCAGCGCGCGTTTCAGCGCCAGCAGCCCGCGCTCGCGGTCGATCGCCACGCCGATGCCGAGCGCGAACAGGCCAGGCGCCATCACCCCGAAGGCCCCCATGCTGCCCAGCACATAGACCGCCTGCTGCGGGCCGTGGCCGCCGAAAACCACCCCGAACAGCAGATAGAACATGGCCGGGAACGCCAGCATCGGCACCGCCGCGCCGGGCGCGCGCAGCAGGCGCAGGAATTCGTACCCGGCATCGGCAGCGTAGATGCGCAGCAGACGCGACAACGGCATCACATCGACGGTGCTCATCAGGCGGCCTCGCGGGTCAGTTCGGTGAAGGCTTCGCCCAGCCCGGCGCGCTGCACTTCCAGCGCGCTGACGGTGGCGTCGTCAGCCAGAAGGCGCCGCAGCACCGGCTCGGCCTGCTGCAGCGTGGTGATGGTCAGCAGACCGCTCTCGATCCGGCTCTCGCACACGTCCGGCCAGTCGCGCACCGTCTCGGCACTGAGAGCGCTGCGGCAACGGATGCGCGTGCGCTGCGTGCGTGCGCGGATCTCGTCTACCGTGCCCGCGGCCAGCACGCGTCCGCGCGCCAGCACGGTCACGCGATCGGCCAGTGCTTCGGCCTCCTCCAGGTAGTGCGTGGTCAGCAGTACCCCGCAGCCTTCGGCGACCAGCGCGCGGATCGTGACCCACAGGCGCTCGCGCGCCTCGATGTCCATGCCCACCGTGGGCTCGTCGAGGAACAGCAATTCGGGGCGCCCGCACAGGGACAGCGCAAACTGCACGCGGCGTTGCTGACCACCGGACAATTTGCCGTAGGGGCGCTTGAGCAGGTCGGCAATGCCCGCCCGCTCGGCGCTTTCGGACAGCGGCCGCGGACACGGGTAGTAGTTGGCGGTCATCGCCAGCAGTTCGCCGACGCGCAGGGTCTCGGGCAGCGACCCGGACTGCAGCATCACGCCGACGCGGCGGCGCGGCGCCAGCGTCTGCGGGTCCGCTCCGAACAGTTCGACGCGGCCGCTGTCCGCTCGCGCCAGTCCGAGCAGCAGGGCGATGGCTGTTGTCTTGCCGGCGCCATTGGGGCCGAGCAGGGCATGCAGTTCACCGCGCCGCAGCGCGAAATCGATGCCGTCAAGCGCGCACTGGGCGCCGAAGTTCTTGCGCGCATCGTGCAGTGCGGCGAGGGGCGGGTCTGCAAGTGCCATGGGCTTCCTCCACGAATGGCCGCAGTGTGGATGCGCGCGCGGCAGCGCGGCAGTCGCTGGCGTCAGCGCTCGCGCCTGACAGCCGTCATCCGGGGGTACCGGCGACAGCGGCTCGATGCTATGCTTGTCGCCTATTTCCCTTTTCCAATAAAGGCTTAGCGCGTCAAGCCGGCTTGCAATCGAGCCCCGAAGACGCCCCGGAGGAGCCATGAACCTGATCAGTCGACTCGCCAGTCTGCGCCATGCCGGCGGCACGATCCGCACCCGTGGCCTGGATGATGCGACGATCGATCGCTTCGCGATGCTCGATCCCGCCCTGGTGCAGGCGATCGATGCCGCCTGCGCGGAATTCCAGCGCCTGCAGATCGAGATGCCCGAATTCCTGCGCCTCGACGAGCAGGATCAGATCGATCGCGTGCAATCCGGCTTCGTCAACTTCTATCCCGACGACGCGGTGAATCCCTACATCGCGCTGGCGGCGCGCGGATCGTGGATCATCACTCTCAAGGGCGCCGTGATCCACGATTGCGGCGGCTACGGCATGCTCGGCTTCGGCCACGCGCCGCAGCCGGTGATCGACACCATGGCCGGACATCAGGTGATGGCCAACGTGATGACGCCGAGTCTGTCGCAGTTGCGCTTCGACCAGGCCCTGCGTCGCGAGATCGGCCGCACGCGCGGCGGTTGTCCCTACAGCCACTTCCTGTGTCTGAATTCGGGCTCGGAGTCGGTCAGTCTGGCCGGCCGTTTCGCCGACGTGAACACCAAGCTGATGACCGAGCCGGGCGCGCCGCATGCCGGGCGCAGCATCAAGCGCATCGCGGTCAAGGGCGCCTTCCACGGGCGTACCGAGCTGCCGGCGCTGTATTCGGACTCCTCGCGCAAGGCCTATGCGCAGCATCTCGGCAGCTACCGGCACCACGAGTCGCAACTGATCACCGTCGAGCCCTACAGCGTCGAGCATCTCACGCAGATTTTCACCGAAGCCGAGCGCGAGGGCTGGCACATCGAGGCCATGTTCCTCGAGCCGGTGATGGGCGAAGGTGATCCGGGACGGGCGGTCACGCCGGAGTTCTACCGCGCCGCACGCGCGCTGACCCAGGCGCATGGCACCCTGCTGCTGGTCGATTCGATCCAGGCCGGGTTGCGCGCGCACGGCGTGCTTTCGATCGTCGATTACCCAGGCTTCGAGGGCCTGGACGCGCCGGACATGGAGACCTATTCCAAGGCGCTCAATGCCGGCCACTATCCCCTCTCGGTGCTGGCGGTGAACGCCCGTACCGCGGCGCTCTACCGCAAGGGCATCTACGGCAACACCATGACCAGCAACCCGCGCGCCCTGGACGTCGGCTGCACGGTGATGGGCATGCTGACCGATGCAGTGCGCGAGAACATCCGCGCGCGCGGCCGCGAGTTCCTGGACAAGCTCAACCGGCTCAAGGACGAATTGCCCGGTCTGATCACCAAGGTGCAGGGCACCGGCCTGCTGTTTTCCTGCGAACTGGCAGCACAGTTCAAATGCTACGGGGCCGGGTCGACCGAGGAATGGCTGCGCGAGCACGGCATCGGCGTGATCCACGGCGGTGCCAACTCGCTGCGCTTCACCCCGCACTTCCGCGTGACCAGCGCCGAGGTCGATCTGATCGCCCAGCAGGTGCGCAGGGCCTTGCTCGAAGGCCCCGGCGCGACTGCCGCCGCGCCCAAGGCTGCGGCAGCAGCCTGATACCCGTCGCGATCGAGGCACGAAAATCGCGGCGCCCGGATAGCGCTGCAGAATCCGCGAAGGAGGCTGGAGCGAGTCCCGGATTTCGCCCCACGGGGCCGATCCGTGCTGTGCGGCGCATCGCTTGGAAGCGACCCGGCATGAGCCGGCCGACGCCGCGCAGCCCGAGCCATCAGCGGAAGCGATCCGTCGCCTCGATCAGCGCATGCAGGTTGCCGGGCTCGAACGCCGAATGGCCGGCATCGGGCACGATCTGCAGATCGGCCTCAGGCCATGCGCGATGCAGATCCCAGGCCGACCGCAGCGGGCAGACCACGTCGTAGCGGCCCTGCACGATCACGGCGGGGATGTGACGGATGCGCCCGACGTCGCGCAACAGCTGGTCGTCCTGCTCGAGGAAACCGGCATTGACGAAGTAATGGCTCTCGATGCGCGCAAAGGCGAGCGCGAAATCATCCGCGGCGCTGGCTTGAATATGCTCGCGATCCTGATAGAGAAAGCTGGTTGCGGCTTCCCAAACCGACCACGCCCGCGCTGCGGCGATGCGCACGGCCGGGTCGGCATGCGTCAGCCGTCGGTGGTAGGCACCGATCAGATCGCCGCGTTCGGCCGGCGGGATCGCCGCCAGATAGTGTTCCCACGCGTCCGGGAACAAGGCATCGCAACCCTGCTGATAAAACCATTCCAGCTCCCGGCGCCGCAGCAGGAAGATCCCGCGCAGCACCAGCTCGGTCACCCGCTCGGGATGTGTCTGGGCATAGGCCAGCGCGAGCGTCGAACCCCAGGAGCCGCCGAAGACCTGCCAGCGCTCGATGCCAAGGTGTTCGCGCAAGCGCTCGATGTCGGCAACCAGATCCCAGGTCGTGTTCTCGGCCAGCTCGGCATGCGGCGTCGATCGCCCGCATCCGCGCTGGTCGAAGAGCACGATCCGATAAGCCTCGGGGTCGAAGAAACGCCGGCAGCGCGCATTGCTGCCGCCGCCCGGCCCGCCATGCAGAAATACCACCGGCTTGCCGCGCGGATTGCCGCACTCCTCGTAGTAGAGCGTGTGCAGCGCCGAAACCGGCAGCATGCCGCTGGTGCCGGGTTCAATCTCCGGGTACGGCGCGCGGCGCGTGCTCGTGTCCATATCTGCGGCTCCCGAAACGGCACCGGCGCCGAGTAGGCGCCGGAGCAGTGAATGAAACCGCGATTGGTCGAGGCGGCGAGATTCGAACTCGCGACCCCCACAACCCCATTGTGGTGCGCTACCAGGCTGCGCTACGCCCCGACGGCGGTTTCGAACGCGGGATTCTAGCAGGACCCCGCACCGACGGGTGAATTCAGCGACGCAGCAACTGCAGCACTTCCTCAAGCTCGATGCGTACCTGACGCACCACCTGGGTCGTCAGGTTCACCTCCTCGCGGGCCTGCTGCCCCTCGAGACGCTGCCGTGCACCCGTGATGGTAAATCCGTGCTCGTAGAGCAGCGAGCGGATCTGGCGGATCATCAGCACATCATGGCGCTGGTAGTAGCGCCGGTTGCCGCGCCGCTTGACCGGTTTCAGGCCGGTGAATTCCTGTTCCCAGTAGCGCAGCACGTGCGGTTTGACGCCGCACAACTCGCTGACCTCACCGATGGTGAAGTAGCGTTTGGCCGGGATGGCCGGCAGCTCGCTGTTACTGCCTGGGTCCAGCATAGGCCTCCACCTGCATCTTCAATTTCTGACCGGGACGGAACGTCACCACGCGGCGGGCAGAGATCGGAATTTCCTCCCCCGTCTTCGGGTTGCGCCCCGGTCGCTGGTTTTTCTGGCGCAGGTCGAAATTGCCGAAACCCGACAGCTTGACCTGCTCCCCCTGCTCCAAGGCCTCGCGGATCACCTCGAAAAAGGCATCCACGAATTCCTTGGCTTCACGTTTGTTCAGACCAACCTCATCGAACAGGCGCTCCGCCATTTCCGCTTTCGTCAGCGCCATGCCTATCCCCTGAGTCGTGCGTGGCAGTCGCGTTGCAGCGCAGCGACAGCCTCGCGCATGCTCTCGTTCGCGTCCTCGTCGGTAAGCGTGCGGGAACGGTCCTGCAAAATCAAGCCCATAGCCAGACTTTTGTGGCCGACGGTCACGCCCTGTCCGGCGTACTGGTCAA
The DNA here is from genome assembly GCA_021815695.1 of Pseudomonadota bacterium. GTDB lineage: Bacteria > Pseudomonadota > Gammaproteobacteria > Xanthomonadales > Rhodanobacteraceae > Metallibacterium. Next base: position 11,970 of record JAKAZT010000017.1, read on the forward strand.
ACAGCCGCAACTCGGCCAGCCGCTCACCGACCGCGCCACGGACGCTGGCAGCAACCGCCGCCCAGGGCACATCCTGCGGCATTTCGAGCGCCAGATCGCGACGCAGGCCCGGGAATCGCGGCAACTCGCCAGCGCGCGGCAAGGCGCGAGTGCGCAGCGGATCGAGATCGATCTCAAATGCGTAAACGTCCTCTTCCAGACCGAGTGCCTTGAGCAGGCGCGGATGCAGCGCACCCAGCGCGCCCAGCACGCGGCTGCCGCGGCGGATCCGTGCACCGCGACCGGGATGCAGCCAGCCCGGGAGCCCATCGGCATCAAACTGGTACTCGATCGGTCCGGACCCCAGGGCCAGGAGCGATTCGAGATCGCCCTTGAGGTCGTGGAAATCCAGCGATCGCCCGGGTACCCCCCATTGTTCGGCATCGACCGTGCCCGAAGCGATCGCGGCCAGACGTTCCGTCTCGACCGGAGCATCGGGACCTTCCTGGAAACAGCGCCCCGCTTCGAACAGGCGCACCCGGGTCAACTGCCGGTTCCTGTTGGCGACCAGTGACTGCGCCAATCCGGGCAGCAGGGTGGTGCGCATCACCGCCAGATCGGCCGACAGCGGGTTGCTGAGCACCACGGCCCCCTCATCCGCCTTCCAGATCTCGAGCTGAGCCGCAGCCACGAAGGCGAGGCTGATCGCCTCGTGATAACCGCGCGCCGCGAGCTGTTCGCGCAATGCGCTGACCGGAAGCCGCTCTTCGCTGTCCGCCACCAGCACCAGCTCTCCGGACGGGCGCAGCACCGGAATGCGGTCGTAGCCATGCATGCGCGCGACCTCCTCGATCAGGTCCTCCTCGCGCTCGATGTCGAAGCGGCGCGTCGGTGCGCGCACCCGCCAGCCTGCGTCGTCCGCGGCAACCTGCATGCCCAGCGCGCGCAGGATGCGCTCGACTTCGCCGTCGTCGACGGTGATACCCAGCACCATCGCCAACCGTGCACGTCGCAGGGCTACCTCCGCGCGAAGCGGCAGATCCTGTGGCCGTTCGACACGCAGAATCGGGCCCGGACGGCCACCGGCGATCGCCAGCAGCAACGCGGTGGCGCGCTCCAGTGCGCGCTCGGGCAACTCGGGATCGACGCCGCGCTCGAAACGGTGCGAAGCGTCCGTGTGCAATCCCAACCGGCGCGCGCGGCCCATGATGGCGGCCGGCGCAAAATGCGCGCTTTCCAGAAACACGTTGCGCGTCGCCGCGTTGACGGCGGAAGGCTGACCACCCATCACGCCGGCGACCGCCAGCGGGCCGCTGGCATCGGCGATCAGCAAAAACCGGGGGTCAAGAACAACCTCGCTGCCGCCGAGCAGGATCAGATGCTCGCTCTCGCTGGCGTGGCGCACCACGATCTCGCCGTGCAGCATGTCATTGTCGAAGGCGTGCAGCGGCTGGCCCAGTTCGAGCATGACGTAGTTGGTGACGTCGACGACCGCACTGATGCAGCGCAGGCCTGCCCGGCGCAGCCGTTCGGCCATCCAGATCGGCGTCGCCGCGGCGGCATCGATATCCTCGATGATGCGACCCAGGTAGCGCGGGCAATCGGCGCCAGCCTCGAGGCGGATCCCGCGACGCGCGCCGGACTGCACCGGCACGGTCTGCAGCGGCGGCGGACGCAATGGGGCGTCGAACAGCGCGGCGACGTCATGAGCCAGCCCGAGCAGACCCAGGCAATCCGGGCGGTTCGGCGTCAGCTTGAGCTCGATGCAGGCATCCGGCAAACCCAGATAATCCGCAAGCGGCATGCCTACCGGCGCATCATCGGGCAGTTCCAGCAGACCGGCCGCGTCGGCATCCAGGCCCAACTCGCGCGCCGAGCAGAGCATGCCCTGCGATTCGACACCACGCAGCGCGGCGGCCTTGATCGTCACGCCACCCGGCAGGGTCGCACCGATCATTGCCAGCGGCGCCTTGAGGTCGATGCGCGCATTGGGCGCGCCGCAAACGATGGTCAGCGGCGAGGGCTCTCCCACCTCGACCCGGCAGACGCGCAGGCGATCGGCCTGCGGATGCGGCTGGCACTCGACGATCTGCGCCACGCGCACCTGCTGCAAACCTTCGCCCAGCGCGGTCACCGCCTCGACCTCGAGGCCAGCCATGGTCAAGCCCTGCACCAGCGCCGCGCGATCCGCGCGCAGATCCACCAGCGCACGCAGCCAGTTTTCAGAGAGCTTCATGATGCGAACTGTCTCAGGAAACGCAGGTCGTTCTCGAAGAACGCGCGCAAATCACCAACACCGTAGCGCAGCATCGCGAATCGCTCGACACCCAGACCGAACGCGAAACCGGTGTAACGCTCGGGATCGATGCCGCAGTTCTCGAGCACCCGGGGATGCACCATGCCGCAGCCCAGCACTTCCAGCCAGCGCGATGCGGCGCCGCCGTCATCCCAGCGGATATCGACCTCGGCGGACGGTTCCGTGAACGGGAAATAGCTGGGCCTGAAACGCATCGTGAAATCGCGCTCGAAAAACGCGCGCACGAAGGCGTCGAGAGTGCCCTTGAGGTCGGCGAAACCGATGCCTTCCCCGACGCACAGGCCTTCGATCTGATGGAACATCGGCGAGTGGGTCTGATCCGAATCGCTGCGATACACCTTGCCCGGCGCGATCAGGCGAATCGGCGGCTGACGGCCGCGCATGGCACGTACCTGTACCGGCGACGTGTGCGTGCGCAGCAGGCGGCCGTCGCCGAAATAGAACGTGTCGTGCATCGCCCGCGCGGGATGGTGCGGCGGGAAATTCAGCGCCTCGAAGTTGTGCCAGTCATCCTCGATTTCCGGACCATCCGCGCGCTCGTAGCCGAGCCGCGCGAACAGATCGGCGATGCGTTCCAGTGTCCGCGTCACCGGGTGCAGCCCGCCACGCTCGCCACGGCGTCCCGGCAGGGTGACATCGATCCGCTCATCCGCGAGACGCGCGGTGAACGCCGCATCCTCGAGTACCGTCCGACGCGCGGTTATGCCTGCGGTCAGCACGTCACGGGCACGGTTGACTTCGGCACCGCGCACCTTGCGTGCTTCGGCTGTCATGGCGCCCAGGGCTTTGAGCTCGGCGGTGACCAGGCCGCTCTTGCCGAGCAGGGCCACGCGCAGGGCCTCGAGCGCCTCGAGACTGGCCGCTTGGGCAATCGCAGCGCGGGCCTGCTCGATGCGGGTGTTGAATGCGTCCATCGCGATTCCTGGTCCCGAAACGAACGTGGGGAGGAAGGCATGCCCTCCTCCCCACGCGATCCGTGGCGCCGGCCTGCGGCGGCGCCCCATCGATGGCACCGGATTACGCGGCCAGGCTGGCCTTGGCCTTCTCGGCCAGCGCACCGAACGCCTTGATATCGTGCACGGCAAGGTCGGCGAGGACCTTGCGGTCAACGACAATCCCCGCGCGGAGCAGGCCGTTGATCAGGCGGCTGTAGGACAGGCCGAACTGACGCGCCGCAGCGTTGATGCGCACGATCCACAGGGCGCGGAACTGGCGCTTGCGCTGCTTGCGGCCGATGTAGGCGTACTGGCCTGCGCGGGTGACCGCCTGCTTGGCAACGCGGAAGACCTTGCGCCGGGCGTTGTAGTAGCCCTTGGCGCGGCCGATGATTTTCTTGTGACGGCGACGGGCGGTAACGCCACGCTTGACACGAGCCATGGTCTTACCTCCTCAGGCGTAGGGAAGCATGCGCGCAACACCCTTCTGATCGGATGCGTGCACATGGTTGGGGCCGCGCAGATTGCGCTTACGCTTGGTCGACTTCTTGGTCAGGATGTGCGACTTGAAAGCGTGGCCAGCCTTGAACTTGCCGCTGGCGGTCTTGCGGAACCGCTTGGCAGCGGCCCGGTTGGTCTTGATCTTGGGCATGGTCGTGTTCCTTCCGATCGTTCTTGACTGACGCGGGCGGCGGCACAGCCGCGCTTTCCATCCTGCCCGAGTCGGCGAAACAAGGCCCGTCCGACGGGCCAAGTCGTTCAGTTTACTGCAAAAGCTCCCGCAGAGGGCAAGCGGCCGACGGTTATTTCTTCTTCGGGCCGATCATCATCACCATCTGCCGGCCCTCAAGGCGCGGAAACTGCTCGATCACGCCCTGCTCGCCCACATCCGTCTCGATCTTCTTGGCCAGGTTGTAGCCAAGTTCCTGGTGCGACATCTCGCGACCACGAAAACGGATGTTGACCTTGACCTTGTCGCCCTCGTCGAGAAAGCGCAGCAGGTTGCGCAACTTGATCTGGTAATCGCCGACATCGGTGGTCGGCCGGAATTTCAGTTCCTTGATCTCGACCTGCTTCTGCTTCTTCTTGGCGGCATTGGCCTTTTTCTGCGTCTCGAACTTGAACTTGCCGAAATCCATGATGCGACAGACCGGCGGATCGGCGTTCGGCTGGATCTCGACGAGATCGAGTCCGACCTCCTCGGCCTGACGCAGTGCGTCGTCGCGCGACAGGATGCCGACCATTTCGCCGTCCTCGCCGATCACGCGCACGCGTGGCACGCGGATCTCTTGGTTGCGGCGGTTGGCCTTGTTCTCAGGGGTAGCGATACCAGCGTCCTCCAATTGTTCGATGCGATGCCGCGGCCTCAGTGCAGGGCCTCGGCCTCCAGACGACGGGCAAGGTCAGCGACAGACAGGCTGCCGTGATCTTCCCCGTTGCGCGTGCGCACGGCAACGTGTCCCATCTCCCGCTCGCGGTCACCAACCACCAGCAGATAGGGCACTTTCTGCAACGTATGCTCGCGGATTTTATAGCCGACCTTCTCATTGCGCAAATCAGCCTCGACGCGGAAACCTTTTCCGACAAGGGTTTGCGCCAGCTCGCGGGCATAGTCGGCCTGGGCATCCGTGATGTTGAGGACCACGGCCTGCAACGGCGCCAGCCAAAGCGGCAGGTTGCCGGCATGGTGCTCGATCAGGATGCCGATGAAACGCTCCATCGAACCGACGATGGCCCGATGCAGCATCACCGGATGGCGGCGGCGTGAATGCTCATCCACATATTCGGCGCCCAGACGCTCGGGCATCATGAAGTCGACCTGCATGGTCCCGACCTGCCAGGCGCGGCCGATCGAATCGTGCATGTGGTACTCGATCTTGGGCCCGTAGAAAGCGCCCTCGCCCGGCAATTCCTCCCAGCTGACGCCGCTGGCAGTCAAGGCCGCGCGCAGAGCCTCCTCGGCCTTGTCCCACACCGCATCGGCGCCGATGCGCTGATCAGGCCGCAGCGCGATTTTCAGCGCGATATCGCTGAAACCGAAGTCCGCGTAGACCTGCATCGCCTGCCGATGGAACGCCGTGACCTCGGACTCGATCTGGTCCTCGGTGCAGAAGATATGGCCATCATCCTGGGTGAAGGCGCGTACGCGCATGATGCCGTGCAACGCGCCCGAGGGTTCGTTGCGGTGGCAGGCGCCGAACTCGCCGTAGCGGATCGGCAGATCACGGTAGCTGTGCAGGCCGGCGTTGTAGATCTGCACATGGCCGGGGCAATTCATCGGCTTCACCGCATAGTCGCGCTTTTCCGACTCGGTGAAGAACATGTTTTCCTTGTAATTGTCCCAGTGTCCCGAGCGCTTCCACAACGACACGTCGAGGATCTGCGGGCAGCGGACCTCCTGATAGCCGGAGGCCTTGTACACGCGGCGCATGTACTGCTCGACCTGCTGCCACAGCGCCCAGCCGCGTGGGTGCCAGAACACCATGCCCGGCGCCTCTTCCTGCTGGTGGAATAGGCCCAGCGCCTTGCCGATCTTGCGGTGATCGCGCTTCTCGGCTTCCTCGAGTTGATTCAGATGGACCTTGAGATCCTTGTCGTTGAGCCACGCGGTACCGTAGATGCGCGAGAGCATCGCGTTGCGGTGATCGCCGCGCCAGTAGGCGCCGGCCACCTTCATAAGCTTGAAAGCCTTCAGGCGCCCGGTGTCGGGCACGTGCGGGCCGCGACAGAGGTCGGTGAACTCGCCCTGGCTGTAGAGCGACAGTTCCTCACTGACCGGGATCGACTCGATGATCTGCGCCTTGTACTCCTCGCCGAGTCCCCGGAAGAACGCCACCGCCGCGTCGCGCGGCAGCACGCGGCGCGAGACCGGAAGCGCCTCGGCGGCGATCTTCTTCATCTCCGCCTCGATCTTCGGCAGGTCATCGGGCGTGAACGGTCGCTCGTAGGCAAAGTCGTAATAGAAGCCGTTGTCGATCACCGGGCCGATGGTGACCTGCGCACCGGGGTATAGGCGCTGCACGGCCTGCGCCAGCAGATGCGCGGTGGAGTGGCGGATGATCTCCAGCGCCTCGGGGCTCTTTTCGGTGATGATCTGCAGATGCCCGTCGTGCTCGATGCGCTGGCCGAGATCGAGCGTGCGCCCATCCAGCTTGCCTGCGATGGCGGCCTTGGCAAGGCCGGGACCGATGGCAGCTGCGACATCGCGCAGTGTGACGGGTGAATCAAAGGATTTCTGACTGCCGTCGGGAAGCGTGATGTTGATCATGGGACTCGGGTGACGATCGATATGCGGATTCGGCCTGGTCGATATGGCCATCCAACAAAAAGGGCGCCGGGCGCCCTCGAGGATGCTGCGGCCCTGCGGGTGGTGAATGCTCAGTCGGTCCGCGTCCCCATGTCACACTCTCGACCCGCGGTCACCCGCGCGTCACCCTCGCCGGCAGCGTTCGCCGTGCAAGCTAGAGCAGCACCCGCACGCTGTCAACGCCGCGACCGACTCGCTCACCGCAGGCTGAAGCGCGGCGGACACCTCGTACTCCATGCGGTCCTTATACGGGCGCCTGCTAAACTTCGATCTTGTTGAGGCGGCGGCAGCCGCAACGGATTTCTGCGATGCGCATCCTGGTGACGGGCGCCGCCGGCTTCATCGGCGCGGCGCTGGTCGAGCGCCTGCTCGACCGCGGCGACGCGGTTTCGGGCCTCGACAACCACAACGACTACTACGATCCGACGCTGAAAGAGGCGCGTCTGGCACGCTTCGCCGGCCATCCTGGCTATCGCCATCAGCGCGCCGACCTGACCGATGCCGTTGCCGTCGAGCACGTTTTCGCGGCAGCCCGGCCGCAGCGGGTGGTGCATCTGGCCGCGCAGGCCGGTGTGCGCTACTCGCTCACGCATCCCGAGCCCTACATCCAGAGCAATCTGGTCGGCTTCGGTCATGTGCTGGAAGCCTGCCGCCGCCACGCGGCCGGCCATCTGGTCTACGCTTCGTCGAGTTCGGTCTACGGCGCCAACCGCAAGCTGCCGTTCGCGGTCGGCGATGCGGTGGACCATCCGCTCAGCCTGTACGCCGCCAGCAAACGCGCCAACGAGCTGATGGCGCACGCCTACAGCCATCTGCATGCACTGCCGACCACCGGGCTGCGCTTCTTTACCGTGTATGGTCCATGGGGCCGCCCGGACATGGCGCCGATGCGGTTCGCCGAGCGCATCCTGCGCGGCGAGCCGATCGACGTCTACAACCAGGGTCACCACCGCCGCGACTTCACCTATATCGATGACATCGTCGACGGCGTGCTGCGGGTGCTCGATCGCGCCCCCGCCGCAGGCGCTGACGCGACATCGGGCGCGCCGTACCAGCTGTACAACATCGGCAACGATGCACCGGTCGAGCTGTTGCGCTTCATCGAGCTGCTCGAGCGTGAGCTGGGCCACACGGTCGAGAAACGCCTGCTGCCGATGCAGTCCGGCGACGTCGAAGCCACCTGGGCCGATGTCGAACCGCTGCGCCGCGATACCGGATGGGCGCCGTCGACCGCGATCGAGACAGGCATCGCCCGGTTCGGTGCGTGGTACCGCGACTACCATCGCGCATGAGCGCCGTGTTCGCGCCTGCACGCTGCCCGTACCCTGCCCTTATGCTGGCGCAGCATTGCCGCTGCCGTTCCCGGAGATCCTGACCATGTGCGGAATCGTCGCCGCCGTTGCCCAACGTGATGTCGCGCCGATCCTGATCGAGGGTCTCAAGGCGCTCGAATACCGCGGCTACGACTCGGCAGGTCTGGCCGTGCTCGGCGCAAGCGGCATCCGCCGCGTGCGCGCCAAAGGCAAGGTGCGCGAGATGGAAGCGCTGTACCTGGCCGATCCGTTTCCCGGCGGCACCGGCATCGCGCATACCCGCTGGGCCACGCACGGCGCACCCAGCGAAATCAACGCGCACCCGCAGGCAGCCGGTCGCGTCGCGGTGGTGCACAACGGCATCATCGAAAACCACGTCGTGCTGCGCAGCGAGTTGCAGGCGCGCGGCCGCGTATTCACCTCGGAAACCGACACCGAGGTGATCGCACACTTGATCGACGACCTGATCGGGCAAGGTCACAACCTGCGCGAGGCGGTGCTGGCCGCGGCGCGCCGACTGGAAGGCGCCTATGCGATCGCGGTGATCAGCCAGAGCGAGCCCGACCGCGTGGTCGGCGCGCGCCGTGGCGCACCGCTGGTAATTGGCCTCGGCATCGGCGAAAACTTCCTGGGTTCGGACGTGCAGGCACTGATCAAGGTGACCAACCGCGTGATCTATCTCGAAGAGGACGATGTCGCCGAGATCAGCCGCGAGGCGGTCGCGGTCTGCACGCTCGACGGCCGAACGGCTCTACGCGCCACGCACCAGAGCGAACTGACCGCCGATGCGGTCGAGCGCGGCGAATACCGACACTACATGCAGAAGGAGATCTTCGAGCAGCCGCGCGCAGTCGCCGACACGCTCGAGGGCCGCATCGGCGGCAACGGCGTGCTGCCCAACATTTTCGGCAACGACAGCAGCCGTCTGCTCGAGCGCGCGCGCGGACTGCATATCGTCGCCTGCGGCACCAGCTACCACGCCGGTCTGGTGGCCAGGATCTGGATCGAACAGCTGGCGCGACTGCCGGTCAGCGTCGAGGTCGCCAGCGAATACCGCTACCGCGACGTGGTGGTTCCCGCCGATACCCTGTTCGTCGCCGTGTCGCAGTCGGGCGAAACCGCCGACACCCTCGCGGCGCTGCGCGAGTCGCGCCGGCGCGGCTATCTCGGCTCGCTGGTTCTGTGCAATGTGCCGGAGTCCTCGCTGGTACGCGAAGCCGATCTCAAGCTGATGACCCGCGCCGGCCCCGAGATCGGCGTCGCCTCGACCAAGGCTTTCACCACCCAGCTGACCGCATTCGCCCTGCTGGCGCTGCAACTGGGCCACATGCACGCCCTCGACGATGCGCGCTATCGCGCCCTGTGCGCCGAGCTGGTGCACCTGCCGCGCGCCATCGAAAGCGCGCTGGCGCTGGAACCTGCAATCGAGGCGATGGCAGCACGTCTGGTGCATCGTCAGCACGCGCTGTTCCTCGGGCGTGGCACCCAGCATGCAGTGGCGATGGAGGGCGCGCTCAAGCTCAAGGAGATTTCCTATATCCATGCCGAGGCCTACCCGGCCGGCGAACTCAAGCACGGCCCGCTGGCACTGGTCGACGAGGACATGCCGGTGATCGCCGTCGCGCCGAACAACGAGCTGCTCGACAAGTTGAAGTCGAACCTGCAGGAAGTGCGCGCGCGCGGCGGCGAGCTGTACGTGATCACCGATCGCAGCGCCACGCTCGAACATGAGGACACCGCGCGCACGCTGCGCCTGGATGCCGGCGACGGCTTCATCGCGCCGGCGGTATTCACCGTGCCGCTGCAACTGCTGGCCTATCACGTCGCGGTGCTGCGCGGCACCGATGTCGATCAGCCGCGCAATCTGGCGAAATCCGTCACCGTGGAATGAGTCCGCTCAGAGCATGAACGGGACCTTGAACCCCATCGTGACGTCAGGCGCGTCCGGAGTCAGGCCGATGCCGAGCGAGGCGACCAGCGTGAACTTGGGGCTGATCGCGTAGGTCATACCCAGATTCAGCGCAGCGGCATTGCCGTCACTGCCGATCACGCCCTGCCAATAGCCGAGATTGTCGGCGCGCACGCGGGTGGCACCGTTGAACCGGTGCGTAAGCGCCATGCTCAGACTGGTGCGTTCGTTCAGTGCAAACGCCACGCCGACGCCATAGTTGAAGGCATTGCCGAGATCGACCCGACCCGGGTTGCGCGTGGCCGGATTGGTATCGAGATCGTCGAAGTGGCGCGCGAAGGTGTGCGTGTAACCGATGCTGGCGAACAGGATCGCCGGGTCCAGCGTCTTGACGAATGACAAACCCGCTGACGCACCCCACACGCCGTTGCCGGTCGGTTGCGTTTCAGGCACTGCAAACTGGATGTAGTCGCCCTGGCTTTCGAGCACGCGCCAGCTGATGCCGTAGGGCGCGCGTCCGGTCGGGATGCTGACGCTGGTATTGAGAACGATGTCGGGCCGGTTTGCAGTCTCGGCGAACAACCGATAGCTGACGCCGCCGCTGACATCGCCGATATGCGCCTCCGAGCCGACTTGCTGCTCCGCGACCACTGCCGCCGCGCCACCTGCGCCGCCTTTCTGATAGGTAGTCCAGCGCTGCAGCACAGGCACATCGACGTTGACGGTCAGATTGGGCGTCAGCGAGTAACGCGCCGAGCCGGTGAATGTAAAGGTGTCCGATTCCACATTCTCGATCGCGATATTGCCGAGGAAAATTGCGTCCAGCGCGAGAAATCCGTTCAGGGTGAGCTGCTTGCGGTCATAGCGCGCGTAGCTCATGCCGGCTTCGAGGATCAGCGGCTGATTGAACACCGCATGCTCCTGGAGCAGTACATCCTCGACGCTGCGCGAGGCGCCAGCCGAACGGGTTCCGGCCTGCGGGCGACTGGCGCCCTCGACCGGCGGCTGCGCCTGCGCCATCGCGCTGGCACCAGGTGCCGCTGACCCGGAACCGACCTGGATCATCGGCGCTGCCGGCGAAAGCGCAACCGGCGAGGCGGCGGCGCTGCCACCCATCCGCGCGGTCAGCGCCTGCAGGCGGACGTCGATCTCGCGCAGCTTGCGCACTTCTTCAGCGTAGTGCTGTTTGAGCGTCTGCAGCTCGCGCTGCAGCGCCTGTACCTGAGCCGCATCGGTGGTCGCATCATCATCTGCCGCGAGCAGCGGTTCCGAACCCAGTGCCGACAACGCGATCAGCCCAAGCAGCGTGCGTCCATGGATGGTGCGCATGCACAAAACCCTCGATCGTGTGAATTCAGTACTGCATCAGAGCCCCAGACTGCAGCGAGTGGTATGCGTGTTACAGAATCCAGGAATACGCCGCAGCGGGAAGACGCATGGGCGCTTTCAAGTTCTCATTCAGGTCATGCCCTGCAAGAGTTTTGCTTTCTCGCCGCGCGGAGTCAGGACAGCCAGCACCGCGGCCACGATGAAGAGCGCGGGCACATCGCCGAGGAGATGGCCAGCACTGTCTGTACTGGTAACCGACTGAATCGCCATGACCCCACCGTGCGCCACGCTCGACCAGATGGTGAACCAGATCAGGCTGAGGTGATCAAGCGGGCTCCTGGCGGCCAGGATCAGGAAAATGCCGAGGGTTGCGTAAATACTGATGATCATCGGCGGATAATCCGAATGGCCCGTGTGCCATGTCCAGCCGGATGGCCAGACGATCATGAGCAGGCTTATTCCCGCAATGAATGTCAGGCCGATCAAGACCAATGCGATTCGCAGATACTTGAGTCGACTCATATCGGTCATGGTCATTTCCTGACGGATTGCCGCCTGGGGACAGTGGGGTTGACTGCCAGCACCCGTTTGCCAGGTGGCCGGCTCACGACCTCATCGGTGGTGAAGCGCGCGGGCCCGGTCCGGGGCACTGGCATTCACGGGTGGTCGAGCCCGCGCATCTGGGACAGTGACTGTGCAACGCTCTGACGCAGCAGACTCGCCGGATCCAGTCGCTGCAAGACCAGCGTCATCTGTAGCTGATTGGTAATCAGGTGGTTGTCGCCGAGCACGGCGGCGCTCTGCAGCACGCTGCCCATTCCGGCACCATTGCCGCGGATCAGCTGCCGGACCAGACCCTGATCGGCCAACGCCAGGGTCACGCCAATGCCGTCCGACGTGAGCGCCACGCGCGCACTGGCGCCGTCGCTGGTGGTTTGCGCCGAATCCGGACCGCTGCCGCCACCGGCACCCGATGGCACCGTACCCAGTACATCGAGACGCAGCGTATTCCCGACGCGGTTGTGATCGCCGGTCACCTGGATGTTCTGTACCAGACCCGAGGCGTTGGCGACGCCGCTGCTGTCGATCGTCCGCGCATGCGTGTCGGCGAGCGTGCCGCCAGACCCTGTGTTGACGATGCTCACCGTGGGCGTGAAGCTGACCACCGGTGATCCGCTACGGAAATCGATGTTCACCAATGCGCTGCCGCTGAGCAGGCGACCGTCCGGCATCTGCCAGCTCGACAGCATCTGCACGCCGAAATAGAGCACGGTGTTGCTGCCGGCCAGATAGCGGCCGCGCATGTCGCCCAAGGTAGTCTCGGGCAACTCCAGCAAGCCGCGAGCCAGCGGGCGATCGACCTCCGCAGCACCCGCCACACCGCCAAGGCAGCCTGCGCACAGCAGCGCTGTCGCAAGGATCAAACCTTTCGTTCGCGTCCGCATCACACACTCCCTCAGAACAGATCCGCATGGGTGAAACCGAAATCCAGCAACTCGCCATCTGAAATGGGACCCTGCAGCGCAAACAGCGCGCGTGCGCTGGGCGGGCCGGAACGATCGAACAGCACCGTGTCGCGATCGAATCCGCTGCCGATCACCGCGAACACGGCCTTGCTCGGCCACATTCGTTGAAACTCCTCGAGCACGTAGGACTTGTTGCCCAACGCCGGATCCGCGACCTGGACACGCCCACCGGCGACGCGCTTGAGCACGACGAAATGCTTGTAACCCTGGGTATCCAGCAGAACGATCGTGGGAATGCGCAGGCTCTGCAGACGCTGCAGATCGACGCGGTACCCACGCCCTCGCATGCCCAGGCTTTCAACGTAATGCTTGATGTCGAGCAGCGAAAAACCGCGCTCGCGGACCAATGCCGGATCGGCGACGGCAAGCATGCCCTGCATCACGACGTTCTCGTCCACATCCATGCGATAGGCGTATCGCAACAAGGTCGCCAGTGCCGCCGCGCCGCAACTGAAATCGGTCCGCTGCGGAATCATGTTGACGTAGCGCGACTCGCGCAGGCTGACCACACTGCGTGTCAGCAGGCTTCCGTCAGGCAGCACCCCGCCGAAACGGACGTCCGCGGCACCGACGCCGAAGCTCACGAGAAGTACAGTCGCCATGACGACTGTTCGGATCAGGGTCCGATCCATTGCTGCACTCCGTCGCTCACTTTCGGTTGGATGAGGCGGATAGGTGCCATGAAAAGAACGGGGCGGCGTGCCGCCCCGTTCCGGTTATTGCCTGCCATCATTCCTGAGGACCGCCCGGAGCGGTCGGCTGCGCGACCGCCAGTGCCATACTGTTGGCCTGCATGTTGCCGGTGCCGGCCGACACATTGACACCGATGTTGCCGGAGGCGTTCTGCAACGCGTTGCCCGACAGCGAGGCGTCGTTGGATGCAAACACCGCGATCTGCTGCACGTAGGAAATCGTGCCGCTCAGGGTCGCCGCCATCTCCTCGATGGTCAGCTGGCCGTTCTCGTTCATGACCAGCGAGCCACCGTCGTTGCTGGGATCGCCCGGATCATTGCCCGGCGTGCGCACGATGGGGTTGCCGTTGATGTCGGTGAGCTGGGTATGGTTATCCCAGTCCGTATGGCCCAGCCAGGGGCCCGTGGTCGGATGGGCCGAGGTCGGGGTCTCGTTCGCGCCCTTGCCCCAGTTGTCCGGATACATGTTGTAGCGCTGATCTGCAGTGCCGGCATAACTGCCGTTGACCGAACCATCCTCGTTGCTTCCGGATACCGTGCCGCTCAGCGAGACGCCAATGGTACTGACCAGCGTATCGAAGTAGCCGGTATTCAGCGTGGCGTTGCCGGACGACTTCTGGTTCGAGCTGACGGTCGCCTGCGCCATGCTGGTGGTGGCTACTGACGCCGCCAAGGCGTTCTTCTGCATGTTGTTGTTGCCGGCGGTGACATTCACGCCGATATTGCCGCTGGCGTTCTGGAACGCATCACCGCTGAGGCCGGCGCTGTTGGTCACGCCGTAGTTGGCGGTGAGATTGCCGCTGTTGGCTTGCTCGACGAAAATTTCAGCATCGGCCATGCCGAAGGTGTACTGGGCATCGGTGGCCGACAGCGCGGCAGCGTTGTCCTGCGCGTTGTTGTCGCCGGCGGCGACGTTGAAGCCGAGGTTTCCGGATGCATTCTGCGCCACGGAGTCGCCGATGCCCGCGGTGTTGTTGAGCAGATCGTTCTCGGCCAGTTCATTGCTGATCGACTGGCGGTTGTCGATCACCGCGACCGCGGCCGAGTCGACCTCGATATTGCCCGACACGGTTGGGTTGCCGCTGATGGTGATGTCGCTGACCAGGCTGATGTCCTTGTTCATCCGTACGCGGCGAATCTGTGTGTCGGTGTTGATATCCACGTTTTCGTCGTAATAGACCTGGCCAACGATATTGGCGTACGCATCCAGCGTGTAGTTGCGTACCCAATCCACCTGATCCAGCGTGTAGTTGACGTTGATGTTGCAGGTCACGCCACTTTCGCCGCAGCTCTGCGCCCACACCGCAGCGGGTGCCGCAGCAAACAACGACGCAGCGGCAATAGCGAGCGCAGTCCTTTTCAGTCGTGTATTCATGTTCATCTCCTGCCTTTGTAGGAATCAGTGCGGAGGCGTTTCCACGTTGAGCACCATCTGGTTGCCCGTGAGGTTGCCCATGCCCGCGACCTGGTTGATTTGCACGACCCCTTCCAACCCCCTGAGGGCCGACGACGACACCGTCGCGGACCTGGACTCGCGGGAAGAAGCCCCTGCCGGGCGCGCGCGTGACGCGTCCGTATTCGCGAACGATGCGGCGAACCAGTCGTCCGCCGCCTCTTCGTGAATGCCTTGCTGGCTCAGCTGCATCGTCACCGCATTGACCTGCCGGTTGGCAATGCCGCTGACCTGATTGATGGATACGATGCCGCGCGCGCCGGCCAGCGCGTTGCCGGCGATGCGCGCACTCATGGCGTCGGGGTGCGTTGAGATCAGGCGATCGATCTGCTGCACGGGCAACGCGATGGGGACGGCGCGATCACCAACGGCGACCGCACCGAGGTTGGCCTGCAGGTTGGTGTCGCCGGCCGCGAGGTTGACCGCGATCACGCCATGCGCACCGGCCAGTGCGTTTCCGTCCAGGCTGCTGCGCGTCAGGTACTGCAGCATGGCGGTGTAGTCGTCGGCGAACGCCGGGGCTGCGCAGGGCAGCAGGATCAGCAGCAGCCAACGTGAGCGTATGCCCATCATCTCAGTGACCACCTGTGGGCGACAGCAGTCCGGCACCTTGCAGCGCGCCGGTGACGGAGCCGCCGACGGCGCGTGTGGCGCCACCCAGCGCGCCCAAGGGTCCGGTCAGTGCGCCACCGGGACCGGCACCGCGCGCCGGCGCGATCCCGAGCGTCGAGCCGATCAGATTCTGGGCGTTCGGCATGCTCTGCAGCGCAGAGCTGACCATTGGCGCTGCCGTGGCGGTGGCCAGCAGATCGCCGTCGTCGAGTTCGCGCGCAGCCAAGGTGGCTTCCAGCTCACCGCGCGGACTGGGGTCGACGATCAGCGCCATGCCGGGTGGGGCGGTCCGGACGGCGGCGCGCGCGGGTACGTCGCGCAGCAGCACGATTTCACCCAGCCACGGATACACACCTTGGCGGGCACCGGCGGCATCCGCCTGATCGAAACCGCAGGCAAGAATCAGCAGCGCTGCCTTGCAGCCCGCCAGCCACGTGGTGCGGGTGTCTCCGCCAGTTGCATGCATGTGGGCATCCCCTCGGTCCATCGCACGGCCCTAGAGGCAAGAGCGATGCCAACCATGCAAGTGATTGTTTGCTAGGAGATGCGATGGGCGGTCGACGCGCCGGAATCAGCGTGGGTGTTGCGCCGACGCTACAGGCTGCGAAGGGTAATCGCGCGTCGATCCAGGTTGGGCGCGGTTTTGGCACTCGTACAGTGGTGTAGAGAGATCGATACAGTACTGCGCGTCGCGCATGCGAGACGGGAAGAGCCCATCGCGGTACGCCGAAGAGGACGGTAATCGCAGACTCGACGGTCACGCCGGCGCCGGACTCGCCGATACCGGAGTCTGCAGGGCCCTAACCCAGGCTGACCTCGAGCTTCTTGCACAGGCGGTAGAGCGTCACGCGTGATACCTGCAGGCGGCGCGCGCACTCGCTGACGTTGAAGCGCGTTTCCTGCAGGCAGCGCACGATGGTCTCGCGCTCGGCGTGTGCGCGCGCCTCGTCAAGAGACAACATGCGCGCATCCTCGCGTTCGCCGTCCAGCTCGAGATCGGCGGGCCGGATCAGGCCGCTTTCGCACAGCACCACGGCACGTCGCACGCGGTTCATCAGTTCGCGGACGTTGCCGGGCCACGGATGCGCGCTCAACGCACGCAGCGCGGCCAGGCTGTAGCCACGGATGCGAATGCCCAGCTCGCGCGCGTAACGGTCGAGGAAATAGCGCGCAAGGTGCTCGACATCGCGGCTCCGTTCGCGCAGAGGCGGCATGCGCAGACGCAGCACATTGAGTCGGTAGTACAGATCCTGCCGGAAGCGGCCTTCCGCGACCGCGCGCTCCAGATCCACATGCGTCGCCGCAATCACGCGTGCGTCCACCTTGATCGACACATGACTGCCCACGCGTTCGATCGTGCCCTCCTGCAGAAAGCGCAGCAGGCTGGCCTGCGCATCCAGCGGCAGATCGCCGATCTCGTCGAGGAACACGCTGCCGCCCGCGGCGGCCTCGATGCGGCCGATCTTGCGCGCCGTAGCCCCCGTGAATGCTCCGCGCTCGTGCCCGAACAGCTCCGATGGAATCAGCTTCTCGGACAGGCCGCCGCAATTGATGGCGACGAACGGCGCATGCTTGCGCGGCGACAGCGCATGCAGGTTGCGGGCCGCGATTTCCTTGCCGGTGCCGGACTCGCCGGTGATCAGGATCGGCACATCGATAGGAGCCAGCTTGCGTAGCTGAGTCAGGAGCGTGCGGATGGCAGGACTCTCGCCCACCATGCCGCCGAGTCCAAATCCCGCCTGCGATTCGGCATCGACTCGCGGCCCCAGTTCGGACATGCCCCAGGCGTGCCCGAGCGCCGCCTTCAGCCGCTCCACGTCTAGCGGAGCCGTGCAGAAATCGAAGAAACTGCTGTAGATGACCTCCCGCAGCGCCGCACCATCCAGCGTTGCCGGCGCAACCTGCGCCAGCCATTCAACATCGGTGTGACGTGCAATCAGCGCGGCCACGTCGCGCAGACGCGTGGCATCGCCGTCACCCAGATCCAGCAGAGCCACACGAGACCCGGCCTTGCGCAAGGCTGCGGACACATGGGTTAGCGTGGCCACGGGGATCCGTTGCCAGCCGCCGGCAAGCAGCGAGCTTTCCAGTCCCTCTGCCATGGCGCCGAGATGGATGAAGCTGCGTACCGCGATCGGAACCGTCGTCATGTCCCACTCCTTGTCGCCGGGTCGTCGCCGGCTGCGCCGCGCCAGACTGCGCGGCTCGGTGACGATCAGGTCAGTCCGCGCACCCCTCGTCGCGATCCGCCGGCCGCGTGGGCCGAACCTGCCGGCAATCCGGAGCTGCCACTGCACGAGCCATGCTGCCCATGGAGTGTTTCACATATATCACATTCCGTAATATTTGATGGAATTCCTCAACATACGAGCGCGTATGTTGAAGGGCGGGACTCCGCCCAAACGCAAACGGCGCGCCATGGAAGGCGCGCCGTTCGGAGATCGTCTGGTGGGCGGTACAGGGATCGAACCTGTGACCCCTTCCATGTCAAGGAAGTGCTCTACCGCTGAGCTAACCGCCCGAATTGATC
>JAKAZT010000104.1 GCA_021815695.1 Pseudomonadota bacterium
AGCGCGAACCCGCGGCGCGCGCCACGTCGCCCTATGCCGACTACGACACCATGCTGCAGACACTCACCGACCAGCTGGCGCGCGGACCGTGGCTGCTGGGCGAACGCTACACCTCGGCCGACGTGCTGTGGGGCACCGCGCTGGGCTGGACCACGCAGTTCAAGCTGGTGCCGGAGCTGCCGCTGATCCGCGCCTACATCGATCGCGTCGCTGCGCGGCCCGCCGTGCAGCGCGCGCGCGCCGCCGACGCGGCGCTGGTTGCGGCGCAGGGCTGAGCGCCCTCGCCAGCGCAATGCCGGCCCCGGTCGGCATGCGTCATGGCAACCATCGCGGTCATTCGCCACGAGGACGCAGGCCTGGTCGCTCCCGGGCAATTCGGAAACGGGCGAGCCCTTTGCAAACAAGAGTTGAGCAATCTTCACTTCAGTGAATATTGCAGTAGCATCACGTTTGGCTCATGCGCGATTTTTCCGATGGCGCCCTCGGAGACTGCTCCAACGCACGAACCATTGCACTCGGGGCGGTAGACATCGCCGCTCACCCCCCTCGCGACTCATGCCGTCGGGACGCGCGCAACTTGAGTCGGGGCCCGGACCCATGCCGGCGACGTTCCCAGGGCTGCCTTCATGAACTCGTCCTTACGCAACGCGCCACCGCTCGACCCCGGGCCTGCGGCCCTGCGCGGCGAGCTTCCTGCGGCGGCGCCCTTGCCGGTGCCGGCCGCCAAAACCGGCCGGCTGTCCGAGATCGATGCGGTACTGGACCAGCATCGACGCATGCTGTGTTTCTACCTGTCGCTGGTGGTCGGCTTCGTGGCGCTGGTCGAACCGCTCGCGGGCCACGCCGGTACCGCGACGTGGTGGCTGCTGCCCTCCGGTCTGGTGACCGCCGGCTGCATGACAAACGCGGCACTGACGCGCCGCGGCCACACCGCGCTGGCCAGCCATGTCCTGGTGCTGCTGCTGGGCGCGTTCGTGGCCATCCAGCTGCTGCATCACACCGGCATTTCCTGGGCCTTCGTGCTGCCGCCGCTGGTGCTGTTCCTGCATCCGCTGCGGCGCGGACTGCTGTATCTGCTGCTGGTCGCGGCACTGATCACGGCCGCCTTCGTGTTCGGGCACGTCCGGCTGATGCTGCGCGATCACGAACCGTTCGAGTTCTGGGGCAGCATCCTCGCCGTCACCGCGGTGTCGGCGCTGCTGGTCCGCGACCTCGGACACACGGTGGCGGCGGTCACCACGGCCGCATTCCGCGATCCGCTGACCGACCTGTATCAGCGCGACCTGTTCGAGGACCTGGCACAGCGGCAGGTCGCCACGGCCGTGCGCGAGAAGACTTCCTGCGCGCTGCTCGAACTCGACGTCGACAACCTCAAGCTGGTCAACGATCGCGCCGGACACGTCGAGGGCGATCGCATCCTGCGCGCGGTCGCGGGCGTGCTGGCCGACGAGCTGCGCGGCGCCGATCTCAGCGCACGCTTCGGCGGCGACGAATTCGTCGTGCTGCTGCCCGGGCTCGATCTGGCGCGTGCGCTCGACGTCGCGCAGCGCCTGCACGAACGCATCGTCCGGCATCCCGATCTGGTCCGCCTGCAGCCGGTGGCGGAAGTCACCGCATCGATCGGCATCGCGGTGCATCCGCAGCATGGCGCCCGTCTCGGCGAACTCTTCGCGGCCGCGGATGCGGCTCTGCTCGCCGCGAAAAGCGCCGGCAAGAACCGGCTGATGGCCGCGCCGATGGTGGTCCCGCAGGCGCCGTCATGACCGCGCTGTGGCGCCGCGGCTCGCTGCGCTTGCGCATCCTCGCGCTGGTTCTGCTGGCCGCCCTGCCGGGCTTTCTTGCGGCCGGGCTGACCGCTTACCAGGCGGCGCGCGAAGCCGAGACCGCAGCCAGGACCAACCTGATCCGCGTGACGGCTCACGCCCAGGGCGACTTTGCGGATGCGGTCGCCGACGCGAAAGCGGCGTTGGGCGTGATCGACAGTGCCGTGCAGCATGGTCCGGATGCCTGTCCGGTCGTCGCCCGGGTGATCTGGAAGCAGAATCCCGACTACCTCAATGCCGGCATCATCGATGCGGGCGGCCAGGTGGCCTGCAGCCTGGGCCCGCTGGCACAAGGCGACTGGGCCGACGACCTGACCGTGATCCGCCGGGCCACGCGGACGACCGAGGCGGTCGTGGGCGAGTTCCGCCGCGACGGCCTGAGTACCGAGCCGCATGTGGTGATCGCCCAGGCGGTGGACAGGAGGCCGGGCGAACGCTGGGTGAGCTTCACGGTTCTGGCGCTGCACGATCTGCTGAACTCCGAAAACCTGCGCGATCTGCCGCCGGGCGCCGAGGTGTCGGTGCTCGACCCCCGCGGCCACCCGGTCGTGAAACTCGAGAACGCGGCCGAGATCGATGCGGTAACACGGGCACTGGCCAATGGGACGACCGTTCCCGGGCTGGCCCGCATTCATGCCGCGCGCTTCGGCAAGCACCTCGTGGTCTGGTCCCGCGCGGATGCCGCAACCGGCGGCGGCACGATGCTGATCCGGATCGAACGCGCGCTGCTCTACCGTGCAGCGTGGAATCACCTCGCGCAGGGCATGCTGCTGATGGCGGGCGGTCTGCTGCTGGTGCTGGTGCTGGCCTCGTCCGCGGGCCGCAGGATGATTCTGCTGCCGATCCATGCGCTGATGGATGCCGCACGGCGGCTGGCGCAGGGCGACCTGCGTGCGCGGGTCGAGCTGTCGCGGGACGCCGGCGAGATCGGCCGCGCCGTCGCCGCCTTCAACGCGATGGCCGCGGAACTGCAGCGCCACAGCGAAGAGCGCGAGCGGCACATGCGCGAGATCGAACGCCTGAATCGCATCTACATCATCCTGACCGCCATCAATGGCGCGATCCTGCGCATCACCGATGCGCAGGTGTTGATGGACGAGGCCTGTCGCATCGCGTACGAGATCGGCGGCTTTCAACTGGCGTGCATCGGCGAGATCGACGCCGAGGCGGGCGCAATCAAAGCCGTGAGTTTCGCGGGACGGGACGATGGACCTGGCACGAATTTCACCTTGCCGCTCGATCCCGCCGATCCCGATGCGCACGGACCGGAGGCCATTGCGGTGCGCGAACACCGCACCGCCGTCTCCAATCGGTTTCAGCGGGACCCGGCAACCGCGCGGCGGCATGCGCTGGCGGAAAGGCTGGGCATCCGTTCGGCCGCGGCGTTTCCCTTGTCCTTCGACGCGCACGGCGCGCAGCGGGTGCTGGCCCTGTACGCCGCCGAAGAGGACTCCTTCGAAACCGAGGAACTGCAGTTGCTGGAGCAACTGGCGCAGGACACGGCACTCGGCTTGCACAAGATCGCCACCGAGCAGGCGCTGGCCCACGCCAGCACGCACGATGCGGTAACCGGGCTGCCCAATCAGGCGCTGCTGGAAGATCGCCTCGATTACGCCATTGCCCGCGCCCACGCGCCAGCGCGCTCGCTGGCCGTGATCGTGCTGGACGTCGGTTTCCAGCGCCTCACCAGCCAGGCCGGCTGGCAGGCCGGGTACGATTTTCTCAGACAGATCGGGCAAGCGATCGGCAAACTGCTCGGGGAAGGCGATCTGGCCGGCCACCTGCCCGGTGCCCGCTTCGCCATTGTCCTGGTCGATCTGACCGATCTCGCCGGCACCCAGGGCCGCATCCAGCAGTTGCTGGACCGGATCGCCGCGATCACCACCCAGGCGCATCCGGACAGCGTCCTGCCGAACCCGCGCGCCGGCGTGTCCATGTTTCCGGCCGATGGCGATCGCGCCGCGGCTCTGCTCGACCAGGCGCAGGCCGCGCTGATGGCGGCACGCGATGCGGCGGCAGCGCCGCTGCAGTTCTTCGCCCCCGAAATCAATATCGCCCTGCAGGAAAACCGCAAGCTGGAGCGTTATCTGCGCGACGCCATTGCAAACGGCGAGCTCTCGCTGCATTACCAGCCGATCTTCGAGACGACCACGCTCGCGCTGCGGGGCTTCGAGGCACTGGCGCGCTGGATCAGCCCCGACCTCGGCGAGATACCGCCGTCCCGATTCGTGCCGCTCGCGGAAAACTGCGGACTGATCGGCCCGCTCGGTGACCGGGTGCTCGCGGGCGCCGCGCGGCAGGCCTTTGACTGGCAGCGCGACGGGGCGAGCAATCTGCACATCGCGTTGAACGTCTCGGCATGGCAGCTGCGTGATCCGGGCTTCCCGGACCGCACCGGAACCTTGCTGTCCGGCCTCGGTACCCGGCTCGCGGGGGTACGACTGGCGATGGAGATCACCGAAAGTCAGCTGATGAGCGACATCGACAGCGGCGCCGCCTTCCTGGCCAGGCTGAAGGCCCTGGACATCGCGCTCCATCTCGACGACTTCGGCACCGGCTACTCGTCGCTGAGCTACCTGCACCGGCTGCCCATCGACGCGCTGAAGATCGACCGCTCGTTCATCGAGCAGCTCGACAGCAGCCCGCAGTCGCGGACCATCGTGCAGAGCATCGTCGCCCTGGCGGCGGCGCTCGACCTGACGACCATCGCCGAAGGCATCGAGCGGCAGGATCAGCTCGACGTGATCCGGCGGCTCGGTTGCCGCTATGCGCAGGGATTCCTGCTCGGTCGTCCGATGACTCCGGCAGCGGCCGAGCGTCTGTGGCACCACAGCGCGCCGCATTGACGGCCGATCGCACGCCGGCAACCCGCCGCGTTGTCAGAAGCCGTACTGCAGGAATCCGCCGTCCACCGGCAGCACCGCGCCGGTGATGTAGGCCGCCGCCGGCAGGCACAGGAAGGCGACCGCCGCAGCGACCTCGTCGGGCTCGCCGATGCGCCGCATCGGCGTGCGGTCGAGCACTTCCTCGAGGTAGTCGGGGTCGGCCAGCGCCGGCTCGGTGCGGCGGGTGCGGATGTACCACGGCGCGACCGCGTTGACGCGGATGCCGTCGACCGCCCATTCGCAGGCGAGATTGCGCGTCAGCTGGTGCAGCGCGGCCTTGCCGAGGCCGTAGGGCGACCCGGTGCGCACGTGCGTCGCGCCGGACACCGAACCGATGTTGACGATCGCCGCCGCGCCGTGTTCGCGCAGCGACGGATAGGCCAGCCGGCACAGCGCAAAGGCGCTGACCAGGTTGGCCTCGAGCAGGTCGCGCAGCTCGTCCTCGGCGTACTCCATGGTCGCCTTGCTGGCGTTGGCGCCGACGTTGTTGACCAGCAGGGACAGCGGCGCGTCGAGATCGGCGATCCAGTCGAACAGTTCCAGGCGCGCCTCGTGCTGTGCCAGGTCCGCGGCGAACGCGCGCGGCGGCCGCGCCGGGAACTCCTCCGCCAGTTCGGCGCGCGCGTGCTCGAGATGCGCCTCGTCGCGCGCCACCATCAGCACCTCGGCGCCGAGTGCGAGCAGCTCGCGCGCGCAGGCGTAGCCGATGCCGCGGCTGGCCCCGGTGACCAGCGCGGTGCGCCCGTCCAGGCGCCAGCGTGCGGTGTGTTCGTCCATCGCGCCACCTCCGCGAACGAGTGTAGCCGAGGCTTGCCGACGCGTCGGCGCGGCGCCAGACTCGGCGCAGAGGTGACGCCCCATGCGCATCGATTCCTTTGCTTTCACCGCGCTTGCCGCACTGGCCGTGGCCGGCTGTTCGCATCCGGCGCAGACCGCCACCGCGACACCAGCCGGCGCGGCCTCGACCGCGCGCATCGCCACGCCCTGGGACGGGGATCTGAAGGCACTGGCGCGCGCCAAGTCGGTGCAGAACGTGATCGACCGCCAGGCCGCGCGGCAGCGCCAGCAGATCGACGCCGAGTCACATTGATCAGGATCGGCACGACAGCGCGGTTTGCTAGTGGCCCGTAACGGAAGAAGCGGAAGAAGGATCGCGAAGGGATGGGTGTGTCGGGTGCGGCTGCGGAGCGAGGCCCATAGCCATCGCTATGGGCTGAGTGAGCAGCCCGCCCGGCGCGGCCAGTCCAAGCGAGCTGCTTTCGATTTTTCCGCTACGGGCCACTAACATCCACTCTTCGCGCGCTCTGCGCGCCTGCCCGCGAGCACCGCCATGGATGCCCTGATGCCCCTGCGCCGCGGCCGCAAGGCCATCGCCATCGAGACCGTCGATCGCGCCGGTCTGGCCATCTGCCGCAAACGCCTCGGTGCGCGCGCGGCGCGCTGGCTGCAGGCGACCGGATTCACCGCCGCCGCGGGCCAGGTCGCCCTGCTGCCCGCCGCCGACGGCACGCTGCAGCGGGTACTGGCCGGCGTCGATCGCGATGAGCCGCTGTGGGCGCTGGGCCACCTGCCCTCGACGCTGCCGCCGGGCACCTATGCGC
>JAKAZT010000105.1:0-3071 GCA_021815695.1 Pseudomonadota bacterium
TCGGCGGCCGTCATCTGCGTGATGCACAGCCCCGGCGAGGACATCGAAGTGCTGGCTCCGCTGCTGCCGCAAGGCCCGGCGTGCCTGTTCGACACCCAGCTGGCCGCTGCCTATGTTGGCCTCGGCGTCGGACTGAGCTATCAGAAACTGGTGGCCGAGCTGACCGGCGTGACCCTGCCCAAGGACGAGACGCGTTCGGACTGGCTGCAGCGTCCGTTGACCGCCGCCCAGTGCGTCTATGCCGCGCAGGACGTGGCTTATCTGGCACCGCTGCACGCTGAGCTGACGTTGCGGCTGGCGACCCGCGGCGTCAGCGACTGGTTCGCCGAGGACTGCGCGCGCCTGCTGGCGCGGATCGGTGACGAGGACGATCCGCAGCCGCAGCGGGCAATCCGCAGCGCTGCCGACTGGCCGCGCGAACGCGTGGCGCTGCTGCGGCGCCTGCTGTTGTGGCGCGAACGCATGGCGCGCTCGCTCGACACACCGCGCGGCTGGCTGCTGGACGACGCCAATGCGGCACAGTTGGCGCTGGATCCCCCGACCACGCTCGAAGCCCTGCACCAGCGCACGCGCGGGCAGCGTACGCTGCGCGGCGCGGCGCGCGCGGACCTGCTCGAGCAACTGCGGCGTCCGCTGACGGCGGATGAGATCGATGCCACCGCGGCGGTGCCGGCCACGCTCGACTCTGCCGGCAAACGCGTTCTGGCGGCGATGAAGACGGCGGTGGATGCGCTCGCGATCGAGCTCGACCTGCCGGCGCCGCTGCTGGCGGCGCGCCGCCCGCTGGAGGCGTATCTGGAAACCCGGCAGTGGCCGGCGCGCCTGCAGGGCTGGCGTCGCGCCCAGCTCGAGCCGCGGCTGGCGCCGTTGCTGCCCGACTGAGAGGGCGAACGTCGCGACCGCCGGCGCGACCATCGGCGCCGGCAACGTCGCCGTCAGCTTCGACGAATTCGGCCACACGCACCCGGACCGCTCCGGCGAACATGCCGGGCTGACACTTGGCGCGACAGGGTCGCGCCGGTATCATGCGCGGCCTGTGTGGGGCGGTAGCTCAGCTGGGAGAGCGTCGCGTTCGCAATGCGAAGGTCGGGAGTTCGATCCTCCTCCGCTCCACCATTCGATCTGTGGCATCCCGAAAGGCCGGCCTGTGCCGGCCTTTCGCGTTTTCGCCGGCGCAAGTGCGGCGCCGACCCCGCGTTGCGCTGAACTTCGGCCGCTGCCGCCGGTCGGAGCCCCGTAGCGTAAACTGCGCCACGCGATGTGACGCACCACTACCTTGGGAGAGCTTCGATGGCTTCTGGCAATCCGGTCCTGCGGCCCAACAGCTTCGGCGGTCTCGTCGTCGGCGACGAGCGCATGACGATCAACGGCACCATCGGCAAGACCGGCATCCTGCTGGCGCTGCTGGTGATCACCGGCGGCTGGACGTGGCAGCAGTTCGCCACGGTGCTGGCGGCGTCCGGCGCCAACGCGGCGCAGGCGGCGGTCGCGCCGTACATGATCGGTGGCCTGATCATCGGTCTGGTGCTGGCGCTGGTATCGGTGTTTGCCAAGCGCTGGATCGCGATCACCGCGCCGCTGTACGCGCTGGCCCAGGGTTTCGCGATGGGCGGCATCTCGGCGACCTTCGAGTTGCGCTATCCCGGCATCGTTCTGCAGGCGGTCGCGCTCACCGTCGGTACCCTGGCGGTAATGTTGCTGGTCTACCGCAGCGGCCTGATCAAGGTCACCGACAAGCTGCGCATGGGCATCGTCGCCGCCACCGGCGGCATCATGCTGGTGTACCTCGCCGACATGGCGATGGGTTTCTTCGGCGCGCACATCCCGCTGATCAACGGCAGCGGCATGTTCGGCATCGGCTTCAGCCTGCTGGTGGTCGGCATCGCCGCGTTCAACCTGTTGCTCGACTTCGACATGATCGACCGCGCAGCCGCCGAGGGCGCACCGCGCAACATGGAGTGGTACGGCGCCTTCGGCCTGATCGTCACCCTGGTCTGGCTGTACCTGGAGATGCTGCGCCTGTTGTCCAAGCTGCAGCGACGCTGAGGAGTCCGGTCGCCGGGGTCTTCCGGCGTGACGCAGGATCAGGCGCCGGCCCCGGCCGTCGTCCGTGACGCACAGGCCCGCGCGCGCGGATCCATGACCCGCCGCCACAGCGGCGGAATCAGCGCCAGCACGAACATGGTCGCGTAGCCGGCGGGCAGTTGCGGGCTGTCGTCGTGGTGCAGCAGCGCGGGATAGCGGCGGCGCGCGTGGGCGTGGTGATCGGAGTGGCGCTGCAGCTCGAACAGCAGCCAGTTGGTGCAGCGCTGCGAGGCATTCCACGAGTGCAGGTGGGTGACGCGTTCGAAGCGGCCGGGGGCCAGCTCGCGGCGCTCCAGCCCGTAGTGCTCGACGTAATTGATCACTTCCAGCGTGCCGGCCGCGATCAGGCCGATTGCGATGAAATCCAGCAGGCCGCGCGCGCCGAACAGCGCGGCGGCGGCCGCGTCGAAGCCCAGCCACAGCAGCCCCCAGCACAGCAGCTCGTTGTGCCATGACCAGACTGCCATGCTGCGCATCTGCAAGCGCTCTGCTTCCAGTTGCCATGCGGCGTGCGCATTGCCGGCCAGAGCGCGCGGCAGAAAGCGCCACACGCTCATGCCCAGTGGTGCCGAGGAGCGATCGCGCGGCGTCGACACATGCACGTGATGGCCGCGCAGGTGCTCGATCTTGAAGCCGGGATAGCCGACGCTGGCAAGCAGGATGCCGCCCAGCGCGGGCTCGAAGCGACCGGGCTTGTGGATCAGTTCGTGGGCGACATTGATCGCCAGCGTGCCGCCGATCACCCCGGCGCCCAGCAGCCAGCCCAGCAGTCCCGGCGGACCGAAGGGCAGGGTGACCGCGGTGCGCAGGCACCACGCCAGCGCGCCCAACCAGAGCGGGACGACCAGCCAGGTCAGCGCACGGAAATACGGCGCATGCTCGCGCGCCGCGGCTTCGTCGGCATCAGCGGGATTGCGGCGATTCAGCCCGCAAACGACGTCGATCAGCGGCACCACGCCGAACACGAAGATCAGCGGAAACCACGC
>JAKAZT010000105.1:3171-6220 GCA_021815695.1 Pseudomonadota bacterium
CGCGCCTGCACGCCGGTCTGCACACGCTGCGCCAGCGCCCAGAGTTCGGCGCCGCGGGCCTGGCCGTGATTGACCAGCACCAGCGCATGGCGATTCGAAATGCCTGCATCGCCATCACGCAAGCCCTTGAAACCGCAGGCCTCGATCAACCACGCCGCCGACAGCTTGGCGTAATCGCCCGGTATCGGCCAGGTCGGAAGATCGGGGTGCTCGCGCTTGAGCGTCGCGGCCTGGGCGACTGGCACGACCGGGTTCTTGAAGAAGCTGCCGGCATTGCCGATCACCGCCGGATCGGGGAGCTTGCGCGTGCGCAGGCGCAGCACCGCCTCGGCGACATGGAAAGGCGCCGGCTGCGCCACGCCCATCGCCGCGAGCTCCTCGCGCACGCCGGCGTAGTCGAGGCGCAGCGTGCGCGCACGCGGCAGGGCAAACACGACCGCGGTGATCAGCCAGCGGTCGGGCGCGCGCTTGAAGATCGAGTCGCGATAGGCGAAGCCGCAGGCGTCGTGATCGAGCGTGACCGCACGCTGCGATGGCCTGTCCCAGGCCTCGACGGCATGAATGAACTCGCCCGCCTCGACTCCGTAGGCGCCGATATTCTGCAGCGGCGCGGCACCGACGGTGCCGGGGATCAGGATCAGGTTTTCCAGTCCGGCATAGCCCCGGCCCAGCGACCAGCGCACGAAGTCATCCCAGCGTTCGCCGGCGGCGACGCGGATCAGCACGCGCGTGTCGTCGTCGAGCACCTCGACGCCTCGCGTCGCCATCGCGATCACGGTGCCGGCGTAATCGCCGGTGAACAGCACGTTGCTGCCCTCGCCCAGTACCAGCAGGTTGCCCGCACGCACGGCCGGGTAAGCGAACAGCTCCGGCAGTGCACTGGCGTCATGCACTTCCGCCAGCAGCGCCGCGCGTGCCGCGACGCGCAGCGTATTGCGCGCGGCCAGCGGCGCGTCCTCGATCAGCGAGTAGCCGCCCATGGCGATGCGCTCAGGTGCCACGCGGGCGCTCCGGCATGCCGCGGATCGCCTCCACGCACTCGCCGATCAGCGTCGGGCCGCGGTAGATCATGCCGGTGTAGAACTGCACCAGTGCCGCGCCGGCCGCGATCTTGTCCGCCGCGTCCGCGCCGCGCGTGATGCCGCCGACACCGATCAGCGGAACGCGTCCGTCCAGACGCTGCGCCATGCCCTGCAGCACGGCGGTGGCGCGCGCGCGCAACGGCGCCCCGGACAGACCGCCGGCCTCGTCGGCGTGGGGCTGTCCTGCGACCGGAGCGCGGTCGAGGGTGGTATTGGTGCAGATCAGTCCGTCGATGCCGCTGCCCAGCACCGTGCGCGCGATGGCGTCCTGCGCCGCCTCGTCGAGGTCGGGTGCGATCTTCAGCAGCAGCGGGGTGTGCTTGCCGTGGCGCGCATCGAGCCGCAGCTGCATTTCGCGCAGCGTGCCCAGCAGGCGTTTCAGTGTCTCGTCCGCTTGCAAGTCGCGCAGTCCTTGCGTGTTGGGCGATGACACGTTGACGGTGACGTAGCCCGCGCGCGCATGCACGCGCTCCAGACAGAACACGTAGTCGTCTGCCGCGCGCTCGTTGGGCGTGTCTTTGTTTTTGCCGATATTGATGCCGAGCACGCCGGTGTAGCGTGTGCGTTCGAGATTGCGCAGCAGGGCCTCGACGCCATCGTTGTTGAAGCCGAGACGGTTGATGACCGCCTCGCGCTCCGGCAGGCGGAACATGCGCGGCCTTGGATTGCCGGGTTGCGGGCGCGGCGTGGTGGTGCCGATCTCGATGAAGCCGAATCCCAGCGCCGCCAGCGCGTCGACGTGCGCGCCGTTCTTGTCGAGACCGGCGGCGAGGCCGACCGGGTTGTCGAATTGCAGGCCGAACGCCGTGACCGGCAGCGGCGCGGACCGCGAGGCCAGCAGTGGATTCAGGCCGCTGCGGTAGGCCATCTCGATCGCCTTCAGCCCCAGGTCGTGCGCGCGCTCGGCATCGAGGCAGAACAGCAGCGGGCGCGCGAGGCCGTACATGCTCAGAAGTGGCTGGCGAAGAACGCGACGCCGCCGAGCACGAAGAACACCAGCATCAGGGCCAGCACCAGGAAGGCCAGATGCACATAGCCCAGCACCAGCCCGGCGATGGCCATGCCGTCGCCGTCCAGCGTGCCCGGCGCGGCGCGGCGGATCTCGCCGCGGGCGACGTGGCCGCAGATGATCGCGACCAGCGCGCCGATCAGCGGCAGCATGACCCAGGTGAGCACGCCGAAGACGAGGCTGACCACGGCGGTGCTGCTGGTGCGTACATGGACGGTATTCACGCGGCGATACTCCCCTGGCATGCTGATGGGCGACGCATTCCCGGCAGTCCCGGCAGCGCCCGCGTCGCAGGGCGTTCCCTGGTGAAACACGATACGCCAGACGCCATCCTCGTTGCGCCACAGCGAGCTGCGCAGGCTGTGCCGTTCGCGGTCAGCGCGCCGCAGGCTGGCGCGGAAGGTGACCAGCGCATGCGTCGCATCGAGCGGACGCACGTGAAAGTCAGTCGCGCAGGCCGATTCGAGCTGCGATCCCCGCAACGCATGCAACACGCCGGCACGGTCGTAATGCTGGCCGCTGCTGCCGAACTCCTCGAAGTCGGCGGCCAGACGCACGGCCACGGCATCGATGTCGCCGCGTCGCTGCGCATCGAGCAGGGCCTGCTCGGCTGCGATCAGTTCACCTGCGACATCGTCGGCATCGGTCATGGAAACACTCAGAACTCGAACTTGATGCCCTGCGCCAGCGGTAGTGCATCGGAGTAGTTGATGGTGTTGGTCTGCCGGCGCATGTAGGCGCGCCAGGCGTCCGAGCCGGACTCGCGACCGCCGCCGGTTTCCTTCTCGCCGCCGAAAGCGCCGCCGATTTCGGCGCCCGAGGTGCCGATGTTGACGTTGGCGATGCCGCAGTCCGAACCGGCTGCCGACAGGAAGCGCTCGGCAGCCCGGACGTCGTTGGTGAAGATCGACGAACTGAGGCCCTGCGGCACGCCGTTTTGCAAGGCGATCGCCTCGTC
>JAKAZT010000106.1 GCA_021815695.1 Pseudomonadota bacterium
TCCCGGCTTCATCAAGCATCCGCATCCGCAGCCAGATCGGACGGGCGCAGGAAGCGCGCGGCCAGAATCGGCAGTACCAGCAGATTGAGCGCGGTCGAGGTGATCAGGCCGCCGAGGATCACCGCCGCCATCGGGCCTTCGATCTCGTTGCCGGGTGCGCCGGCGGTGAACGCCAGCGGCGCGAGGCCGAGCGCGGTGACCAGCGCGGTCATCAGGATCGGCACCAGGCGCTCGGCGGCGCCGCGCTGCGCGGTGGCCGCGTTCCAGGCATGGCCTTCGCGCTGCACCAGTTCGCGGTAGTGGCCGATCAGCATCAGCGCGTTGCGCACGCTGATGCCGAACAGGGTGACGAAGCCGACCAGCCCGCCCAGTGTCAGGGTGCCGCCGGCGAGCAGCGCCACTGCCACGCCGCCCAGCAGTGCGAACGGCAGGTTGAGCAGCACCAGCAGCACCGGCCGGCGCCGGCGCAAGGCCAGGGTCAGCAGCAGCACCACGCCGGCGCCGGCCAGCGCGGCATGCGCCAGCAGTTCGTGCAGCGCGGTCGCGGCGGCCGCGGCATCGCCGGTGTAGACGGGATACACGCCCGCCGGCCAGTGCACGTCACGCGCCAGCGCCGCTTTCGCGCGCGCCACGAAGGCGCCCGCGGTCACCCCCGAAAGCCCCGTCGTGACCGTCTGTACGCGCAGCCCGTCCTGGTGCAGGATCATGAACCGCCCGTCGGTCATGCCGAGATCGGCGAGATCGGACAGCGGCAGCTCGCGGCCGTCGGGCGCGGTGATCGGCAGCGCGCCCACGGTCGCCGGATCGCGACGCAGCGCGGGCGGCAGGATCACGCTGACATCGAAGCGCTGGCTGCCCTGCAGCACCTGGCCGACCACCGCGCCGGAATACGCCGCCTGCAGGGTGTCGAGCACGGTCGCCGGCGCGATGCCCCAGCGCGCCAGCGCCTGCGGGCGCAGCCGGATCGACAGCTGCGGCTCGCCCTGCGGCGCCTGCACGGTGACGTTGCGCGCGCCCTTGAGACGGCTGAGCACCGCGGCCACCTCGGCCGCCTTGCGGTCGAGCAGGTCGAGATCGTTGCCGTAGATGTCCACCGCCACCGGCGCGGTGAAGCCGGACATGGTTTCGTGGATGCGTTCGGTCAGAAACGTGTTGACGCCGAAGCTGGCGCCGGCAAACCGCGCCAGCGCCGTGTGGATGGCGTCCAGCACGCGCTGCTGGCCGGGCCCGGACAGCGGATCGAGATCGACCTCGAACTCGTTGGCGAAGATCGGCGAGGGATCGGCGATGCGCGTGGCACGGCCGGTGCGCTGCGCCACGGAGCGGATGCCCGGGATCTGCAGCAGCGCGGCGGTGACGTGCTCGCCCAGCGCCTGCGAGGCGTCCAGCGAGGCACCGGGCGCGAGGCGCATGTGCACGATGTAGTGACCCTCGCGCAGCTGCGGCAGGAACGAGCCCCTGAGCAGGGGCAATGCGGCGAGGCCGGCGACGCACAGCAGCGCCACCGTCAGCAGCACCGCGCGCGGGCGGTCCTCGATGCGCGCCAGCAGGGCCGTGTAGCGCGCCTTCAGGCGTGTCTGCAGACGCGGCTCGGTGGTGTCGTGTTCGCGGCCCAGCAGCACGCAGGCCAGCGCCGGCGTCAGCGTCAGCGCCACGCCCAGCGAGGCCAGGATCGCGGCGATGTAGGCCAGCCCCAGCGGCGCGAACAGGCGCCCGGCCACGCCCGAGAGCGCCAGCACCGGCGTGAACACCAGGGCGACGATGAAGCTGGCGTAGACCACCGCGCCGCGCACCTCCAGCGCGGCGTCCAGCACCACCCGCGCGGTCGCGCGCGGCGCGGCGAGAACGCGGTTCTCGCGCAGCCGCCGGGCGATGTTCTCGACGTCGATGATGGCGTCGTCCACGACCTCGCCGATGGCGATCGCGAGACCGCCGAGGGTCATCGTGTTGAGGCCGAAGCCGAGATGCTCCAGCACCACCACCGCGGCCAGCAGCGACAGCGGAATCGCCAGCGCCGAGATCAGCGCCGCGCGCGCATCGCGCAGGAACAAAAACAGCACCGCCAGCACCAGCACCGCGCCGATCAGCAGCGCATCGCGCAGGTGCGTCAGCGCGGTATCGATGAAGTTGGCCGGCCGGAACAGCGCCGGATACAGCGTCACGTCCTGCGCCGCCAGCGCCGGTTTCAGCTGCGCCAGACGGACGTCCAGCGCGCGCGTCAGCTTGAGCGTGTCGGCGCCGTACTGCTCGTCCACCACCAGCATCACGCCGGGCTTGCCCATGATCGAAGCCGCGCCCACCGCGGGCGCGGCGCCGTCGCTGACCGTGGCGACGTCGGCCAGCCGCAGCACCTGGCCATCGCGCGCGCGCAGCACGGTGGCGCCGATCGCCGCCGCGGTGCGCGGCACGCCGGCGGGTGTCAGCACGATGCGCTGCTCGGCGTTCTCGACGAAACCGGCGCCGACGCTCGCGGTGGCCTTGCGCGCCGCGGCGATCACCTCGGGAAACGACAGGCCGTAGCGCGCCAGCGCCGCCGGACGCACCTGGATCTGGATCTGCTTGAGCGCGCCGCCGAACACGTTGACGTCGGACACGCCGGGCACGGCGAGGATCTGCGGCTTCAGTGTCCAGTCGGCCAGCGTGCGCAGCTGCATCGGCGTCCGCTGCGGCGAGGTGATGCCGACCGTCAGCACGATGCCGGCCGCGGACGACAGCGGCAGCAGCACCGGCGCCGCGACGCCGGCGGGCAGCTGGCTGGCAGCCGCGGCGAGGCGCTCGGCCACGCTCTGGCGCACACGCGCGAGATCGGCGCCGGCGTGAAAGGTCAGCGTGATCATCGACAGGCCCTGGATCGACTTCGAGCGCGTGCCGGCCAGTTCGCCGGCACCGCCCAGCGCGTTCTCCAGCGGCTGCGTGACCAGCGCCTCGACCTGCCCCGGCGAGAGACCCGGCGCCTCGGTCTGCACGATCGCCTGCGGCGGCGCGAACTCGGGGAATACGTCCAGCCGCGCGCGACCGAACGCCAGCAGACCATAGCCGGCGAACAGCAGCGCCAGCGCGATCATCGCGCCGCGATGGCGCACGCTGAGCGCGAGGATCGCATTCAGCACGCCGCCGCGCGCCACCTCCGGCGCGCGCTCAGTCATCGTCGCCTCCGGCCGGCCGGGCGCCCGCGGGCGGCTTCAGTTCCTGCGACAGCAGCAGCTCGCCGCCATGCACCACCACGCGCTGTCCCGGGCGCAGGCCGGCGCTGACGAACCAGCCCGCGGCACCGCGGGCCGACTCCGGCAGCGGCTGCCGGCGGAAGTCGCCGGGCGCGGTCTCGACGTAGATCCAGGGCTGGCCCGCGTACCAGATCACCGCGGCGGCGGGCACCTGCACGCCGCTCCGTGCGGCGCCCGGTTCGGGCACGGAGGCAGCGAAGCGCGCGCCGATGCGCAGCACGTCGGCGCGTGCGGCGCTCACCGCGACGCGGTAGTACCAGGTCGGTCCCTGCACCACCGCATCCGTGCGCGGCGCCGGACCGATCAGGGTGGCAGGCATCGCGGCCATTCCCGATGGCCGCAACGAAATCGCGGGCGGCGCCGGAACCCGCGTGCCCGGCGGCAACGCCAGTTCGATCAGCGCCACACGACCGTCGGCGAAGTCGGCCAGCGTCTGCGGACCGCGCAGGGCCAGCGCGGTCAGCGCCGGGCCCCACTGCGCGCGGGCAGCCGCGCGGACCGCGGCAAACTGCGTGACCGCCGCGATCCGGCGGGCGGCCGCCGCGGCGGCCTGCGCGCGCGCGGTCTGCACATCGCGCAGGGCGGCGTTTTCGCCATGGCGATAGAGCGTTTCGAGCCGCGCGGCCTCGGCGCCGGCGGCAGCGGCCTCGGCGCCGGCCGCGGCGGCCTGCGCCTGCGCGGCGGCGAGCCGGGCGGCGCTGGCCAGCAGCGGCGCGGGATCGCGCACGCTGGCCAGGCCCTCGATCTGCGGCGCCTCGCGCACGGCCGCCAGTGGCGCCAGCACCACGCCGCTGGCGGCGAGGTCGGCGGGCGCCACGCGCACGCCGGGCGGCGCGGCCCACGCGGGCGCGATCAGCAGCAGTGCCAGCAGCAACGACGCGCGCGCGCAGCGTCGCGCGCGGAAGTGTTCAGCGGTCATGGACCTCTCCGGTCGGCGCGGGCGCCGCGATCGTGATGGATGTCGCCAGCGCGGCCGCAGCGGGCAGGTGCGAGATCGGCCACAGCGGGCGCTGCACGGCGTCTTCGAGCTGCGCGAGCGTGGCCAGCGCCGCGCCCTCGGCGGTGGTCGCGGTCAGTGCGGCCTGATCGGCGACAGCGCGGGCGGCCAGCGCGGCGGGCCGGTCGATCCGGCCCGCGGCGCGCTGCGCCTCGGCCTGCGCGGCACGCTGTGCGGCCGCGCGCGCTGCCGCCGCGAGCTGGCGCCAGGCGGTGTAGCGCTGCGCGTACCCGGCGCGCGCGCCGGCGAGCTGATGCAGGATCCGCGCTTGCCGCGCCAGCACCGCGGCGGCGGCTTCGTCGCGCGCGGTCGCGGCGGCGCGGATGCGCGCGCCGGCGCCGTGAAACAGCGGCAGCTGCGCGTCGATGCCCAGCGCCCATTTGTGCGCGCCGCGGTCATAGATATAGCCCGGCGCCACCGCCAGTGTCGGGTAGCGCGTGCCGGCGGCCTCGCGCAGGCCGGCCTCGGCCACGCGGTAGCGTTGCAGCAGCACGGCCAGATCGAGCCGGTTCCAGGCCGCGTCATCGGCCAGCGCCGCGGACGGCAGCGCGGCCGGCGCCGGTGGCGTGTCGAGGCCCGGCCAGTCCAGTGCGATGCCGTCGAGCGCTGCGGCCGGCACGCCGATCGCCGCGGCCAGCGCCTGGCGCGCGGCCACGCGGTCGGCCTGGCGGGTGGCCAGTGTCGACTCGGCGCGCGCGGCCGCCAGTTCGGCCGCCAGCAACTGGCCGCGATCGCCGGCGCCGAGACGCAGGCGCTGTTGCGCGGCGGCAACGAAATCGCGCCCGGCTCGCGCGGTATTCGCCGCAAGATCGACCTCGCGTCGCGCCAGCAGCAGCGTGCGCAACGCCGCCAGCGCGCGGCTGCGCGTCTGCCACACCGCCTCGGCATAACGGTCCTGCGCCGCCAGCGTCTCCGCCCGCCGCATCGCGTCGCGTGCAGCGGCCTCGCCCGGATGCAGCAGCGGCACCAGCAGGGCCAGCCCGACCGTCCATGGCGCGCGCCCCAGGCCGCCGGAAAAGACTCTCTCCGGACTCAGTTGCAGGGTCGGATTGGTGCGCTGCGCCGCCAGCGTGGCAGCCGCGGCGGCCTGCAAGGCAGCGGCGCGCGCGCGCGCCAGCCGCGGGTTGAAATACAGCGCGGCGACGGTGATGCGATCGGGTGTCCACGCCGCAGAGGCGGCGGCAGGCAACCCGACACGCGCCAGCGCGACGGCGAGGCCGGGATCATCCAGCCGCCGCGCGGACAGCGCCTGCGCCGACGCCCGGGCATCCAGCGGAAGCGGTGGCGGCACGCTGGCACAACCGGCGAGCACGACGGCAAGCATTGCGGCGATCGGGATACGCATGCCGCGCAGCCTGCCCGCGCAGTCTTAGTGGAGCCTTAGCAGACTCGCGGCGGGCTCGACGACCGCGGGTCCGCGATGCGCGATCCGCGTCCCGGGAGGGCGCTCGCGCTGCGCTCGGGTACGATAGCCGGCCCTTCCCGCGCTACCTGGAATGCCGATGTCTGCGCTGATCTGCGGTTCGCTCGCCTACGACACCATCATGGTGTTCCAGGACCAGTTCAAGAACCACATCCTGCCGGACAAGGTGCACATCCTTAACGTGGCGTTCCTGGTGCCGCGCATGCGCAAGGAGTTCGGCGGCTGCGCCGGCAACATCGCCTACAACCTGCGGCTGCTGGGCGGCGATCCGCTGCCGATGGCCACCGTCGGCCAGGATTTCGGTCCCTACCGCAAGCATTTCGAGAGCTGCGGCGTGCGCCTGGACTGCGTGCGCGAGATCGAGGACCTGTACACCGCGCAGGCCTTCATCACCACCGATCTCGACGACAACCAGATCACCGCGTTCCATCCGGGCGCGATGATGCGCTCGGCCGAGAACCACGTGCGCGACGTGGCCGACGCCGAGTTCGGCATCGTCGC
>JAKAZT010000107.1:0-1145 GCA_021815695.1 Pseudomonadota bacterium
ACCGCCTACACCGATGTCGGCAACTTCGGCATGGGCGTCAAGACGATGGGGGCGCTGGTCGAGCGCTACGGCTTGCAAGGCGTCGAGCTGGGCGAGGTGGCCTTCGGCGCGGTGATCAGGCACAGCGCCGACTGGAATCTGGCGCGCGAGATCACGCTGTCCTCGGGTCTGGCGCCGACCACGCCGGCGATCACCACCGCGCGCGCCTGCGGCACCTCGCTCGACAACGCGATCATCGTCGCCAACAAGATCGCCTGCGGGCAGATCGAGGCCGGCATCGCCGGCGGCGCCGACACCACCAGCGATGTGCCGATCGTCTACGGGCGCCGGCTGCGCGAGCGCGTGCTGGCGATCAGCCGCGCCAGGAGTTTCGGCGCCCGGCTCGGCGCTGCGCTGCGCGGGTTTTCGCTCGGCGAGTTGAAGCCCGCGTTTCCGGGCGTGGCCGAACCGCGCACCGACATGAGCATGGGCGATCACTGCGAGCTGATGGCGCGCGAGTGGAAGATCGCCCGCGAGGACCAGGACCGGCTGGCCCTGTCCAGCCATCGGAAAGCGGCGGCGGCGTATGACGCCGGCTTCTTCAAGGATCTGCTGGTGCCGTTCCGCGGGCTGGAGCGCGACGGCTTTCTGCGCACCGACACCAGCCTGGAGAAACTCGCCGCGCTCAAGCCGGCCTTCGACAAGACCTCCGGCCACGGCACGCTGACCGCGGGCAACTCCACCGGGCTGTCCGATGGTGCCGCCGCCGCGCTGCTGGCCAGCGAGGACTGGGCGCGCGCGCGCGGCCTGCCGGTGCAGGCGTATCTGGTCGACGCCGAGGTGGCGGCGGTGGACTTTGTCGCCGGCGAGGGTCTGCTGATGGCGCCGACCGTCGCCGTCGCGCGCCTGCTCAAGCGGCGCGGACTGAAGCTGCAGGACTTCGACTACTACGAGATCCACGAGGCTTTCGCCGCGCAGGTGCTGTGCACCCTGCGCGCCTGGGAGTCGGCCGACTACTGCCGCAACCGCCTCGGTCTCGACGCGCCGCTCGGCGCGATCGATCCGGCCCGGCTCAACGTGCACGGCTCCTCGCTGGCGCTGGGCCACCCCTTTGCCGCCACCGGCGCGCGCATCCTGGCGACGCTGGCCAAACTGCTGGCGGCGCG
>JAKAZT010000107.1:1245-6118 GCA_021815695.1 Pseudomonadota bacterium
TCACATGATCCCGCTGAGCCCGACGCCAAAGGCAGTGAAGATGCGCGTGTAGATGGCCTTGGTCGAG
Source organism: Pseudomonadota bacterium (assembly GCA_021815695.1). Classification (GTDB taxonomy): domain Bacteria; phylum Pseudomonadota; class Gammaproteobacteria; order Xanthomonadales; family Rhodanobacteraceae; genus Metallibacterium. The sequence goes on from JAKAZT010000107.1 coordinate 1,313, forward strand.
AGCTCGACCTCGGGGAAGTCGCCGACGTTTTCATAGCATTGGCGGAACTTCGGGTCATCCGGCCGCAGCGGCGGGCAGCCCGGCTTTTTTTGCCAGTCGTTGGCGTAGCGGAATGGCCAGAAGTCGAAGATCGGCAACGCGGCCGAGATATCGCCGAGCACGCGGCTGACGGGGCCGAACAGCGGCACGCTGGGGGTCCGTGCCACCACCCAGGCATTGCCTGGCGCGGTGGTGCGCAGGATCGAGTCCTGCACGGCCAGGGCGAAGGCAGGATCGTCGACGATCACGCCGTTTTCGGTGTTGTAGTGATCCGAGCGCGGATCGAAGTTGTGCGAGCCGATCATGGCGATGCGGCCGTCGATCACATACGACTTGGCATGCAGGGCGATGCGCACGCCGGGCGTGGTGATCGGCACCGGCTGCGGTTGCACGGCCGCGGGGGTTGTGGCGGTGTTGCCGGCATCGGCCACAGTACCGTCGGCATGCAGGTCGGTCACGGCCGGAGTCAGCGCGCCGAGCGCATCGGCCGGATGCGGCTTGAGCTCGTAGATCTCGAGGCCGAGGCGTTTGATGTAGCGCTTGCGGTGCTTGTAGGACAGAGCGTAGACCGCAAAATCATCCGTCGCGGCCAGCGAATTGGTGGAAACCACGATGCGCAGGCCGGGCCGCGTCCGGTGCAGCCGTTTCAGCAGATCGAACGCCTTGTCGCTGAACAGCAGATAGGGCGTCTGCATCACCAGCGTGTGATGCGCGTCGCCGACCATGTCCGTCAGGTGTACGGTCATGGTCTTGTCGGCGGCTCGCGTGGGGTCGTCGGTCTTCTGCGGCAGGTCCGAGTAGTAATCGACGCGTCCGACATCAAACACGTGTGCCAGCAGATGGGCACTGATCCATTGCGCATTGGCGGCATCACCCTCGGCGAGGGTGATGCGCACGGGGTCGACCCATGCCGGCGGCGCCCAGCCGGGCGCGTCGGCGCCGTCTTTGCGCAGCGCGCGGTTGACGTCGGTGAGCCGGGTCAGCGGCACCGCGCGTGGCTGCGCCCAGAACACGTCGAAGCTGGCCTGCATCTGTTGTGCTGCCGGGCCCGCCACCAGCACTTCGCGGTCGACGTAGTCGAGATCCGGGTCCCAGCCGAAGTAGCGGTCCTGGTAGTTGCGGCCGCCGACGATGCCGACCCGGCCGTCCACCAGCAGCAGCTTGTCGTGCATGCGCTGGTTGGTCTTGAAAAAGCAGCAGACGATGCTGGCGGCGAACTGCAGCGGCTGCGTCGTCGCCTCGTTGAAGGTCGGGTTGTACAGGCGGATCTGCAGATCGGGGCTGGAACGCGCCAGCGCCGCCAGCATGCCGACATTCCCGAACGAAAACAGCTGGTCGGCCAGGATGCGCACCCGCACGCCGCGCCGCGCGGCCTTGAGCAACTCGTCCAGCATCAGGTTGCCGACATCGTCGCGCGCCCAGATGTAGGTCTGCACATCGATGCTGTGGCGGGCGGCGGCGATCAGATTCAGGCGCGCGGCCAGCGCGTTCACGCCGCGGTTGAGCAGGATCAGCCGGTGCCGTGGCGCCTGCGGCGTCGATGCCGCGTCGGCGTCGCGGCCCAGGGCGAGCAGCGCCGAGGGTGCGGCGCAGTGGTCGGCGCGATCGCACTGCGGGCTGGCGTTGCGCTGCTGCGCCATCGCGACCACGTGATTCGCCTGGCGCACCTCGGCACGCGACACCGCGCAGCCGGCCAGCGCCGGCAGCAGCAGCGCGACGGCAACGCGAAGCATCCCTGCGATGAATCGGGGCATGACTCGATCATAGCGGGCGCCGCGGCAGGCGGATCGCAACCACGCCGCGACGCCGGCGTGTCACTCGCGCAGGCGGGGAGCGTGCAGCGATCGGCGCACCGGCCGCAGGCTCAGCACCAGACCCAGCTCGACGCGATCGGCCACCGTGAAGCGATGCGCGGTCATGCCGAAGCGGCGACGTTCGATGCTGCCGCGCGCCAGCGCGCGGCACAGGGGGGCGGATGTCGAACGGGTCGCGGCGGAGGGTGGCCACGCCGTTTGCACCGGCGCGGTGGTGGCCGTGGCGGTTCCGGCGGGCACGCTGGCCGCGGAGGCCGCGGCAGCGACCGGCGCGCTGTCCGCCCCGGCGGGTGCGCGCACGGACGCCGCGCGGGCGAGATCCAGCGTCGCCACCAGGCACGGCTGCGGCAGCAGCCTGAAGCGCACCGGGCGGCTGATGCCGCGCAGCGTCAGGGTGCCTTCGAGGTCGCCGCCCTGCTGCAGGCGGTCGAGCGGGAACGGCTGCGAGACGAAGCGGATCTGCGGATGCTGCGCGGCATCGAAGAAGTCCGGCCCGCGCGCCCAGTCGGCGTAACCGGCATTGCTCATCCGCACCGCGGCGGCAGCGACATGCACGTCCACCGAGGCCACGCCGCGGCGGCGATCGAGATCGAGCGTGCCCTGCAGCTTGTCGAGGCGCCCGACGATCCTGCCGAACCAGAGCACATGGACGCCGAACTCGGCATGCGAATGCGCGGGATCGACCGGCAGGGTTTCGGCGGCGAGCGGAAGCGTGCGTGCGGCGAGGACGGCGGCGAGCAGCACCGCCGGCAGCGCTGATCTCATGGCGACCAGTAGGCGCTGACGCGGGCGCCGCCGGGTTCCAGCTGGGTGACGGCCAGGCGTGCGATCGCCGCCGCCGGCAGTCCGCGCGGCTCGTCGCTGCGACCTTCGGTGAGCAGCGCCAGCAGGCGTTCGAGTCCGGGATTGTGGCCGACCAGCAGCACGCAGGCGGCGTCGGCGTGCGCGTCCAGCAGATCGATCAGTTCGGCCGGCGTCGCCTCGTAGATCACCGGCTCCAGCTGCACCGCGATCCCGGCCTGTGCGCCCAGCGCCAGCGCGGCGGTCTGCCGCGCGCGCAGCGCCGGTGAGCACAGCACGCAATCCGGGCTGGCGCCGGCGGACGCGAGCCAGGCTGCCGCGGCGCGCGCCTGCGCCTCGCCGTGCGGGCTCAGTTGGCGCTCGATGTCGGGTTTGCCGACCGGGGTCGGCAGCGCTTCGGCGTGACGCAGCAGGATGACTTCGCGCATGGTCCGCACTCCGCTGACAGGTAGGTCCGATTATGCGCGTCGTGCATGAAGAGAGCGCTAAGACCGAGGCTTGCATCCGTTCATCGCGCGGCCATCCGGGTCAGGCGGGTGTGCGAAACCGCGCGCGCGGCATGTGCCGGGGATCGATCGGGAGCCCGCGATCATGCCGCGGGGGAGCCCATCATCCGGACCCGTCGGGTGGCGGCCGATCGCTGGCGCCGACACGGCCAGCGGGTCGTGCCGTCGCGCTCAGGTCGCGGCGCGCTTCAGCCAGCGCAGCAGCGGCGCCCAGTCATCCTGGTGGCTGCGCACCTGCTCGGAACCGTAATCGAACAGGCCCTTGCCGAGTCCGGCCAGCAGCGCATAGGCCTGGCTGTCGCGCAGCTCGGCGGCCAGCGGAAACGGCATCGCCCGCAGCGACTCCAGCGCGTCCTGGCTGGCGCGCGTCCACGGTTTCAGGCGATTGCCGACCAGCGCCACCGGCAGCTTGCCGCGCCTGATGCGCGGCACCGCGGCCAGCTCGGCCAGGAACGGTGCGGTCGCCTCGAGGTCGATCGGCGACGGCAGCACCGGCACCAGCACGGCATCGGCCACCTCGAGAAACGCCGCCAGGCTGTCGGCGTCGCTGCCGGCGGGCGTGTCGATCAGCACCCGCTCGGCGTCGGCCGGAATCCGGTCCAGCGCGCCGCGACGGGTGGCGTCGATCGCCAGCACGCCCGGCACGCCCTCGGGCCGTCGCGCGCACCAGTGGAAGCTCGAGGCCTGGCGGTCGGCATCCATCACGACGGTGCGCTTGCCCTTCTGTGCCCAGCACGCGGCGAGGTTGCTGACCAGCGTGGTCTTGCCGCAGCCGCCTTTGCGGCTGGCGATCAGGATGCGTTGCATGGCGTGCCTCCCCGCAGTGCCCGCGGCAAGCCTAGCAGAGCCGCAGCGGGCAAGGGCCGGCCCGGCCCGGCGCGCCGGCCAAGCGCCTAGTCGTGCGCCTGCAAAGGCTGCGGCGTCCAGCCCAGTGGCGGTTGCAGCGGAATGGCGAAGGCGCGCAGCAGGCCGAGCATGATGCTGTTCTCGGTGCCGCCGTCGGCGCCCAGCGTGACCGCCTTGGCCGCGATTGCCGGCGTGTTGCGCGCGCGCAGCATCAGCTGGGCGTATTGCTGCGTCTGCCAGGCGACGTTGCGACGCTGGTTGGCGTAATGCGCCTTGTCGGTTGCCGTCGCGGCCAGGCGCTCGTGCAGGGCGAGGCCGGCATTGCGCGCGATCACGGTGTCGCCCCAGGCCAGCAGATGCGCCAGCTTGAGACAGTCCGCGCGCAGGGCGGCGTCGCGATCGGTCTTGCGGCAGAGCGCGAACGCCGGTGCCAGCGACGGACTGGGCAGGAACATCACGTTGCCGGCGGCGATCGCAAAGCCGGCGGCGTTGGCATTGCCGTCGGTGCCGGCCAGCGCGTGCACCACCGCGACCGGCATCGGCAGCGCGCTGGCGCCGATCAGTGTGGCTCGCAGCAACTGGCCGTAGTAGGTGGAGTACTCCGTGGCGGCGGCGGCGTGTGCCAGCGCCGCGCGCTCGGCGGCAGGGTCGTCGGCGCGCGCGGCGACGTCCAGCGCCAGCATCCACACCGCGGCATTCTGCGGCGCCTGCGTTTGCAGACGGCTCAGCGCCGCGGGGGCCGGGCAGGCCGCCGCCGTGGCGTGATCGCAATCCGCCAGCGCCACCCAGCTGACCGCGGC
>JAKAZT010000018.1 GCA_021815695.1 Pseudomonadota bacterium
CGGCCACGACAAAGCCGTAGCGCATCAGGGCGACGCTCATCTCGGTGGCGTAACCGCGACCCCAGTGGTCCTTGAACAGCACGTAGCCGAGCTGGATGTGCGTCTCGCCCTGGATGTTGTTGAGCAGGTGCATGCCGACGCAGGCGCCGCTCGCGCGCTCCAGGGTCATCCACACGCCCAGCCCGGGCTGGGCGTCGTAATAGGCCAGGATGCGCTGATCCAGCATCTCCTGCGCCTGCTCGCGGGTCTTGGTGCCGCCGACGTAGCGCGCCACCTCGGGGTCGCTGTAGAGCCGGTGCAGGACATCGAGATCGTCCGGCGTGAAGCGGCGCAGCGCGAGGCGCGCGGTGACGGGCAGATCATTCGCTGGCGGCATGGGCTCTCGCTGCGGGACGGCGGATCCGGACGCGATCCTGCGCGACGGTCGCCGCGATCGTTCGGGCAGCGCGCGCGCAAGTCAAGCCCCGGCCATCCTGCGCGACGCGACCGCGGCGCCGCTCAGCAGGCGGTGCGGTTGCGGCCGTCGATCTTGGCCCGGTACAGCGCATCGTCGGCGCGTTTGATCCAGCCGCGGGCGTCACCGGTCTGCGCGGTGATCTCGGCCACGCCGATGCTCAGGGTGCAGTGCATGCCCTCGGCCTGCTCGAATACGGTCGCGGCGACGCTGGCGCGGATGCGCTCGGCGATCGCCTGCGCCGCGCCGGCATCGGCCCGATCCAGCAGCACGCCGAATTCGTCGCCGCCGTAGCGGCCGGCGCGATCGGTGTCGCGCATGCAGCGGCGGATGATCGCGCCGACGCGACCGATCACGGCGTCACCGGCCGGATGCCCGTGGCGATCGTTGATGTGCTTGAAGCCGTCGATGTCGATCATCAGCAGGCTGGCGCGGGCGCCGCTGTGCCGACAACGCTGCAGCGTCGCCGCCACCGCCTCCTCCCACGCACCGCGGTTGAGCAGGTCGCTGAGGCCATCGGTGCTGCTGATCCGCGCCAGCTGGTGATTCTGCCGTCGCACCTGGCGCGCCAGCGCATGCATCACCGCGCTGATCGCCAGCGGATACAGCACCATGAACGGCAGCGTCGCCAGCGCGACCGCCGCGCCGGTATGCGCGGCGAACGCCCAGCCGTTCGCCGCGGCCGTCAGCGCGCAGGCGACGCCCTGCAGCAGCAGACCGCGCAGCAGCAGCCGCGGACCGCCGACACTGAGCTTGTCCATTGCCAGCATCGTCAACAGGGCCACGCTGGGCAGCAGATTGAAGCGCATCAGCGCCACCCAGACGCCGCCCATCAGCGAATCGACCAGCAGATTGCGGTACTCGGCCTGCACCGGCGTCGCGCTGCGCACGGCCAGCCAGCGCGCCAGGTGCGGCCACGCGAAGCCGTTGACCAGCAGCAGCGCCCACAGCAACGGCGGTTCGCCGTTCTGCCGGAACACCGCGGCGACCGGGAAAAAGCCCAGCCCGAGCCCCAGCGTGCGCAGGCCGTGCACGCGCTTCGCGAAACGCTGCTCGCGATCGACCGACGGGGCAGCTTGGCACGGCAGGACCGATGCGTTCATGGCACGACTCAGGGTGCGGGCCCGCTGGAACGGGAGCAAGGTCGGTGCCAGTCGGCGCCGCAGACGCTCGCGACAAGGTGTCGGACTGCAACACTGTGACCCGGCGCACAGGCAGCGGGCACCGGCACGACCGGCCGCTGCGGCGGATCGCCGCGAGCGCGCCGGCGAACCGCGCTTCAATCGTCGGCGTTGGCCGCGTCGCGTCCCTGCTGGCGGATGACCGCCTCCTGGCGCGCATCGATGATCGCCAGCATCACGCCATCCACGTCGGCGGCATGCTCGTCCGCCGCGAACACGCCGCTGAGCTCGCTGTCGGGGCGCAGCGCGCCCTGCTCGAACAACGCCCACATCTCCTCGGCGTAGCGCGTGTCGCGCAGCTCGGGAGCGAAACGACCCAGGCTTTCGGTCACGTTGCCGACATCGCGCAGCAGCATCGCGCGCCCGGCATTGTTGCCGGCCGCGCTGACCACCTGCGGCAGGTCGATGATCACCGGGCCTTCCGGCGCGACCAGAACGTTGTATTCCGACAGATCGCCGTGGATCAGTCCGACGCAGAGCATGCGTACCACCTGCCGGACCAGGAACCGGTGATAGCGGCGCGCCTGCTCGGGCTCCAGCTCGACCTCGCCCAATCGCGGTGCCGAGCGTCCTTCGGCATCGGTGACCAGCTCCATCACCAGCACGCCGTTGAAATAGCCGTAGGGCTGCGGCACCCGCACCCCGGCCGCGGCGAGCTGATACAGGGCATCGACCTCGGTGTTCTTCCAGGCGATCTCCTGCTGCTTGCGGCCGAACTTGCTGGCCTTGCCGATCGCCCGCGCCTGCCGGCTGCCGCGCACCTTGCGGCCTTCCTGATACTGCACGCGCGCCTGAAAGCTGCGCTGCGCCATGTCCTTGTAGACCTTGGCGCAGCGCACGTCGCTGCCGCTGCGCACCACGTACACCGACGCCTCCTTGCCGCTCTTGAGCGGGCGGATCACCTCGTCGATCACGCCGTCGTCGATCAGCGCCTGCAGTCCCTGGGGTGTCTTCATGAGTTCCGGAGTGGCGTGGTGGTTCGATCGGCACAGCCGAAGTACGGGGGCCCAGGGCGGTGAGTGCCGCTGGGCCGGATGGGTGATCAGCAAACGCAGCAGTTTACCGCGTGATGCGCCGCGGCCCGGGGCCAGCACACAAACCCGAACCGCCACGGGACGTCGTCAACGCGCTTTCACCCTGTTCGCGTGCGCGGATGCCATCCCAACCTGAACGGGCGCACACGGGCGGGCGCTTGCGTTCAGCTTGCTGGGGCCACTGTCGGAGGGGAACCACCCCACCACGAAGAGATACGATCATGATGATCCTGAAAAACCGCTACCTGCCGATGCTCGGATTGGTGACCGCACTGGCCGCCAGCGCGATGATTCCTCAGCGTGCATCGGCCGCCGAGGCGAATCTCGACTGCAAACTGAATTTCTCCACCACCAGCTGGTCGGTGATCTACAAGCATGTCGAAGGCACCGGCCTCGTGACCTGCGCCAACGGCACCTCCATGCACGTCAAGATCGCCGCCCAGGGCGTGGGTCTCACCGCCGGCAAGTCGCATATCGACAACGGCGTTGGCACCTTCACCGACGTGCACACCATCGACGACGTGCTCGGTTCCTATGCGCAGGGCGAAGCCAACGCGGGCCTGGTGAAATCCGGCACCGCGCAGATCCTGACCAAGGGCACCGTCTCGCTGGCGCTGGCCGGCGCGGGCCAGGGCATCGATCTGGGCATCAGCATCGGCAAGTTCACCATCAGCCGGGCCAAGTAACCCCGCTCGGCAGGGGCTTGCTCAGCTCACCACCGCGCGAGCGGTGACTGGCAGCGGCGATGAGCGGGTGACCGCTGTCACCGTAATCACGAGCCCCGATGTGCCGGGCGTTTCACGCAAGCCGCGGCGTCCATCGACGTCGCGGCTTTTTTGCGGTCCGGGGCGCGGTGAATGCCGTGAGCAGGCGACGCCCGAAGCCCGGCGGCCTCAGCCCGCGCTCGCAATCTTCCGCAGCGCGGCCTCGAACGTCTCCACCGGCTGTCCGCCCTGGATCAGGTGACGCTGGTTGACGATCACCGAAGGCACCGCGCGGATGCCCTGCTCCGTGTAGAAGCGCTCCTGCGCGCGCACTTCGACCGCGTAGGCGTCCGAAGCCAGGACCGCCTGCGCCCGTGTCGCGTCCAGTCCTGCCGCCGTGGCCAATCGCACCAGCGTTGCGTGATCGCTGACGTCGGAGCCATCGCTGAAATAGGCCTTGAGCAGCGCGTGCTTGAGCACGCACTGATGCCCTTCGAGCGCCGCCCAGTGCAGCAGCCGGTGCGCGTCGAAGGTGTTGACGACGCGGCTGCGCCGATCCATGCGGAACACAAAGCCCAGCGCTGCACCGCGGGCGCGGATCGCCTCGCGGTTGGCCTCGACCTGCGCCAGCGGCATGCCGTACTTGCGCATCAGATGTTCGGTCGCGTCCTCGCCCTCGCGCGGCAACTGCGGATTCAGCTCGAACGGCTGGAACGTGATCGCCACCGTCACCGCGTTGCCGAGGCGCGCGATCGCCAGCTCCAGCGCGGCCAGCCCGATCGCGCACCATGGGCAGACCACGTCGGAGACGAAGTCGATCTTCAGCGTGCACGGCGACACCACGGTCAGCACATCCACCGGCTTGACCGCCGACGTCATCACCGTGTCACCCGCACGTCAGCGGACGGCATTCAGGCCCTGCACGTAGGCGGCGATGGCATGGATCTGCTCGACGGTCAGCTTCTGCCCGACCGACAGCGCCAGCTTGGCGTGCGGACCGTCGCCCCAGGCCTGGCCGTTGTGCCAGCCGGTCAACACCTGGACCACGTACTGGGCGTGCTGGCCGGCGATGCGCGGATACAGTTTGGCGCTGTCGCCAAGGCCCTCGGGACCATGACAGGACTCGCAGGCAGGCAGGCTGACCGCGGCGACGCCGTCGTCGTAGATCGACTTTCCGAGCGCAGCCTGATCGGTGTCTACCGGCCCCGGCGAGGTCTTCTGCTGCGACAGGTAGGCGGCGACATTGGCGATGTCCTGCTTCGAGAGCATGCCGGCCATGCCCGACATGATCGAGTTGCTCCGCTTGCCGCTCTGGAAGGACAAGAGCTGATGCTCGATGTAGGCCGCGTGCTGGCCGGCCAGCTTGGGATATTGCGGATCGGTCGAATTGCCGTCCGCACCGTGGCAGGCGGCGCAGACCGACCCGACCTCGGCCTGCCCGGCATCGGCGTTCCCGACGAGCTTGTCCGCGGCCTGCGCCGAGGTCGCGGCCACGGCCAGGGACAGCCCGGCTGCCAGCAGCACCACCCAACTGCGACATGAAGTGTTCATGCGTTTTCTCCCGCCAGACGCCTCGAAAGCCGCACGGCGCGCGCCGCGCGGATCGCCCGATGATACGCCGCGCAACTCAATGCGCTACCGGTGCCGCCGGCAGTGCCGCACCGGTCAGGTCGGCGCGGATCGCGCGCAGCCTGGCCTTGATGCGTGCCGCATCGGCGGGGCCGACGCGGATCAGCAGCTTCTGCCCGACCGAGAGCGATTCCAGCGCAGGATCGACGTAGATGTAGTGCCCCTGCCGCAGCTCGACCGCGGGAGGCTGCGCCAGATCCGGCGCGGCCAGCAGGTTGTCGATCACCTCGACCAGACGGTCGTTGAAGTAGCCTTTGGGGTAACCGAGCTGCCGATAGGCCTGCTGGAACAGCGGATAGAACCGCACATACCAGGCGACCAGCGCCTTCGGATCCGCCGCATCGACCAGACGCATGTAAGGCGCATACCGCGCGGCATTGCGATCGCTGATCACGGTGACGCCGCCGGTCTGATCGGTGAGGAATGCGCCCTGCGGCGTCTGCAGCGGCAGGATGCGCGAACCGATCGCATGCCGCGGCAATGCATCGATGGTGGCCACCATGCGCGCGATGATCTGCCGCGGCACCAGCAGCGCACGCAGACCCTCGCCGCCGGTCAGGGCCTCCAGTGCGGCCGCGACGCCGGCGTCGCTTTGCTCCAGCGCCGGCAGCGGCGCCGTGGTCGCGGACGCCGGTCCGGAGCCGGCCTGCGCGATCGGGTAGCGGATCGACGGCGCGGCCGATGCCGCGGAAGCGGGCGCCGGCGCAGGCACCGGCGCCGGCGTATTCGCGACCATCGCCCGGTGCGCCAGATACGCGCCTGCAGCGAGCGCCGCCAGCACGATGACCGCGGCGCCCGCCCTGCTCCACCCCGATGTCTGCCTGCTCATGACGCACCTCGTTTGACCATCCGGTGAATCTGTGACTCGGCCGCGGCACAATCGTTCACTGGCCGCCGCGCCGAACCGGCAAGCCGGCGCTTGCGCCAGCTGGCAGAGTATCCGCATGGAAAAGTCCATCCGCAGTCGCCTGGATCACGTTCTCGACCTGCTGGTCGATGCCGTGTGCGTGGTCGACGCCGAGGGCCGCTTCGTGTTCGTCAGCGCCGCCTGCGAGCGCATCTTCGGCTACACGCCCGACGAACTGCAGGGCCGACCGATGATCGAACTGGTGCACCCGGATGACCGTGCGCGCACGCTGCAAGCCGCCGCTGCGATCATGGCCGGCACGCCCAACCCGCATTTCGAGAATCGCTACGTGCGCAAGGACGGCCAGACCGTCCACATCATGTGGAGCGCACGCTGGTCCGAGGCCGATCGCCTGCGCATCGCGGTGGCGCGCGACATCACCGAACGCAAGCGCGCCGAGTCGGTGCAGGCCGCGCTGCTGGCGATTTCCGAGGCCGCGCACACGGCCGCCGACCTGCTGGCGCTGTTCGGGCGCATCCACGCCATCATCGGCGGACTGCTGCCGGCTCGCAATTTTTTCGTCGCGCTGTACGACGCCGACACCGACATGCTCAGCTTCCCCTACTTCGTCGACGAGCACGACGAGACTCCGGCGCCGCGCCGGCTCGACTCCGGCACGCTCAGCGCCGAGGTCATCCGCAGCGGCGAGGCCCTGCTGCTGACGCCCGGCACCGATGCAACGCTGTCCGGTCGCGTGGGTCCGATCGTCGGCCGCGAGTCGCTGGACTGGCTCGGCGTGCCGCTGATCGCGCAGAAAGGCATCCTCGGGGCGCTGGCGGTGCAGAGCTATTCGGGCGACACGCGCTACACCGACAAGGACAAGCAGTTGCTGCAGTTCGTGTCCACCCAGGTGGCGGCCGCCATCGAGCGCAAGCAGACCGAGACCTGGCTGCGCCACATCGCCCAGCACGACGTGCTGACCCATCTGCCCAACCGCAAGCTGTTCGACGACCGCCTGCAGATCGCGCTGGCCCGGGCCCGGCGTGACCATGACCGGCTGGCCCTGCTCTACATCGATCTCGACCATTTCAAGCAGGTCAACGACACGCTGGGCCATGGCGTCGGCGACCGACTGCTGCACGAGGTTGCCCGGCGCATCATCGGTTGCGTACGCGAGTCCGACACCGTCGGGCGCATGGGCGGCGACGAGTTCATCGTCCTGCTCGGCGCCATCAAGCTCGTGCAGCATGCCGCGCGGGTGGGCGAGAAGATCCGCGCGGCGCTGCAACAGCCCTTCGTCCTCGACGGCCACAGCCCGTGCATCACCGGAAGCATCGGCATCGCCGTCCATCCCGAGCACGGCGACGAGGGCCAGCACCTGATCCGCGAAGCCGATCACGCCATGTACGTTGCCAAGAAGCAGGGCGGCAATCGCTGCGTGATCGCCGATGCAGCGGGCGGCGGATAGCGCGCGGGCGACCCGCGTTCAACCGCCGCGGATCGATCGCCGGCATGACCGTTTCCGCCGGGAAAGACTCGAGGCTGCGGCCAGGCTTCCGCTGGCGCCGCCGATGCTGGCCGGCAGCCATCGCGGACCCGCTGCGAATACCGGAAAGCCGGTCCGCGGCCACCGGCTCGCTGCGATCCGCGTCACCCGCCGATCAGTCTGGCCAGCATGAAGGCCGCGGTCGAAGCCAGTCCCCCGATCACCACCGTCTGCAGCGCGCCGCGCAAGGCGCCGGCGCCGGTGAGGCGGCCCTTGAACGCGCCGAAGGCGGCCAGTGCGGCCAGCGTGGCGACGACCGAGACCGCCAGCGCGCGCTCGACTCCGGCGACCAGCATGTACGGCAGCAGCGGCACCAGGCCGCCGGCGATGTAGGCGCCGCCGATGGTCAGGGCGCTGCGCAGTGCCCGGCCCGGCTGCGGCGGTTCCAGGCCCAGTTCGTAGCGCATCATGAAATCGACCCAGGCGTCGTGGTCGCGACGAAAGGCGACGAGGATCGGCTCGCAGTCCTGGCGGGTCAGGCCGTAGCGGTCGAAGATCTCGACGACTTCGTCTTCCTCGTGCGCGCCGAGTTCGATCACCTCGCGCTGCTCGCGCCGACGCTCGCTGGCGTAGTGCTCGGCGTCGCTGCGCGCGGCCAGATAGCCGCCCAGCCCCATCGCGATCGCGCCGGCGGCGATCTCGGCCACGCCGGCGGTGACGATCAGGCGGCTGGCAGCGACCGCACCGGACAGGCCGGCGGCCAGCGCGAACGGCACCGTCAGGCCGTCGGCCATGCCGATCACCACGTCGCGCACGCTGTCGGAGGCGTTGAAGTGCTTTTCGCTGTGCGGAACGGTCGGCATGGCGTGGCTCCTCGCGCCGGCCGGCGCACCGCGGATGGATCAGACCAGGCGAATCTCGCGCAGGCGCTCGAGCAGGTAGTCGTGCGCGCTGATCGGCCGCGGATAGCGGCTGGGGTTGTCGACGCTGACGCACGCCGGCAGCACGTCGATCAGGAAATCCGGATTGGGATGCAGGAAGAACGGCACCGAGTAGCGCGGCTTGCGCGCGTTGGCATTGCGCGGATTGACCACGCGGTGGGTGGTCGAGGGATACACGTGGTTGCTCAGGCGCTGCAGCATGTCGCCGATGTTGACCACGATGGCGTCACCGCGGGTGGTGACCGGGATCCAGCGGCCATCGCGGCCGAGCACCTCGAGCCCTTCCGCACTGGCGCCCACCAGCAGGGTGATGAAGTTGATGTCCTCGTGCGCTCCGGCGCGCACGTTGGGCACGTCATCGGTCTCGATCGGCGGGTAGTGGATCGGGCGCAGGATCGAGTTGCCCTGGTCGACCTTGTCGTCGAACCAGTGCTCGGCCAGGCCGATATGCAGGGCCAGCGCACGCAACACGCGCGTGCCCAGCTGGTCCAGCGCCTGGTACAACGCGTAGCCGTGCTCGCGGAAACCGGCGACTTCGTCCGGCCACAGATTGGGCGGCATGACGCCGGCGTATTTCGAATCGCGCGGAATCTCGCGGCCGATGTGCCAGAACTCCTTGAGATCCGGGTACTGGCTGTCCTTGGCGGTCTCGACCTTGAACGGGGTGTAGCCGCGCGCGCCGCCGCCGCCGGGCACGTGGTAGCGCATCCTGATTTCCGCAGGCAGCGCGAAGAAGCACCGGAACGCCTCGTAGGCGCCGTCGATCAGCGCCTGCGGGATGCCGTGCCCGCCGATGCAGCAGAAGCCGAATTCGCGATAGGCCGCGCCCAGTTCGGTGACGAATGCCGCGCGGTCGTGTTCATAGCGGCGGATGTCGAGGGTCGGGATCTGTTTCATGGCGCGGGCTCGCCGGGTGACCGTCGCGCCGCCGATGTCACGGCCGCGGCCAGGCCCGCGACCACCCGCTCGACCTCGCCGGCGTCCGGCGCCTCGACGGTGACCCGCACCAGCGGTTCGGTGCCGGAGGGTCGCAGCAGCACCCGGCCACGGCCCGCCAGCGCGGCCTCGGCCGCCGCCAGCGCCTGGCGCACGCCGGGCATGGCCACCAGGGCAGCGCCGCCGGCGGCGGACACGTTGACGGTACGTTGCGGCAGCTTGACCAGGCGCGCGCGCGCGGCAGCCAGCGTTTCACCGCTGCGCAGCAGAGCTTCCAGGACCGCCAGCGCCGCGACCAGCCCGTCACCGGTGGTGGCGCGATCCAGGCACAGCAGGTGCCCGGAGGCCTCGCCGCCCAGCACGCCGCCGCCATCGTGCAGGGCACGCTGCACGTGACGGTCACCGACATCGGCGCGCACGAACGGCAGACCCAGCGCGACGATCGCGGTCTCCAGCGCGCGGTTGCTCATCAGCGTGCCGACGACCGGGCCGCGCAGCGTGCCGCGCGCGTGCAGGTCGCGGGCCATGATGTAGAGCAGATCATCACCGTCCGCCAGCGCGCCGTCGGCGTCCACCATCAGCACGCGATCGCCGTCACCGTCGAAGGCGATGCCGAGATCGGCGCCGGCGCTGCGCACCGCGGCGATCAGCGCCTCGGGATGCATCGTGCCGACCGCGGCATTGATGTTGAAGCCGTCCGGCGCGACGCCGATCGTGCTCAGCTCGGCGCCGAGCGCGCTGAAGATCCGTGGCGCCACCTGGTAGGTCGCGCCGTGCGCGCAGTCGAGCACGATGCGCAGGCCGCGCAGACTGAAATCGGCGGCCACGGTGGAACGGCAGAACGCCATGTAACGCTCGGCGGCATCGCTGATGCGCGCCGCCTTGCCGAGCCGTTCGGCGGCCACGGTGACGAACGGCGCGGCGGTCGCCATGGCGATCGCGCGCTCGGTGGCGTCGTCGAGCTTCTCGCCGGCCGCGGAAAAGAACTTGATGCCGTTGTCGAGATAGGGGTTGTGCGAGGCGCTGATCACGATGCCGGCGCTGGCACCCAGCGCCCGCGTCAACCAGGCGACGGCGGGTGTCGGCATCGGCCCCAGCAGGCGCACGTCGGCGCCTGCGGCGACCAGGCCGGCTTCCAGCGCCGCCTCGAACATGTAACCGGAGACGCGCGTGTCCTTGCCGATCAGCACCGTGGCGCGACCATCGCGACCGAGTACCTCGCCGGCCGCGCGACCGAGCTTGAGCATGAACTCGGCGGTGATCGGCCAATCGCCGACGCGGCCGCGGATGCCGTCGGTGCCGAACAAGCGGCGGGACTCGGGGCGCGGGGCGCGGGGCTCGACCATGGTGGCGAAGCTTATCCCTTCGGCCGCGCGTCCGGCAGTCGCGTCGCGCGCGGCAGCGGCACCGCGGGTCAGTCGTCGTCGCCCCAGCGCGGCGTTTTCGCCTTCGCCGCAGCCGCGGTGGTCGCGGCGGGTGCCGCCAGTCCCACGCGCAGCGCATCGCGCGTCGCCGCCACATCGTGCACGCGCACGATGTCGGCGCCGCGCTGGGCCGCGACCAGCGCCGCGGCGGCGGAGCCGACCGCGCGGTCGCGCGGAGCGTCGCGCCCGGTCAGCGCGCCGATCATCCCCTTGCGCGACAGTCCGACCAGCAGGCCGGCACCGAGACCGCGGAAACGTTCGAGCGCGCCGAGCAGGGCCAGGTTGTGGGCCAGTGTCTTGCCGAAGCCGAAACCCGGATCGACCAGCACGCGGCCGCGCGGCATGCCGGCCAGCTCGCAGGCGAACACGCGATCGGTCAGAAACCGGTGCACCTCGCCGACGACGTCGTCGTAGCGCGGATCGTCCTGCATGCTGCCGGGCTCGCCCTGCATGTGCATCAGGCACACCGGCACGCCCAGTTCTGCCGCCGCCTCGAGCGCGCCCGGGCGGCGCAGCGCACAAACGTCGTTGATCATTCCGGCGCCGGCCGCGATCGCGGCGCGCATCACCTCGGGTTTGCTGGTGTCGATCGCGATCGGCAACGCGCAGCGCGCCGCCAGCGCCTCGATCACCGGGATCACCCGGCGCAATTCGTCCTCGACCGCTACCGGCTGCGCGCCCGGGCGGGTGGATTCGCCGCCGACGTCGAGCAGATCGGCGCCCTCCTCCGCCAGCCTGAGGCCGTGGGCGATCGCGCCGGCGGCATCGGCGTGCGCGCCGCCGTCGGAGAACGAGTCCGGGGTGACGTTGACGATGCCGGCGATGCGCGGCTGATCGAGCGACAGCCGGCGGCCGCGGCAATCGATGCTGCGCGCACCCGGCTCGAAGTCGAGCACGCTCAGGGCGGGCTGGCGGCGGGCGTCGCCACGCCGCCGCTCGGCCCGGGGCGGCCGATGCCGTCGGCGCCGCGCACGCCGCCGCCCGCCGCACCGGCGTCACCGCCGGCACTGGCATCCCGCGTCCAGTCACGGGGCGGGCCCGGCTCGCGGCCGGCCATGATCGCGGTGATCTGGCCGCTGTCGATGGTTTCGTATTGCAGCAGCGCCTCGGCCATCGCGTTGAGCTGGTCCATCTTCGCGGTGAGGATGCCGCGCGCGCTGGTATAGGCGGTGTCGATCACGTTGCGGATCACCTCGTCGATGCGCCGCGCGGTGGCCTCGGACACCGTCTTGTGCTGGGTCACCGAACGGCCGAGGAAGACCTCGTCCTCCTCCTCGCCGTAGGTCATCGGACCAAGCTCCTCGCTGAGGCCGAACTTGGTGACCATGTCGCGCGCCAGCTGGGTGGCGCGCTGGATGTCGTTGCTGGCGCCGGTGGTGACCTTGTCGGCACCGAAGATCAGCTCCTCGGCGACGCGACCGCCGTAGAGGCTGGCGAGGCGGCTCTCGAGATGGGTCTTGCTGTAGCTGTAGCGGTCCTGCTCGGGCAGGAACATGGTCACGCCCAGCGCGCGGCCGCGCGGGATGATGGTGACCTTGTGCACCGGATCGTGGTCCGGCACCGACAGGCCGACGATCGCGTGACCGGCCTCGTGATAGGCGGTGAGCTTCTTTTCGGCCTCGCTCATGATCAGCGAGCGCCGCTCCGAGCCCATCATGATCTTGTCCTTGGCGCGCTCGAAGTGGCTCATGCCGACGTCGCGGGTGTTCTCGCGCGCGGCGAACAGCGCCGCCTCGTTGACCAGGTTGGCGAGATCCGCGCCGGAAAAGCCCGGCGTGCCGCGCGCGATCACCATCGGCTCGACGTCGGCCGCAACCGGCACCTTGCGCATGTGCACGCGCAGGATCTGCTCGCGGCCGCGCACGTCGGGCAGGCCCACCGCCACCTGGCGGTCGAAGCGGCCCGGGCGCAGCAGCGCCGGATCAAGCACGTCGGGACGGTTGGTGGCGGCGATGACGATGATGCCCTCGTTGCCCTCGAAGCCGTCCATCTCGACCAGCAGCTGGTTGAGCGTCTGCTCGCGTTCGTCGTGACCGCCGCCGAGTCCGGCGCCGCGATGACGGCCGACGGCATCGATCTCGTCGATGAAGATGATGCAGGGCGCGTGCTTCTTGGCCTGTTCGAACATGTCGCGCACGCGCGCGGCGCCGACGCCGACGAACATCTCGACGAAATCGGAGCCGGAGATCGAGAAGAACGGCACCTTGGCCTCGCCGGCGATCGCCTTTGCCAGCAGGGTCTTGCCGGTGCCTGGCGGACCGGCCATCAGCACGCCGCGCGGAATGCGCCCGCCCAGCTTCTGGAACTTGCCGGGATCGCGCAGGAACTCGACCAGCTCGCGCACGTCCTCCTTGGCCTCGTCGCAGCCGGCGACGTCGGCGAAGGTGACCTTGACCTGGTCCTCGCCCTGCAGCTTGGCGCGCGAGCGGCCGAACGACATCGCGCCGCGGCCGCCGCCGCCCGACTGCATCTGGCGCATGAACCAGATCAGCATGCCGATGAAGATCAGGAACGGCACCCAGTCGAGCAGGATCTTCCACAGGATGTTGCCGCTGTCGGCAGGCTGCTGGGTGACCTGCACGCCGTGCTTGAGCAGCTTGGGCATCAGGCTGTCGTCGAAGAACGGCGCCACCGTGCGCAGCGGGCTGCCGTCGCGCAACTTGCCGGTGATCGCCGGCGGGTTGCTGGCGCTGATGGTGACCGCGGTGACGTTGTTGTCCTGCACCTGCTGCACGAACTCGGTGTAGGTCATCGGCTGCGTCGATCCGCCCTGCGGCGCGAAGCTCTGGAACACGGTGAGCAGCACCACCGCGATCACCAGCCACAGCAGGAGGTTCTTGGCCATGTCGTTCATAACATCACTCGCTCGAAAGCCGGGGACCGCCGCGAAAGCCGGTCGCCAGCGCGTAGACTTCGCGTGAACGCGCACGCGAGGCCTTGGGTTTGCGCATCGTCACGCGCGCGAAGTCGCGGCGCAAGTCGCGGACGTAATCGTCGAAACCGGCGCCCTGGAACAGCTTGATCAGCAGCGCGCCGCCCGGCCGCAGCCAGCCACGACAGAAATCGGCGGCCAATTCGGCCAGATGCATCGCGCGTGCCTGATCGACGGATGCCACGCCGGTGATATTGGGGGCCATGTCCGACAGCACAAGGTCGGCACGCGCGCCATCCAGCAAGGACTCCAGCCGCGCCAGCACCCCGGCTTCACGGAAATCGCCCTCGACGAACTCGACGCCGGCGATGCCCTGCATCGGCAGGATGTCCAGCGCCAGCAGGCGGCCGCTGTCGCCCAGACGCTGGCGCACGACCTGCGACCAGCCGCCGGGCGCGGCGCCCAGATCCACCACCGTCATGCCGGGCCTGAGCAGGCGGTCGCGCTCGATCAGCTCGTCGAGCTTGTACGCCGCGCGCGAGCGCAGGCCCTCGGCCTGGGCGCGCTTGACGTAGGGATCGTCGAAATGCTCGCGCAACCAGCGCGAGCTGCTCTTGCTGCGAACCATGATCATGCCGATGAAGCGGGCTGGCATGATACCTTCTCCGCCCTTTCCCGCCCTGATCCGGCCGCGACATCATGCCGCTCTCCGCCTCCCAACGCCGCTACCTGCGCAGCAGCGCGCACCCGCTCAAACCGGTCATCCTGCTCGGTGCCCGCGGCGTCACCGACAGCGTGCTCGCCGAGCTGGGCCGGGCGCTCGATCATCACGAGCTGGTCAAGGTCAGGCTGGCCGGCACCGATCGCGCCGGACGCAGCGCGCAGGTGGACGCACTGCTGGCCGCGAGCGGCGCCGAGCTGGTGCAGCAGATCGGCCACATCGCCGCGCTGTACCGGCGCAATCCCGATGCGCCGCGGCTGGCGTTGCCGCGCTGACGTGCCGCTGCGATGGACTTGACGCTGCAGCACCCCGGCTCCTATCTGTTCGTGCGCCGCGTCGGCGCCGATCGCGTGACCCTGGGCGACCGCGAGCTGACCCGCAGCTTCATCCTCGCCCGCGATCGCGTGATCGAGGACTGGCCGGTGACCGATGTTGCGGCACTCGATCCGGCCGCGCTGGAGCCGGCACTCGCGCTGCGGCCGGACGTGGTGCTGCTGGGCACCGGCGAGCGCCAGCGTTTTCCGCCGGCCGCGGTGATGGCCGCGCTGCTCGCGCGCGGCATCGGCTGCGAGGTGATGGACAACGCCGCCGCGGCGCGCACCTACGCCGTACTGGCCGGCGAAGACCGTGCCGTGGTCGCAGTCTTCATCCTGCCCGGCTGAGCGCTCGTGAATCCATTGGCTGCGCGGCCCGATCCCTGCATCGGGCGGTGCCTGCTTCCACGCCGTACGGACATGGACTGCCTCGTCGCTGCGCTCTGACCGCCTTGGGCCCGGCCCGCTCGCCACGATGGCCGCGCAAGCTCCGGGTGCGCCATGCGCGATCAGCGCGGTGGCAGGTAATCGAGGGGATCGACCGGCTTGCCGTCGCGCCGGATTTCGAAGTGCAGCTCGACCCGCGGTGCACCCGAGGAGCCCATCTCGGCGATTTCCTGGCCGGCACGCACGCGCTCGCCTTCCTTGACCAGGCGCACGCGATTGTGGCCATAGGCCGACAGGTAGCTGTCGGAGTGCTTGATGATGATCAGCTCGCCGTAGCCGATCAGGCCGTTGCCGCTGTAAACCACCACGCCGTCGGCGGCGGCATAGACCGGCTGGCCGCTGCTGCCTCCGAGATCGATGCCCTGGCGGCCGGGATCATTGGCCTGGTAGCGGTCGAGGATCGCGCCGTCGGTCGGCCAGCGCCAGGCGATGCCGTCGACCCGGCGCGATGGTGCGGGCGGCGATTGCACCGGCGTGGCTGCGGCGCTCGCTGCCGGTGCCGCAGCCGGCACGGCTGCCGGCGTCCCCGCCGCACTGCCCGGCACGGATGCGGCGACAGCCGGCGTCGGCGCGGTGACCGCGGCACTGACCGCGCCCGCCGGCGGCACCGGGCGTGCGGGCGGCAACCGGTGCGGCGCCGATGATCGCGCGCCGACCGCCGGCGCGGCCGGCTTGCCGGAAAGCCGGATTTCCTCGCCGGGATAAATCGTGAACGGCGGCGCGATGCCGTTGATCCACGCCAGCGCGCGGTAATCCAGGCCATGACGGAAGGCGATGCTGTAGAGCGTGTCGCCGGCCACCACGCGATAACGACCGTGCGCGGGCTCGATGCCGCGCACCGGCGGCGGGCCCGAGATCCGGCGCACGGCAACCACGCGCGACTCGGCGCAGCCGGCGAGCAGCGCCAGCAGTCCGGCGATCAGGGCGAGGCGAGACATGCTGTCGCGCAGGGTCATGGTCGCAAGCATAGCGGCCCTCAACGCCACCCGAACCACACCAGCGCGAGCAGTGCCAGCAGCGCCAGCGCGGCCCAGCCGATCCACTCGATCCAGCGCTGCAGGAACGCTTCCGCACGCGGGCCCATCATCCGCACCAGCAGCGCCAGCAGGAACACGCGCTTGCCGCGACCGACCACCATGCTGGCCATGAACGCCGCCAGCGGCACGCCGACGATGCCGGCGGCCCAGGTGAACAGCTTCAGCGGCACCGGCGTGAAGCCGGCGGCGACCAGCAGCCAGAACGCCGTCCACGGATGCAGCACCACGTCGGCGCGCAGCTCGAGCACCAGGCGGTCGATGGCATCCATCCAGCCCAGATGCGTCAGCAGCGGCTGCAGCAGATCGAAGGCGAAGTAGCCGAGCGCATAGCCGACCAGCGCTCCCAGCAGCGAAAACGCCAGACTGATCGCGGCATAACGGTAGGCGCGGCGCGGCTGCGCGATGCACATCGGCGCCAGCATCAGCTCGGGCGCGATCGGAAACGCGAAGGCCTCGACGAAACTCAGGCCGGCGAGGTAACGCAGGGCATGCGGATGCTGCGCCCAGCCCAGCACACGTCGGTACAGCGACGCGAACAGCGCCATCAGCCGACCCCGCCCAGCAGCGGCACGAAGCTGACATTGGCCAGCGTCTCGCGCTGCACGGCACCCTCGGCATCGATCTGCAGGCGCACCAGCTGCTGATGTCCGGACGGACCCAGCGGCGCCAGCAGCACGCCGCCGGGCGCCAGCTGCGCCAGCAGGTCCGGCGGCACCGATTCGCCGGCGGCGGTGAGGATGATGGCGTCGAATGGCCCCTCGGCCGGCCAGCCGAGATGGCCGTCGTCATGACGCGAGCGGATGTTTTCGAGCTTGAACTTGCGGAAGCGCCGCCGCGCCTGGCGCAGCAGTTCCTCGATGCGCTCGACGGTGAAGACCTCGGGCACCAGCTGGGCCAGCACCGCCGCCTGGTAGCCCGAGCCGGTGCCGATCTCGAGCACGCGCCCGGGCACGCCGTGCTCCAGCAGCGCCTCGGTCATGCGCGCCACCACCCACGGCTGCGAGATGGTCTGGCCGTGTCCGATCGGCAGCGCGGTGTTCTCGTAGGCGCGCGGCGCCAGCGCCTCGTCGACGAACAAATGCCGCGGCAGCGTGCGCATCACGTCGAGGATGCGCGGATCGGCGATGCCCTCCTCGCGCAGTTTTGCCACCAGGCGATCGCGGGCGCGCTGCGAGGTCATGCCCAGCCCGGCCGCTTCCGGGGTGCGGATCGATGCCGTCATGCGCATCAGGCCGCGGCGTCGGCGCGCATGCCGGCTTCGAGCGCGCCCACCCATTCGCTGACCTTCTCCAGCGCCTGGAAGCGGGTCAGGTCGACGTGGATCGGCGTCACCGAGACATAACCGCGCTGCACGGCGTCGAAATCGGTGCCGGGACCGGCATCCTCGGCCTCGCCGGCCGGGCCGATCCACCAGATCGTGCGCCCGCGCGGATCGTGATCGCGAATGCACGGCGCGCTGCGGTGGCGCCGGCCCAGGCGCGTGACCTCGAAGCCGCGGATCTCGGTCCACGGCCGGTCCGGCACGTTGACATTGAGGATGGTGTCGGCCGGCAGCGGGTCCACCAGCAGACGACGCACCAGCAGCAGCACCGCACGTGCCGCCGAATCGTAATGCTCGCCGCGGTGGTCGCTGCTGGCCAGCGATACCGCGATCGCCGGCAGGCCGAGAAAGCGGCCCTCCATCGCCGCCGACACGGTGCCGGAATAGATCACGTCATCGCCGAGATTGGCCGCGTTGTTGATGCCCGAAACGACGATGTCGGGTTCGTTCTCGAGCAATCCCGACAAGGCGAGATGGACACAGTCGGTGGGCGTGCCGGCAACGCGGTAGCGGCCGTCGTCCATGCGCAGCACGCGGATCGGCTGGTCCAGCGTCAGCGAGTTGCTGGCGCCGGAGCGGTCGCGGTCGGGCGCGACCACGACCACGTCGCCGAGCACGCGCAGACGCTCGGCGAGCAGGCGGATGCCGGGCGCGTCCACGCCATCGTCGTTGCTGACCAGAACTCGCATCGGACCCCGCTTGCGGCGCGTTTCACCGGCGCCCCACGGGCGCGCTGCCATCGTGAGCGCCGAACGCCGATCGAGTTTAGCGGATTTGGGCGTGTCGCCGAGACTCCCGCACTCGCCTTTCTGCTGCTAGGTTTCAGTCATGGCCCGCAAGCCCGCACCACCGCCCGATGCCGACGCCGTGCGCCTGTTTCGCGAGGCGGTCGGTCGCGTGCGACCGCTGGCGCGCGAACCTGCGGTCGCCGCGCCGCGTCCTCGTCCGCCGGAGCCGCGCGCGCGCATGCGCGAGGCCGACGAGGCGGCGGTGGCGACCGAGCTGCTGACGCACGCGATCGACCCGGCCCTGCTCGAGGTTGGCGAGGAACTGGCTTATCTGCGCGCCGGCCGCGATCCGCGCCTGCTCAAGCGCCTCAAGCGCGGCGCCTGGGCGGTGCAGGCCGAACTGGACCTGCACCAGATGAACGCCGCGGCGGCGCGCGCGTCGATCACGGATTTCCTCGCCGAGTGTCGTCACGAGGGCCAGACCTGCGTACGCATCATCCACGGCAAGGGACTGCGCTCGCGCGGCGGTCCGGTGCTCAAGGTACTGACCGACCGCCTGCTGCGGCTGCGCGCCGACGTGGTGGCGTTCGCTTCGGCACCCTCGGCGCAGGGCGGCACCGGCGCCGTGCTGGTCCTGCTGCAGCACGCCCGCTGAAGCAGCGGGTCGTCAGGGCACCCCGCCTGCCGGCCATCCCGGCATCGCAATCCTCAGACCGCGGCCAGCTCGCGCACGACCACGGTGGCATAGGCGCCGGCCGGCAGGGAGAAGCGCAGCTCCAGCGCGGCATCCTCGCGCCAGCTCCATTCCAGCGCCGCCGGGTGCAGCCGCAACGCGCGCCGCTCGTGCTGCAGGCCGGCGGCGGCCAGACCCGCACAGAGTTCGGGCAGCGTCGCGGCAATTGCCTGCTCCAGCGCCGCAACGGCCTCGGCCGCCGGGTGCGGGCCGTCACCCCACAGCGGGCCCGAGGGATGGATGTCGAACGCGGTCAGGCGAGCGGCCAGCGCTTCGCTCCACGACTCCGGCCCGAACCAGCTGCGCGAACCGGCGAGGCTCCACAACTCGCCGGCGAGCGGCGTGTCCCACGCCGCGCGTTCGACGCGCGCGGCCAGCACGGCGTTGAACACCTCGGCGCGCGCGGCCGAGAGCAGCAAGCCGCGCAGGGCGCGGTCGACGCGCTTGCCGGCGAACATCGCCTGCGCGCGTTCGACGTTGGCGCCACCGCGACCGAAGCGCTGCTCGCCGAAATAGTTGGGTACGCCGCGCGCCGCGATCGCGGCGAGGACGCGTTCGGCGCCATCGCGATCGCCCTGCACGTCGCGCAACACCAGCGCGAAGCGGTTGCCGGCCAGCGCGCCGCGCTTGAGCTTGCGGCGATGGCGCGCGCTGGCCAGCACGCGCACCTCGGCATGCGGGAAGGCCGACCAGTCGGGCTCGGCCTGGCCGCCCAGCTGCACGCTGAAGCTCTGGCGGGTGACGGCGTGGCGATCCTTCATGCCGGCGTAGCCCACGGCCAGCGGCGCCACTCCGGCGTAGCGCGCCAGCTCGCGCGCCACCCATTCGGTGTTGGCGCCGGTCTTCTCGACCGTCAGCAGGACGTGCTCGCCGTCACCATCGGCGGCGTAGCCGAGCACCTCCTCGACCACGAAGTCCGCGGGCGTCGTCCGCAACTGCGCGATCAGCGGTGGTCCGCCATGGGCGTAGGGCAACGCGCTCAAGGCGAAGCGGCCTGTGTCGGCGGCGCCGGACGGGCCGCCGTGCTGCGCCCAGAATCACGTTGGGAAAGTGCCGTATCCACTTGAAATATGAAGGCTATGTTTTTGCAACGATCAGTGCGACGGCGAGCGCGGCGATGCCCTCGCCGCGGCCGGTGAACCCCAGCGTTTCGCTGGTGGTCGCCTTGATGCCGAGCGCGCCCGGATCGCATCCGATGTCCGCGGCCAGACCGGCAGCCATCGCCGCGACGTGCGGCGCGATCCTCGGCCGCTCGCAGATCACCGTGACATCGGCGTTGCCCAGCCGGTGGCCGCGAGCATCGAGCAGGGCCACGACCTCGCGCAGCAGGACACGGCTGTCGACACCCTTCCAGCGCGCGTCACCGGGCGGGAAATGCCGTCCGATGTCGCCCAGCGCCAGTGCGCCGAGCAGGGCATCGCACAGCGCGTGGATCACCACATCGCCGTCGGAGTGCGCGATCAGGCCGCGATCATGGGCGATGCGCACGCCGCCCAGCATCACGTGATCGCCGGGCCCGAAGGCGTGGACGTCGAAACCCTGGCCGATGCGGATGTTCATGCGGACGCCTTGTGCGCGGACGACTCCCGCGCCCGGATGGCCACGATCATGCCTGCGAATCGCCTTGCAGCGACAGTCGGAACGCGGCATAGGCCAGATCGGCCGCCGTGGTGATCTTGAGGTTGTCGTCGCTGCCTTCGACCAGCAGCGGGTACAGCCCGATCCGCTCCAGCGCCATCGCCTCGTCGGTGATCGCGACCCCGGCTTGCGCCGCGGCGGACAGGGCGCGCTCGAGATCGCCGCGTCGGCCCATCTGCGGTGTCAGCGCACGCCACAACCCGACGCGCGGCACGGTCGCGGCGACGACGCCACCGTCTCCGGCGCGCTTGAGCGTGTCGCGTACCGGCGCGGCCAGAACCGCGCCGACCGGGTGTCCGACGCCGAGGCCGATCAGACGATCGAGATCGCCGGCGCGCAGCAGCGGCCGGGCGGCGTCGTGCACCAGCACGGCGGCATCCGCGGCGACCGAATCCGGCAGGGCGCGCAACCCGGCCAGCACCGAAGCAGCGCGCTCGCTGCCGCCGATGGTCGCAAGCACGGGCTTGCCGGCCAGCGCGGTCAGCCCCGGCCAGCGACGATCGTCGGCCGCCAGCACCACCATCAGACCGGCCACGCGCGGATGCGCGGCCAGGCGCTCCAGCGTGTGCTGCAACAGCGGGCGCC
This sequence comes from Pseudomonadota bacterium, assembly GCA_021815695.1. Lineage (GTDB taxonomy): Bacteria > Pseudomonadota > Gammaproteobacteria > Xanthomonadales > Rhodanobacteraceae > Metallibacterium. The sequence continues at coordinate 21,033 of JAKAZT010000018.1, forward strand.
CGAGCAGATCGACGTACTGCTTGGGTATCTCGCCGCCGAAGCGCGCGCCGCGCCCGGCCGCCGGCACGACGCACCACAGCGCGTCAGCCGCCATGGGCACTGGCGGTCGTCGCCGGTGTGGCCGCCGCGCGCGGATCGGGATTGACCACCTGATAGAACGTCTCGCCGGGCTTGATCAGGCCCAGCTCCGAGCGCGCGTGCGCCTCGATGGCCTGGTTGCCGTGCTTGAGATCCTCGACTTCGGCGCCAAGCGTCTGGTTGCGCTGCTGCAGGCGCAGATTCTCGGCCTGCTGCGCCGTCAGCTGGGCTCGCAACTGACTGACCGCGTGCATGCCGCCGGCGCCGGTCCACAGGCGCAGTTGCAGCAGGGCCACCAGCACCAGCAGGACGACGGCGATCCAGCGCAGCATGGCGGGTCCGTAAGTCGCGTTCAGCCGGGCAGCGGACGCTTGAACGCGCCGCGCCCGGCGTAGCGTGCGGTGGCGCCCAGCTGTTCCTCGATGCGCAGCAGCTGGTTGTACTTGGCGATGCGGTCGCTGCGGCACAGCGAGCCGGTCTTGATCTGCATCGCCGTGGTCGCCACCGCGATGTCGGCGATGGTGGTGTCCTCGGTCTCGCCGGAACGGTGCGAAACCACCGCGGCATAACCGGCCTGCTCGGCGATCGCGATCGTCTCCAGGGTTTCCGACAGCGTGCCGATCTGGTTGACCTTGATCAGGATCGCATTGGCGATGCCGGCGGCGATGCCTTCGCGGAAGATCGCCGGGTTGGTGCAGAAGTTGTCGTCGCCGACCAGCTGCACGCGCGCGCCCAGCGTGGCCGTGAGCTGCTGCCAGCCGTCGCGATCGGCCTCGGCCATGCCGTCCTCGATGCTGATGATGGGGTAGCGTTCGCACCAGCCGGAATAGAGCTCGACCATGCCCGCGGCGTCGAGCTTGCGGCCTTCACCGGCGAGGTCGTACAGGCCCTCGGCATGGAACTCCGAGGAAGCGGCATCGAGTCCGAGGAAGACGTCGCGACCGGCGACATGGCCGGTCTTGCCGATCGCCTCGAGGATGGTCTCGATCGCTGCCTCGTTGGACTTGAGATCGGGGGCGAAACCGCCCTCGTCACCGACCGCCGTGCCGAGGCCGCGCGCTTTCAGCACGGCCTTGAGCGCATGGAAGATCTCGGCACCGGCGCACAACGCCTCGGAGAACCGTTCGAAGCCGACCGGCAGGATCATGAATTCCTGCATGTCGACGTTGTTGTCGGCGTGCGCACCGCCATTGATGATGTTCATCATCGGCACCGGCAGCGATACCTCGCCCGCTCCGGCCAGCGAGCGCCATAGCGGCTGCCGGCGTGAGACCGCGACCGCATGCGCCGACGCCAGGGACACGCCGAGGATGGCGTTGGCACCCAGACGCGCCTTGTTCGGCGTGCCGTCCAGCGCGATCAGGCGGGCATCGAGCCCGGCCTGATCGGCCGCGTCGAAGCCGGTCAGGGCCCTGGCGATCTCGTCGTTGACGTGGGTGACGGCCTTGCGCACGCCCTTGCCGCCGTAGCGCGACTTGTCGCCGTCGCGCAATTCGACCGCTTCGCGGGTGCCGGTGGAGGCGCCGCTGGGCACCGCGGCACGACCGCAGCTGCCGTCGGCCAGGGTGACTTCGGCCTCGAGGGTGGGGTTGCCGCGGGAATCGAGGATTTCGCGCGCGTGGATGTCGCTGATGCGGGTCATGGGCAGGTCACGGATGCGGTTCGGACTGAAGTCTCTCGGGGACGGCTCACGGCGTCTGCTCGATGAAGCCGGCGCGCTTGACCGCACGATCCAGCTCGACCAGGGTCTCCAGCAGCGCCGCCATCTTCGCCAGCGGCCAGGCATTGGGACCGTCGCTGAGCGCGTGGTCCGGGTCGGGGTGGGTCTCGGCGAACAGGCCGGCGATGCCGGCCGCGACCGCGGCGCGCGCCAGTACCGGCACGAACTCGCGCTGGCCGCCGGATTGTGCGCCCTGCCCGCCCGGCAACTGCACCGAGTGGGTAGCGTCGAACACGACCGGACAGCCGGTGGCGCGCATCACCGCGAGACTGCGCATGTCGGAGACCAGGTTGTTGTAGCCGAAACTGGCACCGCGCTCGCAGACCATGATCTGCGTGTTGCCGACCGCACGGGCCTTCGCGACCACGTGCTGCATGTCCCAGGGCGCGAGGAACTGGCCCTTCTTGATGTTGACCGGCCGGCCGGCGCGCGCCACGTTCTGGATGAAGTCGGTCTGCCGGCACAGGAAGGCCGGCGTCTGCAGCACGTCGACCACACTGGCGACCTCGGCCAGCGGGGTGTACTCGTGCACGTCGGTCAGCACCGGGACGCCGATCTGGCGTTTGACTTCGGCGAGGACGCGCAGACCCGGCTCCAGGCCGGGACCGCGGTGGCCGGACGCCGAGGTGCGGTTGGCCTTGTCGAAGCTGGACTTGTAGATGAAGGGCACGCCGAGGCGCGCGGTGATCTCCTTCAGCTGGCCCGCGGTGTCGAGCGCCAGTTGCTCGGACTCGATCACGCAGGGCCCGGCGATCAGAAACAGCGGATGCTCGAGGCCGACCTGAAATCCGCAGAGATTCATGCGTTGCGATCCAGCGCAGGAATGGCGCCGGCATCCGCCATCCCGGTCAGGGAATGACCGGGAAGCCGCGCCCGGGACGGCACATGCACCTTCATGCCGCGACCTCGCGCGCCAGCCGCTCGCCCCGGCGCACCACGCGGTAATCACGCGCGGCGCGCACGAAACCCGCGAACAGCGGATGGCCGTCGCGCGGCGTCGAGGTGAATTCGGGATGGAACTGGCAGGCGAGGAACCACGGGTGCCGCGCGACCGGCAGTTCGACCATCTCCACCAGCAGGTCGTCCATCGATTTGCCGGCGATCACCAGGCCGAGATCCTCGAACGCCTGCCGGTAACGGTTGTTGAACTCGTAACGGTGGCGATGACGCTCGCGGATCACGTCCTGGCCGTACAGCTCGCGCGCCAGGCTGCCGGCCTTGAGGCGGCATTCCTGCGCACCCAGGCGCATCGTGCCGCCGAGGTCGGACGCCTCGTCGCGGTGCTCGACCTCGCCGGCGGTCGTGGTCCATTCGGTGATCAGGCCGATCACCGGGTGCGGGGTCTGGCGATCGTTCTCGGTGGAATCCGCGCCGCCCAGGCCGGCGACGTGGCGGGCGAAATCCACCACTGCCGCGTGCATGCCGTAGCAGATGCCGAAATAGGGAATGCCGCGCTCGCGGGCGTGGCGCGCGGCCATCACCTTGCCCTCGAAGCCGCGCTTGCCGAAGCCGCCCGGAACCAGGATGGCGTCGACGTCGGCCAGGGCCGCCTCGCTGCCCTCGGCCTCGATCTGCTCGGAGTCGACCCAGCGCAGATTGATCCGCGCGGACTGCTTGATGCCGCCGTGGCGCAGTGCCTCGCCCAGCGACTTGTAGGCGTCCTTGTGCTCGACGTACTTGCCGACGATGGCGATGGTGACCTCGTCGCGCGGATGCTGCATGGCGGCGACGGCGGCCTCCCACTCGGCCAGATTGGCCGCGCGCGCGTCGAGGCGCAGGCGATCGACCACGATCCGGTCCAGCCCCTGCTGGTGCAGCCACAGCGGCAGCTGGTAGATCACCTCGACATCGACCGCGCTGATCACGGCCTGCTCGGGCACGTTGGTGAACAGCGCGATCTTGCGCCGCTCGCCCTCGGGCAGCGGCTGTTCGGAACGGCACAGCAGGATGTCGGGCTGAATGCCGATCGAGCGCAGCTCCTTGACCGAATGCTGGGTCGGCTTGGTCTTTATTTCGCCGGCGGCCTTGATGTACGGCACCAGGGTCAGGTGCATGAACAGGCACTTCTCGGGGCCGCGCTCGATGCGCAGCTGGCGGATCGCCTCGAGAAACGGCAGCGATTCGATGTCGCCCACGGTGCCGCCGATCTCGACCATCGCGACGTCGAAGCCGCGCGTGGCCTCGTCGATCGCGTGCTTGATCTCGTCGGTGATGTGCGGAATCACCTGCACGGTCGCGCCGAGGTAATCGCCGCGGCGCTCCTTGCGGATCACGCTCTCGTAGATCTTGCCGGTGGTGACGGAGTTCTTGCCGGTCAGCCGCGTGCGCACGAAGCGCTCGTAGTGACCGAGGTCGAGGTCGGTCTCGGCGCCGTCGTCGGTGACGTAGACCTCGCCGTGCTGGAACGGGCTCATCGTGCCCGGATCCACGTTGATGTAGGGATCGAGCTTCATCAGGGTGACGCTGAGCCCGCGCGATTCCAGGATCGCGGCCAGCGAAGCCGAAGCAATGCCCTTGCCGAGCGAGGACACCACGCCGCCGGTGACGAAGATCAGGGGGGTCATGGAGCAGATTCGCGCTTGGAAAGTCATACTTTACCGGCTTGTGAAGTCGCCCGCGAGCGCAACCAGAGGAAATCCATGTCCAGTGCCGTCTTGCAACGCCTCGCCGCCCTGCGCGCCGCGATGCGCACCGCGGGGGTCGCCGCCTGCATCGTGCCGACCGCCGATCCGCACCTGTCCGAATACCTGCCGGCGCCGTGGCAGGCGCGGCAATGGCTGTCAGGCTTCACCGGCTCGGCCGGCACCCTGGTCGTCACCGCCGACGTTGCCGGACTGTGGACCGACAGCCGCTACTTCGAGCAGGCCGAGCGCGAGCTGGCCGACAGCGGCATCGCGCTGATGCGTCTCGCGAGGCCGCATGCGGCGGAACACGCGGACTGGCTGTGCGAGCACCTTGCCTGCGGTTCCGGCGTCGCCGTGGCCGGCGATTCGATCAGCGTGGCCGGCGCGCGCACGCTGGCCGCTACGCTGGGCGCCCGGGGCATCGACCTGCGCCTCGATCTCGACCTGCCGGCGCGGATCTGGAACGAGCGCCCGGCGCTGCCGGTCGCGCCGATCCGCCCGCACCCGGCCACCTGCGCCTGTGCCACCCGCGGCGAACGCCTGACCGCCTTGCGCGCGTCGATGCGCGAGGCCGGCGCGACCCACCACCTGATCAGCAGCCTCGACGACATCGCCTGGCTGACCCTGCTGCGCGGCAGCGATGTCGAGTACAACCCGGTCTTCGTCGCCCATCTGCTGCTCGCCGAAGGCACCGCGACGCTGTTCGTGCCGGCCGGCAAGATCGACGCCGCGCTGGCCGCCGAACTGGCCGCCGACGGCATCACGCTGGCGGACTACGCTGCACCCGCAGCGGCGCTGACCGCCCTGCCGCCCGGCGCGCGGCTGCTGCTCGATCCCGCGCGTGTCGCCGCGGCGTTGGCCGAGCGGATCCCGGCCACGGTGCAGCGTATCGAGCACGCCAACCCCTCGACCGCGGCCAAGGCGCGCAAGTCGGCGGGCGAGCTGGATCATTGGCGTGAGGTGATGCGCCGCGACGGCGCCGCGCTGGTGCGCGGGTTCCGCCGGATCGACGAGCGCATGCGTGCCGGCCAGCGCCTGACCGAACTCGACGTCGATGCCATCGTCACCGGCGAGCGGGCACGCGAGGCCGATTTCGTCGGGCCGAGCTTCGCCACCATCGCCGGCTACGCCGCCAACGGCGCCCTGCCGCACTACCGGGCCACGCCCGCGCATCACGCCACGCTCCAGGCGCGCGGCCTGCTGCTGGTCGATTCCGGCGGCCAGTATCCCGGCGGCACCACCGACATCACCCGCGTCTGGGCGCTGGGGCCGACGACCCGCGAGGAGCGCGCCGACTTCACCCGGGTGCTCAAGGGGCTGATCGCACTCAGCCGTGCGCAATTCCCGGCCGGCGCCAGCGGCCCGCAGCTGGATGCGCTGGCGCGCGCGCCGCTGTGGGCCGCCGCCGCCGACTACGGCCACGGCACCGGCCACGGGGTCGGCTATTTCCTCAACGTCCACGAAGGCCCGCATGCCATCCGCCCGCCCGCACCCGGCGGCGCCCTGGTGGCGCTGGAGCCGGGCATGATCAGCTCGATCGAGCCGGGCCTGTACCGGCCCGGGCGGCACGGCGTGCGCCACGAGAATCTGGTCGCGGTGCGCGAGACGGCCGAATCCGGGTTCGGGCGTTTCCTCGGCTTCGAGACGCTGACCCTGTGCCCGATCGACACGCGCGCGCTGGAACCGGACCTGCTCGATGCCGGCGAGCGCGCCTGGCTCGACGCCTACCACGCCGAAGTCCTCGCCGCACTGGCGTCGCGCGTCGAAGGCGCCGATCGCGCATGGCTGGAGACACGCTGCGCGCCGCTTGCGGGCTGA
>JAKAZT010000108.1 GCA_021815695.1 Pseudomonadota bacterium
ACGCGACGCGGGAAGTCGTCGGCGAAGGCCGCCAGGAAATCCAGCATCGATCCGCCGCGCCAGGCGTTCAGACGCTTGAGATCCGCGCCCTTGTGCCACGGCGACTCGCGGTACTGCGGCATGCGCGCCGGCAGGTCGCGGTAGACGCCGCCCGGGCGGTAATAGGTCGCGTGCAGGCGCGCGCCGGAGACCGCCTCGTAGCAGTCCATCAGCTCCTCGCGCTCGCGAAACGCGTAGAGGAAGACCGCCATCGCACCGAGGTCGAGCGCGCTCGAGCCGATCCACAGCAGGTGGTTGAGGATGCGCGTGATCTCGTCGAACAGGGTGCGGATGTACTGCGCGCGGATCGGCGCCTCGACGCCGCACAATCGCTCGATCGCGCGCACATAGGCGTGCTCGTTGCACATCATCGACACGTAGTCGAGGCGGTCCATGTAGCCGATCGATTGATTGAACGGCTTCGACTCGGCCAGCTTCTCGGTACCGCGATGGAGCAGTCCGATGTGCGGATCGGCGTGCGTCACCACTTCGCCGTCCATCTCCAGGATCAGGCGCAGCACGCCATGCGCGGCCGGATGCTGCGGACCGAAGTTCATCGTGTAGTTGCGGATTTCTTCCATGGCTTGCTCAGTTCTGCTGCCAGTGGTCGGCGGCCTCGGCGCGCGCCTGGGCCAGGCCGGCGTCGTGGCGGATCACGCGCGCCACGCCCACGCGCGGCTCGATCGACACCGGTTCGTAGACCACGCGTTGCTTCTCGGGGTCGTAGCGCACCTCGACATTGCCGATCAGCGGGAAGTCCTTGCGGAACGGATGCCCGACGAAACCGTAGTCGGTAAGGATGCGGCGCAGGTCCGGATGACCGTCGAAGATGATCCCGAACAGATCGAACGCCTCGCGCTCGAACCAGTTGGCGCCGGGCCACAGCGAGGTCAGCGACGGCACCAGCGGCAGGCCGTCGTCCGGACAGAAGCAGCGCAGGCGCAGGCGCCGGTTGTGACTGATCGACAGCAGATGCACGACCACCGCGAAGCGACGCGGCGGCGGCTCGTTCCGCGGGCGCTGCGACCAGTCGAAGCGTCCGGGCCCCTCGCCCTCGACGGCGCGCGAATATCCGGTCGCGGTGACCTGCTGCGAGGTCTCCCACTCGGCTTCGCCGTAGCTCCGGTAGTCCACGCCGCACAGGTCCATCAGCTCACTGAAGCGAAACGCGGGGTCGTCGCGCAGCAGCGTCGCCACCGCAAGCAGATCCTGCGGCGCCACGACCAGCGTGGTTTCGCGGCGCGCTTCGTCCAGGGCGACGACGCGATCGCCCAGACGGTCGCGCAGGGCGGTGGCGAGCGGTGATTCGGCAGCGGTCGTCGGGGCCATCTCGGTTCCTTCGCGGCCGCTCGCATCCTCCGCACCCGCACGGGCGCCGGGCGGACGCGGCGGCGTGAGCTTCAGCGCGCGATCGTGTTGGTGCGGCGGATTTTCTTCTGCAACTGGAGAATGCCGTGGATCAGCGCCTCGGCCGTCGGCGGGCAGCCCGGCACGTACACGTCCACCGGCACGATGCGGTCGCAGCCGCGCACGACCGAATACGAATAGTGGTAGTAGCCGCCGCCGTTGGCGCAGGAGCCCATCGAGATCACCCACTTCGGCTCGGCCATCTGCTCATAGACCTTGCGCAGCGCGGGCGCCATCTTGTTGACCAGGGTGCCGGCGACGATCATCACGTCCGACTGGCGCGGACTGCCGCGGAAGATCACCCCGTAGCGGTCCAGGTCCAGGCGCGCGGCACCGGCGTGCATCATTTCGACGGCACAGCAGGCGAGGCCGAAGGTCATCGGCCACATCGATCCGGTGCGCGCCCAGTTCAGCAGCGCATCGACGCTGGTGGTGGCGAAACCGTGCTGCATCACCGGGTTGTCGCCGGCCGGGCGCAGGATGTCGTCGACCACGCTCAGCGGCGCCGGGTTGTGCATCACCCGGTCGAGGGACTGCATCACTCCCATTCGAGCGCTCCCTTCTTCCAGATATAAATGAAGCCGACCACCAGCAGGCCGAGAAACAGCGCCATCTCGACCAGCGCGATCAGGCCGATGCGGTCGAACACCACCGCCCACGGGAACAGGAAGGCGATCTCGAGATCGAAGATGACGAACAGGATCGCGATCAGGTAGTAGCGCACGTCGAACTTCATGCGCGCGTCCTCGAAGGCCTCGAAGCCGCATTCGTAGGGCGCCAGCTTTTCCGCGCCGGGGCGGCGCGGGGCGACGATCAGACCGATCGCCAGCAGCACGATGCCGAGACCCGCCGCGACGACGATGAACACCAGGACCGGCCAGTATTCGGCGAGCACTCGGTGACCTCCGCGCCGGAAGGCGCTTCAGGGGGTCGCGCCAGGGCAGCGCGGCCCGGGGATTCGATCTGGTGCCCAAGGGGGGACTCGAACCCCCACGACTTGCGTCGCTACCACCTCAAGGTAGTGCGTCTACCAGTTCCGCCACCTGGGCATGAAGCTTTAATGACTCGATTTTGCCGCCGCGGGTGCCGCCGGAGCGCGCGGCACCGCCGGCAGCGCGACCTTGGGCACCTCGCCCGCGACCGGTGCAGTTGCAGGGGCGACGGCCGGCGGCGGCTTGACCGCGCCCGCCATCACGCCGAGGCCGACGGTGCTGGATTTCTGCGGCGCGCCGACGTGGCTGAGATAGATCGCCATGCTCAGGCTGATCAGGAAGAACAGCGCTGCCAGCGCGGCGGTGGCGCGGGTGAGGAAACTGGCCGAGCCGCGGGCGCCGAACACGGTCGCCGACGCGCCGCCGCCGAAGCCGGAACCGGCATCGGCACCGGCGCCACGCTGCAGCAGGATCAGCACGATCATCGACGCGGCGATCAGGACGTAGAAAACGGAAAAGATGGTGAACATGATGTCGTAGGTCTCGGCGCGGTCAGCGCGCCGCGGCGCAGATCGCCAGGAATTCGGACGCCAGCAGCGAGGCGCCTCCGACCAGCCCGCCGTCCACATCCGGTTGCGCGAACAAGTCGGCCGCGTTGGCCGCCTTGACGCTGCCGCCGTAAAGGATGCGAGTCAGCCCCGAAAGTTTAGCATCGGCACTCGCGAGTTGGCTACGGATGAAGGCGTGCGCATCCTGCGCCTGCGACGTTGTGGCCGTGCGCCCGCTGCCGATCGCCCAGACCGGCTCGTAGGCGATCAGCGCCCGCGCGAACGCGGGCGCGCCGGCGGCGGCGATCACCGCGCCGAGCTGGCGCGCCAGTACCGGCTCGGTGGCGCCGGCCTCGCGCTGCTGCAGGGTTTCGCCGATGCAGAGCACCGGGATCAGCCCCGCAGCCTGCGCCGCGATGAACTTGGCCGCCACCTGCGCGTCGTCCTCGCCGTGATACTGGCGGCGCTCCGAATGGCCGACCAGCACGTGGCCGCAGCCGATGTCCTCGAGCATCGCCGCCGCGACCTCGCCGGTGTAGGCGCCCGCGGCATGCGCGCTGACGTCCTGCCCGCCAAAGCCGATGCCGGCGCTTGCATGCGCGGCGATCAGCTCCGCAAGATAGGGAAACGGCGCGAACACGACGACGTCGCAGGAATCCGGCAACGCCCCCGTCAACGCATCCAGCAGCGTGCGGTTGGCGGCGCGGGAACCGTGCATCTTCCAGTTGGCGGCGACCAGTTTCCTGCGCATCGGGCCGTGCTCCGCGGAAGGCGGCGCAGCATAGCCACGCCATCCCGGCGGCGCAATTGACAGCGATCAAGGAAAGCCATGGACACTCCCCGCACCCGCCGCGCGCTGGTCACCGGCGCCTCATCCGGCATCGGCGCCGCCTTCGCTCGCGCGCTGGCGCAGCGCGGCCACGCGCTGGTGCTGACCGCGCGCCGCCGCGAGCGGCTCGACGCGCTCGCCGCCGAGCTGCGCGCCGCGCATCGCATCGAGGTGGCCGTGTACGCGGAGGATCTGGCCGACCCCGCCGCGCCGCAGCGCCTGGTCGCCGCGCTCGAACGCGACGGCCTTGCCGTGGACCTGCTGGTCAACAACGCCGGCTATGGCGTGCCCGGCACCTTCGACGCCAGCCCGTGGCAGCGGCACGCCGACTTCATCCAGGTGCTGATCACCGCGCCCGCCGAACTCGCGCACCGCCTGCTGCCCGGCATGCAGGCGCGCGGCCACGGCCGCATCATCAACGTCGCCTCGCTGGCCGGGCATCTGCCGGGCACGCCCGGTCACACCCTGTACGCCGCCGCCAAGGCCTGCCTGATCCGGTTCTCGCAGTCGCTGGCGCTGGAAAACCGCCGCCACGGCGTGCACGTGACCGCGCTCTGCCCCGGCTTCACCTACTCGGAATTCCACGACGTCACCGGCGCCCGCGCCCTGGTCTCGAAGATGCCCGCGCGGATGTGGATGCACGCCGACACCGTCGTCGCGCAGGGCCTCGCGGCCGTCGAACGCGGCGACATCGTCTACATCAACGGCCGCCTCAACCGCGCGATCAAGACCCTGTTCAAGCTGCTGCCGGATCGCGCCGCACTGGCGCTGATCGCGCGCCGCTCGCGACGGTTTCGCGTCCTGGAATAAAGCGGGTCAGAGCCACTTCGCGCGATTTTCCCGTTACCCTGCGCGCGCCGCACCGATCCGCGAGGGGGAACCATGAACATCCGCGCTGCATCCGACACCCGCGAGCTGACCGCGCGCGGGGTGATCCTGGGCATCGTCATCACCCTGGTGTTCACCGCCGCCAACGTGTACTTCGGCCTGAAGGCCGGGCTGACCTTCGCCACCTCGATCCCGGCCGCGGTGATCTCGATGGCGCTGCTCAAGGGGATGGGCGGCAGCAGCATGCAGGAGAACAACATCGTGCAGACGCTGGCCTCGGCGGCGGGCACGCTGTCGGCGATCATCTTCGTGCTGCCCGGCCTGGTGATGGTGGGCTGGTGGCAGGGCTTTCCGTTCTGGATGAGCTTCGGCGTGTGCGCGCTGGGCGGCATCCTCGGCGTGATGTACAGCATCCCGCTGCGGCGCGCGCTGGTCACCGGCTCGGATCTGCCCTACCCCGAGGGCGTGGCCTGCGCCGAGGTGCTGAAGGTGGGCAGCACGGCCGCCGCCGGCAGCAGCGCCGCGCGCGAAAACCGCGCCGGTCTGCTCGCGGTGACGGCCAGCGCGCTGGTGTCGGCCGGTTTCGCCGTGGTCGTGGCCACGCGCGTGTTCGCCGGCGACGTGGCGACGTATTTCCGCTTCGGCGGACGCGGCGCCACCGGCGCCGATTTCAGCCTGTCCTTCGCGCTGTTCGCGGTCGGTCATCTCGTCGGCCTGTGGGTGGGCCTGTCGATGCTGCTGGGCGCGCTGATCGGCTGGGCCGGCCTGGTGCCGGTATTCACCTGGCTGCATCCCGCCGCCGGCAGCGCCAGCGACGTGGCGCAGGCGATGTGGGCGACGCGCGTGCGCTTCGTCGGCGCCGGCACCATCGGCGTGGCCGCGATCTGGACCCTGGCCAGGCTGGTGCAACCCGTCGTTTCCGGCCTGCGCGGAGCGCTGGCCGCGGCGCGCGTGCGCAAGGCGGGCAAGGCCGACACCCTGCCGCGCACCGAGCAGGATCTGCCGATCGGACTGGTCGGCCTGATCACGCTGATCGCGCTGCTGCCGATCGCCTGGATGCTGGTGCACTTCGGCCTCGCCGCCGGCCTGCGCGCGCAGATCACCCTGCTGCTGATCGGGGCGCTGGTGTTCATCGTGCTGATGAGCTTTTTCGTCTCGGCGGTGTGCGGCTACATGGCCGGGCTGATCGGCTCGTCCAACAGCCCGCTGTCGGG
>JAKAZT010000109.1 GCA_021815695.1 Pseudomonadota bacterium
TGGTGGGCGGTACAGGGATTGAACCTGTGACCCCTGCCGTGTGAAAGCAGTGCTCTACCGCTGAGCTAACCGCCCGATGCGAGGCCGCGCAGGATACGTGCTCGGGCGCCGGCGGGTCAATCGTGGCCGCTTCAGGGCGTCAGTGGCCAGCGCCATGCGGCGATGCAGACGGTGACGATGCTGGCGAGCGCGGTCAGCGGCAGGCCGATCCGCAGGTAGTCGGCAAATCGATAGCCGCCCGGGCGCATCACCAGCAGGCTGCCGTGATGGCCGATCGGGGTCAGGAAGCCGGTGACGGCGCCGACGGCGGTGCAGATCACCGCGGCTTCGGGGCTGGGGCCGAGGCTGCCGGCCAGGTGCAGCGCGACCGGCGCCAGCAGGACCGTGGTCGCGGCATCCGACAGCAGCTGCGTCAGCAGCGCCGCGGCCCAGAACATCGCCAGCAAGCGCCCGATCGACCCCCAGCCGGCGAGCAGCGGATCGAGTGCCTGCGCGGCCAGCATGCCGGTGCCGGTGAGATCCATGGCCAGTCCCAGCGGCACCGCGGCGGCGATCAGCAGCACGATGCGCAGGTCGATCGCGCGCAGCGCCGCGCGCGGCGCCAGACAGCGGCCGAGCACCATGAGCACGCCGCCGCCGAGGAAGGCGGCCGCCGCCAGCCGCGGCTGCGCGACGGCCACGCCGATGCTGCCGGCGAGGATGACGATGGTGCGCAGCACGCGGCCCGGAGACGTGGGTGCGCCGGCGGCCGGCGCCGGCGCCGGATCGAGTGCGACGGTGCGGCGGCGCGGCAGCAGGCCGCGCGCCAGTTGCATGAAGACGATGCCCAGCGCGCACAGCGCCAGCCCGAGCGGCGCCAGCGACAGCACGCCCAGGCCCGGTCGCCCGGCCTGGCGCAGCACGGTGTCGGCCAGCAGCATCGACGGCGCGGCGAACACGGTGATGGTGGTGCCCAGCGAGGCGGCGAACGCCATCGGCATCAGCAGGCGCGAGGCGGCGATGCCGGTGCGCCGCGCGTGGTCGAGCAGCACCGGCAGCATCATCGCCGTCACCATCAGGTGGTGGCTGACCGCCGACAGCAGGGCCACCGCCGGCATGATCACCAGCAGGCTGCGCCACTCGCTGGCGCCGGCGTGGTGGCCGATCCAGTCGGCGATGCGCGTGGTTGCGCCGCTGGCGGCCAGCGCTGCCGACATCACCAGCACGCCGACGACGATCAGCAGCGCATCGCTGACGAAACCGGTCAGCGCCTGCAACGGCGTCAGCACGCCGCTGGCGGCCAGGGCCACGATCAGCAGCAGCGCGGTCAGCTCGATGCGCAGACGTTCGCTCGCCAGCAGCACCAGCCCGGCGCCGAGGATCAGCAGGAAGGCGATTTGCGCGACCGACAACATGCCTTGACCTTACCTGTCGCTGCTTGACCGGCACAAGCGCGCCGGCCAGTCGTGTGCCGGGGTGACGACGGGCAACGCCGCGGCGCGCCGCGGGCGCAGCAGCCAATGGGTATTTCCGCAACGCCCCACTAGACTGCGCGCTCGTGCTGCGCGGGATATGCCATGGAACAGATCCTGTTCACCTTCGGCCACTGGGTGATCACGCCGTGGAAGCTGATCGGCCTGACCGGCGCGCTGCTGTTCACCGGGCGCTGGTTCGTGCAGCTCTATGCCACGCGCAAGCTGGGCCGCGTGCACATGCCGATGGCGTTCTGGTGGCTGTCGATCGTCGGCAGCCTGATGACGCTGAGCTACTTCGTGTTCGGCAAGAACGACTCGGTCGGCATCCTGCAGAACCTGTTCCCGCTGTTCATCGCCAGCTACAACCTGACGATCGAGCTGCGCCATCGCCGCGGCCGCGACGCCGCGGCCTGAGCCCTGATCGCGTTCGATCGATGCCACGCGTCACCCGGATGGCGGCGCGTGCAAGGTGAGACCGGATGGAGCGCACAGCCCGGATGGAAGCTGCATGCCGCAATCCGGGGTCATCGTCACGCAGCCCATCGTCGGAGGCTTGTTCGCGGATCCCGTTGCGCTGGCGAAAGCCGGATTCTTCGCTGCGCTCAGGATGGCAAGGGGGCACTGCATCGGGGCGACGCGGAAGAAGGAACCCATACCATTGTCATCCTGAGGCCAGGGGCCGAAGGATCTTTCGGGCCTGGGCCTGCCAGATTCTTCGCTGCGCTCAGAATGACAAGGGGAGCGCCACACCCGCGCTGCGCGTTTTGCGTGTCTTGAACGCGCAGGAACATGAGCCGGTCGCGTCACGCCTTGCGAGCCTTGCGAGCCTTGCGGGTCCCGGGCCTCACTCCGGATCGTAGTCCAGCCACGATGCCAGCCAGCGTTCGGCGTCCGCCACGCTCCAGCCCTTGCGCCGCGCGTAGTCGGCGATCTGGTCGCGACCCAGACGGCCGACCACGAAGTAGCGGCTGTCGGGATGACTGAAATACCACCCGGCGACGCTGGAGGCGGGTGTCATTGCATAGTTGTCGGTGAGCACCATGCCGGTGCGGCGCGTCGCGTCAAGCAGGCCGAACAGCGTCGCTTTCTCGCTGTGCTCGGGACAGGCCGGATAACCCGGCGCCGGGCGGATGCCGCGATAACGCTCGGCGATCAGCGCCTCGACGTCCAGCGCCTCGTCCGCGGCGTAGCCCCAGAACTCCCGGCGCACGCGCTGGTGCAGACGTTCGGCGAAGGCCTCGGCGAGCCGGTCGGCCAGCGATTTCAGCAGGATCGCGGCGTAGTCGTCGTTGGCGGCCTCGAAGCGTGCCACGTGCGGCTCGATGCCGAGGCCGGCAGTGACGGCGAAGCCGCCGATCCAGTCGCGCACATCGCTGTCCCTGGGTGCGATGAAGTCGGCAAGGCAGCGATTGCCGCGCTCGGCCGGCTTGTCGGCCTGCTGGCGCAGGAAGTGCAGGGTGGCCACGGTCTCGCGCGTCGGACTGCCCGGGTTCCGGGCCCCAGGTTCCGGGTCATTGGAACCATCCCTGGCGGATGGCACCGGCTCGCCCCGGGTCCCGGGTCCCGGCTCCCGATACACCTCCACATCATCCCCGACGCTGGCGGCCGGCCACAGTCCGATCACCCCGCGCGCGGTCAGCCACTTCTCCTCGATGATGCGCTCGAGCATCGCGCGGGCGTCGGCTAACAGGCTGCGCGCCTGCGCGCCGACCACGGCGTCGTCGAGAATCGCCGGGTAGTGTCCCGACAGCTCCCAGGTATTGAAGAACGGCGTCCAGTCGATGCAGCGCGCCAGCTCATCCAGCGGATAGTCGTCGAAGGCCGTGATGCCGGGCTGCAGCGGTGCGGGTGGCGTGTAGGCCGACCAGTCGAAGACGGGGCGCTGCGCGCGCGCGGCGTCCAGCGCGAGCAGCCGCTTGCGCTCGCCGCCCTGGCGGTGGCGCGCGCGCACGGCGGCATAATCCGCGCGCAATTGCAGCAGGTACTCGGCGCTGCGCTCGGGTGTACGCAGGGTTTGCGCCACGCCGACCGCGCGCGAAGCATCCTTGACCCACACGGTGGGCGCTTCGTAGTGCGGTTCGATTTTCAGCGCGGTGTGCGCACGCGAGGTGGTGGCGCCGCCGATCAGCAGCGGCATCGCGAAACCCTGGCGCTGCATCTCGCGCGCGACATGGCTCATCTCCTCCAGCGAAGGCGTGATCAGGCCCGACAGGCCGATCATGTCGGCGTTGGCGGCGCGCGCCGCGTCGAGGATGGTCTGTGCCGGCACCATCACGCCGAGATCGAGCACCTCGAAGCCGTTGCAGCGCAGGACCACGCCGACGATGTTCTTGCCGATGTCGTGCACGTCGCCCTTGACCGTGGCCAGCACGATCACGCCGTTGGAGCGCGCAGTGTCGCCGCTGCGTGCCTTTTCGGCTTCGATGTGCGGGATCAGCCAGGCGACGGATTTCTTCATCACGCGCGCCGACTTCACCACCTGCGGCAGGAACATCTTGCCGGCGCCGAACAGATCGCCGACCACGTTCATGCCGGCCATCAGCGGACCTTCGATCACATCCAGCGGGCGCGAGGCGGCCAGGCGTGCCTCCTCGGTGTCCTGCTCGACGAAGCCGTCGATGCCGTGCACCAGCGCGTACTCGATCCGCCTGGCGACCGGCAGGCCGCGCCAGGCCAGCGCTTCGCCGGCTCCCTGCCCCGGGTCGCGGGTTCCGCCGAGCAGACGCGGCGCGATCTCCATCAGCCGCTCGGTGGCGTCGGCCCTGCGATTGCGCACCACGTCCTCGGCGCGTTCGCGCAGCTCGGCATCGAGATCGTCATACAGAGTCAGCGCGCCGGCGTTGACGATGCCCATGTCCATGCCGGCGCCGATCGCGTGGTACAGGAACACCGCGTGGATCGCCTCGCGCATGCGGTTGTTGCCGCGAAACGAGAAGCTGACGTTGGAGACGCCGCCGGAGACGTGGCTGAGCGGGAACTCGCGCTTGAGCTGGCGTGCGGCCTCGATGAAATCCACCGCGTAGTTGGCGTGCTCGTCGATGCCGGTGGCGATGGCGAAGATGTTGGGGTCGAAGATGATGTCCTCGGGCGCATAGCCGGCGCGTTCGGTCAGCAGCGCGAACGCGCGCCGGCTGATCGCCAGCTTGCGCTCGAGGGTGTCGGCCTGGCCCTGCTCGTCGAAGGCCATCACCACCACCGCGGCGCCGTAGCGGCGCACCCGCGCGGCCTGCTGCAGGAACGCCGCCTCGCCTTCCTTGAGCGAGATCGAATTGACGATGCCCTTGCCCTGCACGCACTTGAGTCCGGCCTCGATCACGCTGAACTTGGACGAGTCGATCATCACCGGCACGCGCGCGATGTCCGGCTCGGCGGCGATCAGGTCGAGAAAGCGCGCCATCGCCGCCTCGGCGTCGAGCAAGCCCTCGTCCATGTTGACGTCGATGATCTGCGCACCGCTCTCGACCTGCTGGCGCGCGACCACCAGCGCCTCGTCGTAGCGGTCCTCCTTGATCAGCTTCTTGAACTGCGCCGATCCGGTGACGTTGGTGCGCTCGCCGACGTTGACGAAGTTGGTCTCGGGCGTGATCACGAACGGCTCCAGCCCGGCCAGGCGCGTGCAGGGCGCCGGTGTCGCAGGCGTGCGCGGCGGAAAGGGCTGCACCGCCGCGGCGATGGCGCGGATGTGCGCCGGCGTGGTGCCACAGCAGCCGCCGACGATGTTGAGCAGGCCCGACTCGGCGAAGCCGCGCAGTGTCGTCGCCATGTCGTCCGGCGTCTCGTCGTACTCGCCGAAGGCGTTGGGCAGGCCGGCGTTGGGGTGCGCGCTGACGGCGCAGTCGGCGACCTGCGCCAGCGCGTCGATGTGCTGGCGCATCTCGTCGGCGCCGAGTGCGCAGTTGAGTCCGATCGACAGCGGGCGCGCGTGGCGCAGCGAATACCAGAACGCCTCGGCGGTCTGGCCGGAGAGCGTGCGCCCGGAGCGATCGGTGATGGTGCCGGAGATCAGCACCGGCAGGCGCGCGCCGTGCTGCTCGAACAGGTCCTCGAGCGCGAACAGCGCGGCCTTGGCGTTGAGCGTGTCGAACACGGTCTCGACCATGATCAGGTCGGCGCCGCCGTCGAGCAGTCCGCGCGCGGCCTCGAGATAGGACGCAGCCAGCGCGTCGAAGCGCAGCGCGCGGTAGCCGGGGTTGTTGACGTCGGGGCTGATCGACAGCGTGCGGCTGGTCGGTCCGAGCACGCCGACGGCGAAGCGTGGCCGGTCAGGTGTGTCCGATTCCATCTCCGCGCAGGCCTCGCGCGCGATGCGTGCACCCTCGCG
>JAKAZT010000110.1 GCA_021815695.1 Pseudomonadota bacterium
CGTCCAGTGTCCGGAACCGCCCCAGCTCGGCGACCAATGCGCCGTTATCCAGCCGAAAACGCAGCTCCAGCCCGAGCACGCCGGCCAGCGTGCGCGCCAGTGCCAGGCCGAGGCCGCCGTGGACATCGGACTCGCGTGCCGGCGACTTGCGCCAGAAACGTTCGCCGAGATGCGCGAGGTCGGCCGCTTCGAGATCGGGCGCGGCGTTGCGAATCCGCAGCAGCGGCGCCGCGGGGTCGCCAAAGTCGATCCGTACCGTGCTGTGCGGCGATGCATACGCCGCCGCGTTCTGCAGCAGATTGTCGAGGATGCGCTCGAGCAGCGCGGGATCGCTCAGCACCCAGCGCTCGCTGCATTGCGCGACGTCGAAGCGCACGTCGCGCGCGGCGCCCGGGCGCGCGGCCAGCGTGACGCGCTGCGCCAGCAGCGCCGCCAGGTCCAGCGGCTCGGGTTCCGGCCGGGCCAGTCCGGCCTCGTAGCGCGTCAGCGCGAGCAGGCTGTCGATGGTGCGCTGCAGGCGCTCGGCGCTCTGCAGCACCGCCGCGAACGCGGCGCGCTCCGGCGGCGCCGCTTCGCGCTCGGCCAGCTCGGCGGCGATGCGGATCTCGGCCAGCGGGGTGCGCAGCTCGTGCGCGACGTCGCGCGAGAAGCGGCGCTCGCGCTGCAGCGCCGCGGCCACGCGCGCCAGCGCGGCATCCAGAGCGCGGCGCAGCGGCACCAACTCGAGCGGCAACTCGGGCGCCAGCAACGTATCCGGCAACTGCTCGGGATCGAGTCGCGCCACCGCCGCGCTGAAGGCGTCCAGCGGACGCAGGCCCCGGCGCACGCTGGCGACCGCCAGCAACGCACCGAGCATCGAGGCCAGCACCACACCGACCCACAACGCGAAGTGCAATCGGTGCTCCAGCCAGTCCTTGGCGCTGAGGTCCTCGGCGACCACCAGCACCCGCGGCAAGCCGTGCACGTTCAGGGCCAGCGCCACCGCGCGCGCGCGCCCCGGGCGCAACGGCACGTCATAGAACAGCGGCCGGCCGGAGGTTACCGCCCGCGGCGGCGCCAGATCCGGCGGATCGGCCGAGATCGCGCCGCGCCGCGCCGCGGGCGCCAGCAGGCGCACCCATTCGCGGGTGTGCATGCCCGGATCGGCCGGCTCGCGTGCCGGCAGGGCATCGGCGTGACCGGCGCCGACCAGCAGCGCATAGCTGCGCGCGTGATCCAGCAGGTCGCCGTCCATGCGCCCGTAGATCTGGTAGTCGATGCTCCAGTCGAGCATGAAGAACAACCCGCCCAGCAGCAGCAGCAGGCCGGTCATCTGCACCACCAGCAGGCGGCGCGCCAGCGAGACATTCAGCCAGCGATTGACGCGACCGCTACTCGAGAACATAGCCGAAGCCCCTGCGGGTACCGATCAGATCGCCGACTCCGGCCCGCGCGAGTTTGGCGCGCAGGGTGCTCAGCACCACCTCGACCACCTTGTCCGAGGAGGCGCTGGTGGCGTCGTACAGGCGCTCGAAGATCGCCGTGCGGCTGAGTACGCGCCCGCGCTCGCGCAGCAGCAGTTCGAGCAGGGCGAACTCCTTGGGCGTCAACGCCAGTGGCTGCCGGTCCACCTGCACCAGGCGCGCGTGCGGATCCAGCTCCAGCGTGCCGGCACGCAACCGCAGGTCGCCCTGGCCGCCGCGTCGCAGCAGGGCGTACAACCGCGCCAGCAGCTCCTCGTAGGAAAACGGCTTGGTCAGGTAATCGTCGGCGCCGAGATTCAGCGCCTGCACGCGATCATCGACCTGGTCGCGCGCCGACAGCACCAGCACGCGACTGTCGATGCCACGCAGGCGCAGGGTTTTCAGCACCTGCAGGCCGTCGACCCGCGGCAGCATCAGATCGAGCACGATGACGTCGTAGGGGTAGCGCTCGAGAAACGCCAGCGCCGCCGCGCCGTCGGCGGCCAGATCGCTGGGATGGCCGTCGCGGGTCAGCCCCGATGCCAGCGTGGAACCCAGTCGCGGCGAGTCCTCGACCACCAGAATGCGCATGATTCCAGATTCGCGTTGCGGAGCAAAAAGGCGGCGGCCGCACGACATGGCGCGCGGCCCCGATCGAGTATAGGCGCCGGGCCGACACCGGCGCCGGCGCAAACGCGCGGTTTCAGACGCGCGCCAGGCCGATGCAGACCTCGAGTCCCGGCCCGGCATCGGCCAGACCGAGGGTGGCATCGTGCAACTCGGCAATGGCGCGCACCAGCGCCAGACCGAGGCCGGAACCCGGCGTGTGGCGACTGCGATCGAGACGGCGAAACGGCAGCAGGACCTCGTCGCGCGCTTCGACCGGGATGCCGGGACCGTTGTCGCGCACGCAGGCGTGGGCGCGCTCACCGACCACGGTCAGACTCAGCTCGATCCGGGCCCCGGCCGGGGTATGTCGAATCGCGTTCTCGATCAGGTTGACGAACAGCTGCGCCAGCAGCTCGCGGTCGCCGGCGACGCGCACGTCCGCGGCCAGCGTGGTGGCCAGGACGCGGCCCTCGGCCTCGGCGACGGCGCCGTAGGTATCGGCCAGTTCGCCGAGCAGCAGGCTCAGATCCAGGGTGGCAAAGCCGCCGCGCGCCTCGCCGGACTCGACGCGGGCGATGCGCAGCAGCGCGCCGAAGATCGCCAGCAGCTCGTCGACCTCGTCCAGCGCACGCTCCAGCGTGGCCTCCAGCTCGACACCTTCGGGTCGCCGCTGGCGCGCGTCCTCGAGCCGGCGCCGCAGCCGCGTCAGCGGCGTGCGCAGGTCGTGGGCGATGTCGGCGCCGAGCCGGCGCACCTCGCCGAGCAGGGCCTCGATGCGCTCCAGCATCAGGTTGAGCGTATGCGCGATGCGGTCGAGCTCGTCGCCACTGCCGCTGGCCGGCATGCGCCGGCTGAGGTCGCCGGCGATGATCGCACCGGCCACCGCATCCATCGCGCCGACACGGCGCAGCAGGCGCCGGCCCAGCCAGGCGCCCAGCGCCAGCGAGACGCCGACCGTCAGCAGCATCATCAGCAGGAAGGCGCGACCGAAGGTGTCCTCGAGCGCATTGATGTAGTAACGGTCGCGGCCCACCGCCAGCAAATCGCCGCCCTCGACACCCAGCGTCAGCACCACCAGCTCGTGGTCGCGCCCGGCCTCGCCGGGCGGCAGGTTGCGCAACGCCAGCGGACGCTTCGACCAGCCCGGCGCAGCCACCCCGCCAGCGAGATTGCCGGCCAGCAGCTGGCCAGCCGGGCTGTACAGCCCGTACCAGCGCGGCAGCGGCGTGTCGGTCTCGATGCGGTCGGTGATTTCGTGGCGCAACGCCTCGACGCCGCGATGGGTCGCCAGCGCGGCCAGATCGAGGGCGTCGGCGCGGATGTCGTCGTGCAGCTGCTCGCGCACGCTGCGGGTGACGCTGACGTACAGCGCGCCGGCCATCAGCAGCGAGGCGAACGTGAACAGCGTCGCCAGCAGCAACGCCAGGCGGAACAGCGTGGTGGTGTTACGCCGGCGGGCGGAACGCACGCACGCGGTACCCGACGCCGCGCACGGTCTCGATCAGCTCGTCCTCGTAGCCGCGATCGAGCTTGGTGCGCAGGCGCGACATGTGCGTCTCGACCACACTGGTGCGCGGGTCGAAATGGAAATGCCAGACCTGTTCCAGCAGCATGGTGCGGGTGACCACCTTGCCGGCATTGCGCAGCAGGCACTCCAGCAGACGGAACTCGGTCGGCGTCAGGTCGAGCACCTGGCCGGCGCGGCTGACCTCGCGCCGTGCCAGATCCATGCGCAGATCATCGGTTTCCAGCATGGTCGACTGAACCGTCAGGGGCGGCCGCCGCGCCAAGGCCTGCAGGCGCGCCACCAGTTCGGTAAAGGCGAAGGGCTTGCCGAGGTAATCATCGGCGCCGGCGTTGAGGCCCTCGACCCGCTGCGGCGTCTCCGCCAGTGCGGTCAGCATCAGCACCGGCGTGCGCACCGCCGCGGCGCGCAGCGCGCGCACCAGGGCCAGGCCGTCGAGCTTGGGCAGCATGCGGTCGACCACCAGCGCGTCGAAATCGCCCTCGGTGGCCTGGTACAGCGCCTCGTGGCCGTCTTCGGCTGCGGTCACGCGATATCCCTGTTCGGCCAGACCGCGAGCGATCCAGTTGCGGGTCTCGCTGTCGTCCTCTACCACCAAGATGCGCATGCGCTCTCCTGCGATCAGCCGGCGCCATTGCGGACGCGACCGCTGTTGCCGTCCACGACCATGTGCGCGAGGTCGCCCCCCGCACCGACCTCGAACACCCAGCACGGTCTGCCGTCAATGTACTGCAAGCGGGCCGCACGCAGGTGCGGCGGATCGTCGATCCGCTGCAGGGCTTGGACCAGATTCAGACGCGGACGTTCCGCAGCCGTGGCGGCGCGCAGTTCGGCGTGATGCAGCAGGCGTTTCCACCAGCCGTCCCAGCGCAGGTCGAGCAGGGTGTTGTCGCCGCGGCGCAGGTCCACGACCGCCAGGCCGCTGCGTCCCACGCTGCTGACCTCGAGCACGCGCTTGCCGTCGCGACAGAGGGTGACCATCTGCACCGCATAGCCGCCGCTGGCCTGTTCGGCATGCGCGATCAGCGCCGCGGGCGGCAGCGGCGGCGCCGTCGCCGGCACACAGCCAGCCGCAGGGTGGCCGAGATGGAGCAGGGCCCCCAGCCAGTGAAAGATCGCGGCCAGGGCCTGGCCCATGGCTGGATTTCCCGTGCGGTCGACGTGAAGACCAGCATGCGGCGCAGCCCTCTACGCCGACGACTCGCCATGCATACGATTTCGTAAATCTCGCCGTCCCGACCCCCACGGCGCCGTCGCGCCTGTCATCTGCCCGGAACGGAGGCCGACCGCGACCCGCGGCGCAGGACCCGGAACCAGAACGCGCCCTCGGCAAGCACGCCGGCGCCCGCGAAGATCGCCACGCCGCTGGACACGCCCACGGCATAGAACCCTGCCGCAACGAGCAGGAAAGCCAGCGTGACGAGATGCCTCATGAGATGACTCCCTGGAAACAATCGCGCCGGAAGCCGACGGATGCGGCCACGAAGCGGCTTTGGCTTCGATCGTCAGACATTGGCGAGAACGATACGGTACAGGATGACCTCGCCGCTGCGGTCAACCTCCACGGCGCCGAATTTCGCCAGCAGGCCGCTGCTCGGCCGGCCAGCCTTGGCCATTGCGCTGACCCGGGTCATCGCCTTCTCGTTCACCGCGACGTCCCTGGCCAGTGCGAGTGCCGCGGTGGCGATACCCTTGCGCTGATGGTCCGGGTGGATGGCAATCATCGCGTCGCGTTCCGGGGTGACGCTGAGAAACCCGACCGTCTCCCCGTTGCACAGGACCGCACGAGCCAGGCCGCCGCCTGACTCAAGTCCCAGGAGAAAGGGCGGGGGAATGCCCTCCAGCAGGAACCGCAAGGCGGGACTGCGAAGATGGGCTTCCGCAAGCACCTCGATGGATACCGTCATCGGATTGCACGCCTGGTGCAGAAGGGCAGCTTGTACAGTGTGATCTCCCGCCGCATCGAAGAGGAGCGCGGCAACGGTCCCCGCCTGCTTGCCTGCGCGCCGGCCAGAAGCCCGAAGGACACCCCCGAGCGCAGCACGCCTACGCCAGATCCGCCGCAGCCGCCGCCATCGCCGGCAGTTCGAAGGTGACGCGCAGACCGATGCCATCGGTGCCCGGAGCGGCGTAGATGCGGCCGCCGTGCAGATCGATGATGCTGCGGCAGATGGCGAGGCCCAA
>JAKAZT010000111.1 GCA_021815695.1 Pseudomonadota bacterium
GCGCTGGATGCCACCATGAATGCTGCTGCCCGAGCCCCGAGTTCCGAACCCCAAGCGCCGAATCTCGCCTTCGTCTTCCCCGGCCAGGGCTCGCAGGCGGTCGGCATGCTCGCCGAACTGGCCGCGGCGCACGCCGAGGTCCGGGCGACATTCGACGAAGCCTCGGCCGGCGCGGGCCGTGATCTGTGGGCGTTGGCGCAGCAGGGTCCGGAAGACGAACTCAATCGCACCGAAAATACCCAGCCGGCACTGTTGGCCGCCAGCGTTGCGGTGTGGCGGGTCTGGATCAAGCGCGGTGGCGCCCGCCCGGCGCAACTGGCCGGCCACAGCCTGGGTGAATACAGCGCGCTGGTCTGCGCCGATGCCATCAACCTGCATGACGCGGCGGCGCTGGTCGCGGCGCGCGGCCGGCTGATGCAGGCGGCGGTGCCGGCCGGCGTCGGCGCAATGGCCGCGGTCCTGGGCGGGGATGACGCGCAGATCGCCGCCGTCTGCGCCGAGGTCGCCGGCAGCGAGATCGTCGCTCCGGCCAATTTCAATTCGCCGGGCCAGGTGGTGATTGCGGGCCACACCGCAGCGGTCGATCGCGCACTGGCGCGGCTGGCCGAACTCGGGGTGCGCAAGGCGATCAAACTTGCCGTGTCGGTGCCTTCGCATACGCTGCTGATGCGCGAGGCGGCGGATCAGCTGGCCGTGCGCATGGACAGCATGGCCTGGTCGACGCCGGCGATTCCGGTGATCCAGAATGCCGACGCATGCGCGCACAGCGATGTGGTCGGCATTCGCGATGCGCTGCGGCGGCAGCTCTACTTGCCGGTGCGCTGGACCGAGTGCGTGCAGGCCTTGGCTGCGGGCGGCGCCACGCGGCTGGCCGAGTGCGGCCCGGGCAAGGTGCTGACCGGGCTGGCCAAGCGTATCGACAAGGTGCTGGACGCGCGCGCGCTGGGCACACCGGCGGAACTCGATGCCGCCTGCGCGACCTGGATCTAGGGTTGCTGCAAATCGGATTCCGGCTTGTTCCGCAACGACGGACCCATGCATGCGAGGATCGATCGTGACCCGGGATCGCGGCAGAGCGCCTGATTCTCTAGCATTGCCCGAGTCCCGAGTCCCGAGCACACCCGCATCCCGCATCTTCCGGAGCTCATGCATGAACACTTCTCTCGCTGGTGAAATCGCGCTCGTCACCGGCGCCAGTCGCGGCATCGGCGCAGCGATCGCCGACGAGCTGGCCGCGCAAGGCGCTCGCGTCATCGGCACCGCGACCACCATGGCCGGCGCGCAGGCCATCACGGATCGGCTGGCGTCCCGCGGCGGCAGCGGTCGCGCGCTGAATGTCACCGACAGCGCCGCCGTCGAGGCGCTGATCGAGGGCATCGTCAAGGAGTACGGCGGTCTCTCGATCCTGGTCAACAACGCCGGCATCACTCGCGACCAACTGCTGATGCGCATGAAGGACGAGGACTGGAGCGCGATCCTCGACACCAACCTCAGCTCGGTCTACCGCACCTCGAAGGCGGTGCTGCGCACGATGATGAAGGCGCGCAAGGGCCGCATCATCAATATCGCCTCGGTGGTCGGCGTTACCGGCAATCCGGGGCAGACCAACTACGCCGCGGCCAAGGCCGGTATCATCGCGTTCTCGAAATCGCTGGCGCGCGAGATCGGCTCGCGCGGCATCACCGTCAACGTGGTTGCGCCGGGCTTCATCGACACCGACATGACCCGCGCGCTGTCGGACGAGCAGCGCAAGGGGCTCGAGGGCCAGATCGCGCTGGGCCGGCTGGGGCAACCCGCCGACATCGCGCAGGCGGTCGCGTTCCTGGCTTCACCGGCCGCGGCCTACATCAGTGGCGAGACCATGCACGTCAATGGCGGCATGTACATGGCCTGACAGCCAGATGCGCGGGCTAGTTGAGGCGATTTCGAGATGCCCGCGCCGAATCACCCGCAGCGTCCTGCGGCGTTGGCGGCGCTTGCACTTTCACTCTACAATGCGCAAGTTTTTTTCCGGGAGGACAACGTACCCATGAGCACCATCGAAGAGCGCGTCAAGAAGATCGTCGTCGAGCAGCTTGGCGTGAAAGAAGAGGAGGTCACCCCGAGCTCGTCGTTCGTCGACGACCTCGGCGCCGACTCGCTGGACACCGTGGAACTGGTGATGGCGCTCGAGGAGGAATTCGAGTGCGAGATCCCGGACGAGGAAGCCGAGAAGATCACCACCGTCCAGCAGGCGGTGGATTACATCAAGGCACACGTCAAGGCCTGATCCGGTGCGGTCGCGGCGTGCCCCAGGCCGCCGAATGCCGAACGGACTTTCGAAAGCTGCGCCGTCCGGCGCAGCTTTCGTTTTGGGCTGCGGAAACCTGCGCCGGCGTATGGTGACCGGAGCCAAGCAAGGGCAATCAGCATGAGCAAGCGACGCATCGTGGTCACCGGTCTCGGCATCATCTCGCCGGTGGGCAATGACGTGGCCAGCGCCTGGGCCAGCATCGTCGCCGGTCGCAGCGGCATCGGCGCGGTGACGCACTTCGATGCCGCCGCCTACCCCACGCGCATCGCCGGCGAGGTGAACGGATTCGATCCCGCGCAGTACGTTCCGCCCAAGGACGTCAAGAAGATGGACCCGTTCATCCACTACGGCATCGCCGCGGGCATGCAGGCGTTGCGCGACTCGGGCCTGACGGTCAGCGCGGACAACGCGGAACGCATCGGCGTCGCGGTCGGCGCCGGCATCGGCGGCATCGCCACCATCGAACGCACCAGCCTGACCTTGCACGAAGGTGGCCCGCGCAAGATCTCGCCGTTCTTCGTGCCGAGTTCGATCATCAACATGATCGCCGGCAACCTGTCGATCATGCTGGGCCTGAAAGGCCCCAACATCGCCTGCGTCACTGCCTGCACCACCGCCACCCACAACATCGGCCTGGCGATGCGCACCATCCAGTACGGCGATGCCGATGTGATGCTGGCCGGCGGCGCCGAGTACGCGACCACCGGTGTGGCGATGGGCGGGTTCTGCTCGGCGCGCGCGATGTCCACCCGCAACGACGAGCCGCAGAAGGCCAGCCGGCCATGGGATGCCGATCGCGACGGCTTCGTGCTGTCCGACGGCGCCGGCGTGCTGCTGCTGGAGGAGTACGAGCATGCGCGGCGGCGCGGCGCGCGCATCTACTGCGAACTGGCGGGCTTCGGCATGAGCGGCGATGCCTACCACATCACCGCCCCGAGCGAGAACGGCGAAGGTGCGGCGCGCTGCATGAGCAATGCCATCCGCGATGCAGGAATCAACCTGCAGCAAGTGCAGTACATCAACGCCCATGGCACCTCGACGCAACTGGGCGACAAGGGCGAGGTCGACGCCGCCAAGACCGTGTTCGGCGACCACGCCAGACGCCTGATGATGAGTTCGACCAAATCGATGACGGGCCACCTGCTGGGTGCCGCCGGTGGCGTCGAGGCGATCTTCACCGCACTGGCCATCCACGACGGCGTGATTCCGCCGACCATCAATCTCGATGCGCCGGGCGAGGGTTGCGATCTCGACTTCGTGCCGCACACCGCGCGCCAGGCGCGGATCGACATCGCGCTGTCCAACTCGTTCGGTTTCGGTGGCACCAACGGCACCCTGGTGTTCCGCCGTCTCTGAGCGCGCCGGCATGGATGCGCAGGTGCGCAGCCTGCCCGGCGCCCGCGACCTGCTGACGCTGGCGGCAGCCTGGCCGCAGCGTTATCCCGGACTGATGCAGAGCGCCGCGCGCGGCGCGTCGCCGTCGCGCTGGGACATCCTGCCGGCATTTCCGCAGGCCGAGTTGCGGCTCGATGCCGATGGTCTCCTGCGCAACGGTGACGGCCATGTCCGCGCCGGGCGTTTCCTCGACGCGCTGGACGCGGACTGGCGCGGCGAGCGCATTGCCGCATCGAATGCGCCGGGCGATGCCGGCGCCGAGCTGCCGTTTCGCGGCGGCTGGCTGCTCTATCTGGGCTACGAGCTGGCGGCGCAGATCGAGCCGCGGCTGCGCCTGCCCGCGGCTGCGGATCGCGCGGCGCCGACCGCACTGGCGCTGCGCTGTCCCGCGGCGGTGCTGGTCGATCACGCGCGCGACCGCACCCTGCTCGTCGCCGAGCGCGGGCACGCACACCGGCTCGACATGCTGGCGGATGACCTGGCCCGCGCCGATTGCACCGCCGCCGAGGCGGCATTGCCCGCGCTGGAGGTCATGGACGAGGAGTTGCCCGCGCGTTTTCTCGACGCTGTGGCGCGCATCCATGCGTACCTGCGCGCCGGCGACGTGTTCCAGGTCAACCTCTCGCGCGCCTGGCAGGCCCGGCTTGCAGCCGCGCCCGCGCCGGCGGCGCTTTACGCGGCACTGCGTCGCGCCAATCCGGCGCCGTTCGCGGGCCTGCTGCAGTGGCACGGGTGGGCGCTGGCGAGCTCATCGCCCGAACGCCTGGTCGAGATGCGCGGCGAGACGGTGCAGACCCGCCCGATTGCGGGCACTCGTCCGCGCCTTGCCGGGGATGACGACGCGGCGCGCATCCGCGAGCTGACGGACCACCCCAAGGAGCGCGCCGAACATGTGATGCTGATCGATCTCGAGCGCAACGATCTCGGCCGTGTCTGCGTGCCGGGCTCGGTGACGGTGGATGAGCTGATGACGGTCGAGAGCTACGCGCACGTGCACCACATCGTTTCCAATGTGCGCGGCCGACTGCGTGCCGGCGTGACCCCGGGGCAGGTGATCGCCGCCACTTTCCCGGGCGGCACCATCACCGGCTGTCCCAAGGTGCGTTGCATGGAAATCATCGCCGAGCTCGAGGATGCGGGTCGCGGGCCCTACACCGGCGCGCTCGGCTACCTCGATCGCTGCGGCGATCTCGATCTGAACATCCTGATCCGCACCCTGGAGTCGCGCGGCGCGGCGGTGCAACTGCGCGCCGGCGCCGGCATCGTCGCCGATTCCGATGCCGCGCACGAGCTGGCCGAGACGCGACACAAGGCGCGCGGCCTGCTGCGCGCGCTGGGTGCCGACGCATGAGTGCGCGGGTGCTGGTGGACGGCGTTGCCGACGCGTCCGTCGCGGCCCTCGATCGCGGCCTGCTCTACGGCGACGGCCTGTTCGAGACCGTGCTGTTCGTGGACGGCGAGGCGCCGCTGTGGGCGCGACACATGGCACGATTGGCCGCCGGCTGCGCGCGGCTGGCGTTGCCGTTGCCCGATCCGGCATTGCTTGCCGCCGAGGCGGCGCGGGTGATCGACGTCCATGGGCGGGCGTTGCTGCGCATCACCCTGACCCGCGGCGTCGGCGCGCGCGGTTACGCGCCGCCCGAGAAGACGCAGGCAACCCGCATCATCGCCGCGTTTGCCGCGCCGGACGTCGCGGCGCATTGGTATGCCGCCGGAATCCGGTTACGCTTCTGCGACATGCGCCTTGCCCTGCAACCGCGGCTCGCGGGCATCAAGCATCTCAACCGCCTGGAGCAGGTGCTGGCGCGTGCCGAATGGAACGACCCCGCGATCGCGGAGGGCCTGATGCTGGACACCGAAGGACGCGTGATCGCCGCCACCGCCGCCAATCTGTTTGCGGTGATCGACGACCGTTTGTGCACGCCGCGGCTCGACCGCTGCGGCGTGGCGGGTGTCGCCCGCGCCGAGGTCATGGCGCAGGAG
>JAKAZT010000112.1:0-3944 GCA_021815695.1 Pseudomonadota bacterium
GCCGGTGTGCCGTGCCGCTGCGCGGGCAGATCCTTCACTTCGTTCGGGATGACAAGCCATTCGGGATGAGTGAAAGACCCTTCGCCTCGTCATGGAAGACCCTTCGCTGCGCTCAGGGTGACAACCTCTTTTCTCTGCTGTCATCCTGAGGGCGCAGCCCGAAGGATCTTGCTACCCAAGCCCCCTCGCCGCACTGACGGTGTGCCGTGCCGCTGCGCGGACAGATCCCTCACTTCGTTCGGGATGACAAGCCATCTGGGATGACAAGCCACTCGGCATGGCCAGTCACTCGGCATGGCCAGTCACTCGGCATGACTAGTCATTCGGAATGACACGTCGCTCGGGATCGCAGGACGTCAGCGCGAAGGAAGGTCTGAACTCGTTGCCCAACCCGGAATCGGGCTCTGCGTACACGACCGTTCAGCCGTAAAGACGCCCATATACTGCAAGCAGCAGCGCCAGCGCGAGCGCGGCCAGCGCACCGGCGAGCACGTCGTCGAGCATCACCCCGAGACCGCCGCCGACGTGACGGTCGGCCCAGCGCACCGGCCAGGGCTTGGCGATGTCGAACAGGCGAAACAGCGCGAACCCCGCCGCCACCGCCCACCACGGCGCCAGAAGCGCCGGGATCAGGGCGATCCACTGACCGACGAACTCGTCGAACACGAAGGCACCGGGATCGTGCACGCCGATGCGCCGGCCGGCGCGCTCGCAGGCCCAGACGCCCAGCGCGAACGCCAGCGCCAGTGCGACGAGATACAGCGGCCACGGCAACTGGCGCAGCACCAGCCACGGCAGCAGCGCCGCCAGCGAACCGGCGGTGCCCGGGGCGCGCGGCACCAGCCCGCTGCCGAAGCCGAGCGCGATCCAGCCGTCGGCGTGCGCCAGCAGGCTGCGGCGCTGCGCGGCGCTCAGGCCTGCGTTCATCGCGCGAAGTGCTCGTAGCCGCGCCGCGGCGGCGCCAGCTCGCGACCGTCGGCGCCCCGCACATGCAGGCCCGGCGTGGCGACGATGCGGCCGACAGGGGTGACTCCGCAGCCCAGCCGCGCGAGGTCGGCGGTCGCGGCAGCGGCGCGCTCGGGCGCCACGCTGAAGCACAGTTCGTAGTCGTCGCCGCCGGCCAGCGCAAAACCCGTGCGCGCGTCATCGTCGAACAGGGTCAGCAGCGCCGACGACAGCGGCAGCGTTGCGGCGTCGATCTCGGCACCGACAGCACCGGCCGTGCACAGGTGGCCGAGGTCCGCCAGCAGGCCGTCGGAAATGTCGATGCAGGCGCTGGCAACGCCGCGCAAGGCCTGGCCTGCGGCCACGCGCGGAGTCGGCCGGTTGAGCCGGGCCAGCAGCGCCTCGCGGGTGCCATTGGGCGCGGCCAGCAACGCATCGGCGCGCGCGTGCTGACGGTCCAGGCAGACCAGCCCGGCCGCGGCGTCGCCCAGCGTGCCGGTGACCATCAGCAGATCGCCGGCACGCGCGCCGGTGCGGGTCAGCGCGGCGGCGGCCGGCACGAAACCGTGCACGGCCACGCTGATGCTGAGTGGTCCCTGGGTGGTGTCGCCGCCGACCAGCGCCAGCGAGTGCATGCGCGCGAGCTCGGCGAAACCGTCGGCGAAGCGTTCGACGAAACGCGTATCGGCGGCCGGCAGGGTCAGCGCCAGCAAAGCCCAGGCCGGGGTGGCGCCCATCGCGGCGAGGTCGGAAAGATTGACCGCCAGCGCCTTCCAGCCGAGATCCTCGGGTGCGGTGCCGGCGGGAAAGTGCACGCCTTCGACCAGGGTGTCGATGCTCGACGCCAGCAGATGTCCCGCCGGCGGCGCCAGCAGCGCGGCGTCGTCACCGATGCCCAGGCGCACATCGTCGCGACGCAGCGCGGTACGCACGCGGATCGCCTCGATCAGATCGAATTCGCCCATCGCGCCCCCTGCGGATCGCGCAGCGTTCAGCGCCCGCCGGCGCGGTACTCGGCCTCGCGCCAGTGCGTGGCCAGCTTGTCGAGCACGCCGTTGACATAGGTGTGGCCGTGTTCCGCGCCGAAACGCTTGCTGACCTCGATCGCCTCGTTGATCACCACCCGGTACGGCACATCCGGTCGATGGCGCAACTCATAGGCGGCCAGCCGCAGCACGGCGCGCTCGATCGGATCGACCTCGGCGATGCCGCGATCGAGAAACGGCAGCAGCCCCGCGTCCAGCTCGGCGCAGTGGCTCTCGACGCCGCACAACAGGTCCTCGAAGTAGGCGAGGTCGGCGATCTCCATGTCCTGCTCGTGGCGAAACTCCTCGATCACCGCCGGCATGCGATTGCCGCCGACCTGCCAGGCGTACAGCGCCTGCACCGCGCGCCGGCGCGCACGCGAGCGCGCGGCGAGATCGAGTCCGTCGGTCCGTGCGTGCGGATTCACAGCGAACTCCAGAGCGCGGCCATCGCGATCGCCGCCAGCGCGACTTCCTCGCCCTTGTTGCCGTGAGCGCCCCCGGCGCGGGCAAGCGCATCGGCTTCGCGCTCCACCGCCAGCACGCCGTTGAGCACCGGCAGGCGCATTTCCACCGCCACGCGCATCAGGCCCTCGGCGCAGCCGTCGGCGACCTGCTCGAAATGACGGGTGTCGCCGCGCACCACGCAACCCAGGGCGATGATCGCGGCATGGCGGCCCTGCGCAGCCAGGTGCGCGGCCAGTACCGGCAGCTCCCAGGCCCCCGGCACGCGCCAGACATCCACCGCCGTGGCCGCCACGCCCTGCGCGGCGAAGGCGCGACGGGCGCCCGCGAGCAGCGCCTCGACGACGGGCGCGTTCCAGCGGCTGGCGATCACGGCATAGCGTGCGCCTGCGGGGGACACGGCCTCGGCTGCGGCCGGGGGTCGATCGTCGGACACGGCAGACGCACTCGCTGATGAAGGACGTGCAGTGTAGTGGCTCGACGGTCGCTGCGGCGCGCGCCGCCCGATCAGCCCGGCAGTTCCGGATGCTCGACGTGGCCGACCACCTCCAGCCCGAAACCGGCCAGACCGACCAGCCGGCGCGGCGTGCCCAGCACGATCAGCCGGTGCGCGCCGAGATCGGCGAGGATCTGCGCGCCCTGCCCGAGCTGGCGCCATTGCTGCTGCGACGCCGCCTTGTCGTCGGCTGCCGGCCGGCGCGCCAGTCGTTCCACCAGGGTCTCGCTGCTGTCCTCGCCGGCCAGCACCACGACCACGCCGCGGCCCTCGGCGGCGACCCGGCGCAATGCCGCGGTCACGGTCAGGCCGAGATCCTCGCGCTGCAGATGCAGCACGTCGGACAGGGTGTTGCGCACGTGCACGCGGGTCAGCACCGGCATGCCGTCGTCGATGCGACCGCGCACCAGGGCGAAGTGCAGGCAGCGCTTGAGGGTGTCGCGGTAGACGATCAACCGGAAGGCGCCGAACTCGGTGGCGACGTCTTCCTGGTGCACGCGCTGCACGGTCTGCTCGGTCCGCAGGCGATGGCGGATCAGATCGGCGATCGTGCCGATGCGCAGGCCGTGCTTCCTGGCGAACACTTCGAGATCCGGTCGCCGCGCCATGCTGCCGTCGTCATGCAGGATTTCGACCAGCACCCCGGCCGGTTCGTGGCCCGCCAGTCCGGCAAGGTCGCTGGCGGCCTCGGTATGGCCGGCACGGGTGAGCACGCCGCCGGGCTGGGCGGTCAGCGGAAAGATGTGGCCGGGCTGGGTCAGGTGCTCCGGACGGGCGTCCGCTCGCACCGCGGTCTGCACGGTATGCGCACGGTCGTAGGCCGAGATGCCGGTGGTCACGCCCGCGGCCGCCTCGATCGACACCGTGAAGTTGGTGTGGTGCAGCGAGGTGTTGTCGCTGACCATCGGCTTGAGACTGAGCTGGCGACAGCGCTGCTCGGTCAGCGCCAGACAGATCAGCCCGCGCGCCTCGCGCGCCATGAAGTTGATGTCCTCGGGGCGCACCTTCTCCGC
>JAKAZT010000112.1:4044-5634 GCA_021815695.1 Pseudomonadota bacterium
GTCGCGAACGTGGTCTGCGCGATCGTGTGCGGGATCAGATTGACGCCGAACCGCGAGTCCTCGACCTCGTTGACGGTGAGACTGGTGCCATCGACGCAGATCGAGCCCTTGGCGGCGATGTAGCGCGCGAGTGCTGCCGGGGCCGCAAACACCCAGCGCTGCGAACGCGCATCGGGGTGCACCGAAACCACCCGGCCGACGCCATCGACATGGCCCGAGACCAGATGGCCTCCGAGGCGATCGGCCAGCCGCAGCGCCTTCTCCAGATTGACGGCATCGCCGTGCTTGAGATCGCCCAGCGTGGTATGCGTCAGCGTTTCCTGCGAGACATCGGCAGCGAAGCGGCCGCCATCGAGCGCGATCGCGGTCAGGCACACGCCCGCTACCGCGATGCTGTCGCCGAGGGCGACATCCGCCAGATCCAGAGCGCCCGCGTCCACCTGCAGACGCAGGTCGCCACCGCGCGGTTCGAGGCTGATCACGCGGCCGACCGAATGGATGATGCCGGTGAACATGCGGACTCCCTCAGTGTGGACGCAACAGCAGGCGCAGGTCATCGCCGATCGCGCGCCGGTCGATCATGCGCAGCGCCGGCGAGTCCGCCATTGCCGGCAACGGCGGCAGCGCGAGCAAGGCGCGCGCGCTGTCGCCCAGCAGGCGCGGCGCGATGTACAGCAGCAACTCATCGACCCGGCCCGCCGCGAACAGCGCACCGGCCAGAACCGGCCCGGACTCGACCTGGACTTCGTTGCAGCCGCGCGCAGCGAGCAGGGCCAGCACGGCATCCAGATCGAGGCGGCCGTCACGGGTTTCAACCGCGACGCACTCGGCCTGTGCATAGCCGGCATGCGCCGGCACTGCCGCGGCTGCGTGCAGGATCAGCGTCGGCGCGCTGCCGTCGAGCAGGGCCGCGCCGGGCGCCAGTGCATCCAGCCGCGCATCGAGCAGCACGCGCAGCGGTCGAGGTTGCTGCGCTGATGCGATGTCTTGAATGGCATCGCGTGCAGCAATCGAGGAGGAGGCAGGATGCCGACTGGCGGCGGCTTCATGGATCAATGCTTGTGACCGCTTCGCCCTTCCGTCCCGCCCTCTTCCTTCCGGGGGGAGTGGATCGCGCGCGCGCAGACGCACCGTCAGCCGCGGATCGTCGGCGCGCGCGCTGCCGGCGCCGGTGAGGATCGCCGAGCTGCGCGCACGCCAGCGCTGCACGTCGGCGCGTGCAGCCGCGCCGGTGATCCATTTCGAGGTGCCGTCCGCCAGCGCGGTGCGTCCATCGAGACTCATCGCCAGCTTGACCCGCACCCAGGGGCGGCCGCGTTCGATGCGGCTGATGAAGCCGCGGTTGAGTTCGCGCGCGGCCTCGCGCATCAGGCCGACATCGACGGCGATGCCCGCGTCGCGCAGCATCGCGATGCCGCGTCCGGCCACCCGCGGGAACGGATCCTCCGCTGCGATCACCACCCGCGCCACGCCCGCGGCGATCAGGGCCTCGGCGCAGGGCGGCGTGCGGCCGTGGTGCGCGCAGGGTTCCAGCGTGACGCAAGCCGTCGCGCCGCGCGCACGATCGGCCGCATCGCGCAAGGCGAACAC
>JAKAZT010000113.1 GCA_021815695.1 Pseudomonadota bacterium
GGAGTACCGAACGACCACAGGTTCTGGGTGCCGACGCTCAGGGCACCCTGCCATGGCAGGCGCCAGGTGATGCCCAGATCGATGGTGCTCCAGTGCTGATAGGGACCACCGGGAATGCCGATCAGGGCATTGGGCTGCAGCACGCGACCGGTGATCACGCCGCTGATGGTGCCGCGATCCACGCCGAAGCTCAGCGAGCGCTCGGTCAGCCCGCTGAACGCCAAGGGCAGATCGCTGCGAGGCTGCAGTTGACCATAACCGGCACCCAGCTCCAGGCGCGTTTCGCCGAGCGTCATGTGGCCCTGCGCACGCAGAGTGGTGCTGGTACCCAGCAGTCCGAGGGGCAGGCCGCCCAGCGGCTCGGCCATGTAGGCGCCATAGAGCGGGGCCAGCGTCGGCGTGCCCCCCAGTAGCGAGCCGCCGGCAGGACGCGACAGTCCGAGGGCGATGTTCACTCCAGCCGCGCCCCGGCTGAAGCCGGCGTTGACTTCGCCGCCCATCACGCCGCCTGCCGCGTGATTCTGCAAGCACAGCGAGCCGCGGACGCCGGGCTGGGCGGCCACGCAACCGGGCATCTGCAGCTGATGCTGTACCAGCGCGGCGCCGGCATGCATGCCACCGGGCAGTTCGAAGCGCAGGCCGCTATAGAGAAAGGTGCTGGCATCGACGGCGCGGAAATCGAGCGCCGAGTTGAACAAGGGAGCGCGGGCGCGCAATGGAGTCCACTGCTGCTGAGACGAGGACGCCACGATCGCCAGGAGACGACCATCCGGGGACCGCCACAGCGGCAGGACCACGCCGGGGGCGATTTCGGCGACCTGGGTCGGTGCCTGCTTGAGCAGTTGATCCGCCAACCGGCGCGATTCGGCCGCCGCGGTGTCGGCCGGCGCCGCCAGCACGAACGCCGGCCACACGGCCACGGCCGCGAGCAGGAACGTCATCAGAGTGGCGAGAAAACGACGCATGGCTGGGGATGAGTGTCGGCTTCGATGGGACCGTGACGCGGGACCGCAGTTCCGTATGCTTGCCGCTGTCAGTTTACAGCGATTTACGATTTACTAACAGCCTGACCCTGCGCCCGGGGCCAGACTGTTAGCCCTTTCGCACTTTGGCCAGGATGTCGCCGTTGCCGAACGCCCCGCTCGCTGCGGCCTCTCCCCACGACGCCCTGCAGAGGCTGTTGCGGGCCGACGATGTCGCCGAACTGGCCGTCGCGCTGGGCCAGGCTGCCCGCGCCTGGGCGCCGGGGACGCGCGTCATTCCCGGCGACACGCCGGACGCATTGCCCGTGCTGCAATCGCCCGCGGCGGCGACCAAGGCGCCCGCCCTGCTTGAATGGCTGCGTGAACTGGCGGAACAGCGGCGCGAGCAGATGCTGCGGCGCGACCGCCTGCAGGCCACCGTCGCACACCTGGAGAAGGCCGACCGCCTGCAGCGCGCACTGTACGCCATCGCCGAGCAGGCCAGCGCCCAGCGCGAGCTGAGCGCGGTCCTGCGCACCCTGCACGAAATCGTCGGCTCGCTGACCTACGCCGAGAACTTCTTCATCGCGCTGCATGACGCGCGCAGCGACAGTGTCCGCTTCGCCTATTACGCCGACATCGCCGATCGCGAGCCGCCGGACCCGCTGCGGCCCTATCCGCTCGACGACATGCGGCACAGCGCAACCTGGCACCTGATCCGTGGCGGCCGCGCGCTGATGGGCCCGCTCGATGCCATCGCCGCCGCGGTGCAGGGACCCTTCCTGCCCAATGGCCCGACCTGTGTCGACTTTCTCGGCGTACCACTGCTGCGGGGGCAGGAGACCGTCGGCTGCATCGCCGTGCAGAGCTATCGCGAAGATGCCCGCTACCGTGAGGAGGACCGTGCTCTGCTGAGCTATGTCGCGCAGCACATCCAGACGGCGCTGGAACGGCGCGAGGCGCAGGCCGAACTGGAGCGGCGCGTGACCGAGCGTACCGAGGCCCTGCGCGAGGCCAACCGCGTGCTGCAGCAGCAAGTGCTGGAACGCCAGCGCGGCGAGCGCCTGCAGGCAGCGCTGTTTCGCATCGCCGAACTGGCCGGAACCACCGAAAGCCTGGAAGCGTTCTACGCAGCCATGCATCGCGTCGTGGGCGGGCTGCTCTACGCGCGCAATTTCTACATCGCCCTGCTTTCCGACAACGGTGAGGAGCTGACCTTCCCTTATTCGGTGGACGAGCGCGACCCGAGCCGGAGACCGCGCCGGCTGGGTCGCGGCATGACCGAATACGTGCTGCAGCACGGCACCGCACAGCTGGCCCACCGCAGCGACATCGAACGCATGCATGCCTGCGGCGAGATTGTCGCCAGCGGCGCCACCGCCGAATGCTGGCTGGGCGTGCCGCTGATCATCGGCGAGCGCACGGTCGGCGTGCTGACGGTGCAGAGCTACACGCCGGAGCATCGCTACACCGCGCGCGACCAGGATCTGCTGACCTTCGTCAGTTATCAGATCGCCAATGCACTCGACCGCAAACGCGCCGCGGAGTCGCTCAAGCAGGCCAACACCGATCTCGAGCGCCGTGTCGGCGAGCGTACGCGCGCGCTGGCGATGGCCAATCGCGACCTGCGCGAACAGGTGGCCGAACGCGAACGCGCCGAGCGCCGGCTGAAATACGAGGCCCTGCACGACACCCTCACCGGCCTGCCCAATCGCGCCCTGCTGATGCAACGTCTGGAACACGCGCTGGATCGCCACCGCATCGACCCGGAGCGGCTGTTCGCGGTGCTGTTTCTCGATCTCGACCGTTTCAAGGTGATCAACGACTCGGTCGGTCACCTGGTCGGCGACGACCTGCTGTTCCAGGCCGGGGGGCGCATCCGCGCCTGCCTGAAATCACAGGATGTCGTGGCCCGCCTCGGCGGTGACGAGTTTGCCGTGCTGGTCGAGGGCATCGCCGACGTTGGCGAAGCCGAGCGCGTGGCCGACCGCATCATCACCGCGATGCGCGCGCCGTTCCGCCTCGGTGCAAAGGAGATGTTCACCTCGACATCGATCGGCATCGCGCTGGCGGCGCCGCACTACCGGCGCCCCGAGGAACTGCTGCGCGACGCCGACTCGGCGATGTACCGGGCCAAGGCCGAGGGTCGCCAGCGCTACGCGATCTTCGACGAGCGCCTGCGCCGCGAGGCGGTCAGCCTGCTGGAACTCGAGGTGGACCTGCGGCGTGCGCTGGCGCGTGGCGAGTTCGAGCCGTTCTATCAGCCGATCGTCAGCCTCGAGGACGGTCGCGTCGCCGGCTTCGAGGCATTGTTGCGCTGGCGCCACCCGGTGCGCGGCGTGCTGGCACCGGGCGAATTTCTCGGCGTCGCCGAGGACAACGGATCCTCGGAGGCGATCGACTGGATGATGTTCGAGCAGGTCGCGGCGCAGATCCCGCTGCTGACCGCGGAGGGCGGCTTCGTCAGCATCAATCTGTCGGGACGGCATTTTCGCAGTGACGAACTGGCACCGCGCCTGCTGGATCTGTTCGACCGCCACCGAGTCCAACCCGCATGCGTGCGCGTCGAGGTCACCGAGCGCACCCTGCTGGAGAGCCCGGCCACGGTCAAATGCACGCTCGGCCTGCTGCGCGAACAGGGCATCGGCATCGCCCTGGACGACTTCGGTACCGGTTACTCATCGCTCAGCTACCTGCACCAGTATCCGCTGCAGTCCCTGAAGATCGACCGCTCGTTCATCATTGGCCTGCCGGCGCAGGGGCAAGAGGGTGGCACCCTGGTGGTGGTGCGCGCGATTCTCGCCCTCGCGCACTCGCTGGGCATGCAGGTCATTGCCGAGGGTATCGAGACCGAAGCGCAACGGCGCACCCTGGCCGCCCTGGGTTGCGTGTTCGGCCAGGGCTTTCTGTTCGCCGAACCGAAATCCGCCGACACCTGGGGCGTGGCGGCCGCGGCGGTTCCCGCCATCGGCTGAACTCAGTGCGGGGTATCCGAGGCCGGCGCGCTCGGACTGGCACTGACCACCCGGGCGACGTCAACCGGATCGAATCGGTAGCGCGCGTCGCAGAATTCGCAGGTCACCTCGACCATGCCGCCGCTGGCCGCGAGCGCGGCCTCGACCTCCTCGCGGCCCAGTGCACGCAGCACGGCCTCGACGCGATCGCGCGAGCAGCCGCAGCCGAAACCGAGCGGCGAGGCGCCGAGCAGGCGTGGCGTTTCCTCGTGGTAGAGGCGACGCAGCAGTTCGGCCGCCGGCAACGCCAGCAGTTCATCCTCGCCGAGGGTCGCGGTGAGATGGCCGATCCGGTTCCAGGCGTCATCGTCGCCACGCTCGCCCGGCAGTTGCTGCAAGAGCAGCCCCGCAGCGCCATCGGCGCCGCTGGCCAGCACGATGCGGGTCGGCAATTGCTCGGATTGCGCGAAATAGTCTTCGAGCAGGGCGGCGAAGGGCGCCGAACGCACGCTGACCAGACCCTGGTAGCGGGTCCCTTGCTCGACGCTGCCGAGCGTGATCGCCAGCAGCGCGCCGGGCTGCGCGCCCAGATCCAGCGGCTCGGGCAACGGCGCCTGCCAGCGCGCCAGTCCGCGGATGTGGCCGGCCTCGCTGCATTCGGCGAACAGCAGTCGCAGCGGGCCCTGGCTCTTCAGTTCGATCGACAGGCTGCCCTGCAACTTGATGTGGGCCGTGAGCAGCGCGCTGGCCGCCAGCGCCTGACCGAGCAGATCGCGCAGGGGCTGCGGATAGTCGCCGCGCCCGGCCACCTCGCGCCAGGACGGGCCCAGACGCACCAGGGCGCCACGCACGCCGGCGCGTTCGAGCAGGAAACGGTGCAACTGGTCGTGGGCGGTGGTCGGCATGGGCGGTGATCCGGCGGAGAACCCGAAAAGGTGGGGTCGCGCGCGATGAACCCAAGCCGGCGCGCGCCGGTCACCGCCTATACTTGCCGCGCCTTGCCCCGGTTGTCCGCATGTCCGCCACCCGTTCCCCCGCCCCGACGCGCTCGCGCAAACGCCGCTGGCTGCGCGGGCTGACGATTGCCGCGCTGATCTGGCTGGCAGTCACCGAGCTGGCGGTACTCAGCCTGCGCTTCGTGCCGCCGCTGACCAGCGCGTTCATGATCGAGCGCTGGCTCGGCGCGCATTGGCGCGGCGAGCGCGGTTTCGCCCTGCACTACCACTGGGTACCGTGGCGCGCGGTGGCACCGGTGGTTCCGCTGGCAATGGTCGCCAGCGAGGACCAGACCTTCCCCGGCAACTACGGTTTCGACTTTGGCGAGATTCGCGACGCGATCGACCAGGCCGAGGAAGGCGATCGCCTGCGCGGCGCCAGCACGATCACCCAGCAGACCGCCAAGAACCTGTTCCTGTGGGGCGGCCGCAGCTTCGTGCGCAAGGGCATCGAGGCCTATTTCACCGTGCTGCTGGAACTGAACCTGCCGAAGCGCCGCATTCTCGAGATCTACATGAACATCGCCGAGTTGGGCAACGGCATCTACGGCGTCGACGCCGCCAGCCGTATCTATTTCCACAAGCCACCGGCGCGGTTGAACGAGCACGAAGCGGCGCTGCTGGCCTCGGTGCTGCCGAACCC
>JAKAZT010000019.1 GCA_021815695.1 Pseudomonadota bacterium
GTGCGCTCGCAGACCGGCCAGCTGATCCCGCTGTCGGAGGTGGTCAAGGTCGTCAACGAGCCGCTGGACGACGCGGTCTATCACAAGGACCTGCTGCCCTACACCTTCGTCACCGGCGACGATGCCGGACGCGAGGACAGCCCGCTGTACGGCATGTTCCGCATGGTCGGCGCCATCGGCAGCCGCACCTTCGATGGCCATCATCTCGGGCAGCACTTCATCGCGCCGCCGGCCAACGGGTCGAGCTACTCGATCAAGTGGGACGGCGAGTGGCAGATCACCTACGAGACCTTCCGCGACATGGGCATCGCCTATTCGGTCGGCCTGGTGCTGATCTATTTCCTGGTGGTCGGGCAGTTCCGCAGCTATGTCGTGCCGCTGGTGATCATGGCGCCGATCCCGCTGACGGTGATCGGCGTGATGCCGGGGCACTGGCTGATGGGTGCGCAGTTCACCGCCACCTCGATGATCGGCATGATCGCGCTGGCCGGCATCATCGTGCGCAACTCGATCCTGCTGGTGGACTTCATCAACCACGCGCTGGCCAGCGGGCACTCGCTGGAGCAGGCGGTGATCGAGTCCGGCGCCGTGCGCGCCAAACCCATCGTGCTGACCGCGCTGGCGGCGATGCTGGGGGCGTTCTTCATCCTCGGCGATCCGATCTTCCAGGGCCTGGCGGTGTCGCTGGTGTTCGGCATTCTGGTGTCGACCGTGCTGACCCTGGTGGTGATTCCGCTGCTGTACTTCGTCTACTTGCAGCGCCGCGGTGCGGCGTCGCTGTCTGCAGCCGGCGACCCGCGGGTTGCACCAGCGAGGTGACGAGGTCACCTGTCAACGGAGACGGTCATGATGCGTGTCATGCGGACATGAAAGGCTGGACATCCGGAACGCGGCGCGGAGGCATGGCGATGATCCTGCGAGTGATTGAACGGTGCGGCCTGCTCGTAATCGTTGCCGCCACGTTGCTGGCCGGTTACAGCGAGGTCGGCGCGATGGTGGCGCGGCGCGCCGCCAACGTCACCGATCTGCTGCTGCTGTTCATGTATCTCGAAATCGTGTCGATGGTCGAGGTGTACTGGCGTGCCGGCAAGTTGCCGGTGCGCATGCCGCTGTACATCGCGATGGTCGCACTGGCCCGGCACATGATGATGGAGCAGTCGCTGCCGTGGCCCGAGGTGCTGGCCTCGGCGATCGCCATCGTGTTGATTGCCTTCGCCGTACTGCTGGTGCGCTGGGGGCACCTCAAGCTGCCCTACAACGACGGCCTCGATACGCGCAGCTGAGCCGGACCGCGCATGGGTTTCATTCCGCGGTGCCGGCGGCAGGCGTCAACGGAATCTTGAGATAGGCCACGCCGTTGGCCTCCGCCGGTGGCAGCATGCCGGCGCGCACGTTCACCTGGATGGCCGGATACAGCAGATTCGGCATGCCCAGGCTGCGATCGCGCGCCGTGCGCAGGGCGATGAACGCGTCGCGATCGATGCCGTCACGGACATGGATGCTGGTGGTGCGCTGCTCGCGCACCGTGGTCTGGCAACGGGGTCCGCGACCCGCTGGCGGGTAGTCGTGACAGACAAAGATCCGGGTGTCATCCGTCAGCGCGAGCAGGCGCCGGATCGAGTCAAAGAGCATGCCCGCGTCGCCGCCGGGAAAATCGCAGCGCGCGGTGCCGACATCGGGCATGAACAGGCTGTCGCCCACGAACAGGGCGTCGCCGATCCGGTAGGCGACGCTGTCGCTGGTATGTCCCGGCACCGCCAGCGCCTGCGCGGCGAGTGCGCCGATGGCAAAGCGCTCGTCGTCGGCGAACAGGTGGTCGAATTGCGATCCATCGCTGCGAAAACCGGGCTCGAAGCCGAGCACGGCGGCGAAGTGCGCCTGCACCGATCGGATGCCGGCGCCGATGGCGATGCGGCCGCCGAGGCGGCGCTTGAGGTAGGGCGCCGCCGTCAGGTGATCGGCATGGGCGTGGGTTTCGAGAATCCATGCCACGCTCAGCCGTGACGCGTGCACGTGCGCGATGATGGCATCGGCCGAAGCGGTGCCGGAACTGCCCGCGGCGCAGTCGAAGTCGAGCACGGGATCGATCACCGCGGCCGCGCCGCTGTCCGGGTCGCTGACCACGTAGCTCCAGGTCGAACTGGCGGCATGGAAGAACGGCGTGAACTCGGGGTGCACGATGTGTCTCCGGACCTGTATCGCAGTTCGTCCAATTTAGTACAGGCGCACCTGCCATGCGGCCATGGCAGACTGCGGATGCGGTCAGGCCGGGGACTTGCCGCGCGGTCACCCTGTCCGACCGTCTAGGAGCACGTGATGCTGGCAGCACTGCTGGGCGCATTGTCCATCGGCATCAGCCTCGGGCTGCTGGGCTCGGGCGGTTCGATCCTGACCGTGCCGGTGCTGCACTATCTGCTGGGCATGGCGGACAAGCAGGCAGTGGTCGGCTCGCTGCTGGTGGTCGGCGCGATCAGCGCGGCGGCGGCAGTACAGCGCGGGTTGCGGCGGCAGATCGACTGGCGCAGCACGCTGTATTTCGGTATTCCGGGCGCGGCGGGCGCGATGCTTGGTGCGCTGATCGGCAATCACATGCAGGGCATGCTGCAGCTGTTCCTGTTTGCGCTGATCATGCTGATCGCCGGCATCGCCATGCTGCGCCAGCGCCTGCCGCCGCACGATCCGGATCATCGCGTGCATCCGCTGAGGCTGGTCGTGCTGGGAATTGCCGTCGGCGCGCTGACCGGCATCGTCGGAATCGGCGGCGGTTTTCTGATCGTGCCGGCGCTGGTGCTGTTCGGCGGCCTCGATTTGCTGCGCGGCACCGGCACCAGTCTGGTGATCATCGCGCTCAATTCCTTCGCCGGGTTTTTCCAGTACGTGCGGGTCTATCACGGGCCTCTGGATTATCGCGAGCTGCTGATCGTCGCCGCGATCGGAGCCGCAGGCGGGCTGCTCGGCAATCACCTCGCCGCGCGACTGCCGCAGACTCTGGTCAAGCGCATCTTTGCCGCCGGCCTGCTGCTGCTCGCGGTGTTCATGATCGGCGACTTCGGCCGCCAGATCCTGATGGCGAAGGCATGAACGCCGCGACCCCATCGGGCCGCGGCGCCTGCACCTGCTGCTTCCGATCAGACCGCCCGGCAGCTGTCAGGCACGCCGCCGTGTTCCGATCCTGCGGGTCGATCGTCCGTGGTCACGCAAGATCGAAGCGGTCCAGGTTCATCACCTTGTTCCAGGCAGCGACGAAGTCGTGGACGAACTTGGCATGGGCGTCGTTGCTGGCGTAGACCTCGGCCAGGGCCCGCAGCTGCGAGTTGGAGCCGAACGCCAGATCGGCCACGGTGGCGGTCCATTTCAGCTCGCCGGTCTTGCGGTCGCGTCCTTCCAGCGCACCTTCGGCACCGGCGCGTTGCCACTTCGTGCCCATGTCGAGCAGGTTGACGAAGAAGTCGTTGGACAGCGTCTCCGGGCGTCTGGTGAACACGCCGTGCCGGGACTGGCCGACGTTGGCGTTGAGCGCGCGCATGCCGCCGATCAGCACGGTCATTTCCGGTGCGCTGAGGTTGAGCAGCTGCGCCTTGTCCACCAGCAACTCGGC
The DNA here is from genome assembly GCA_021815695.1 of Pseudomonadota bacterium. Lineage (GTDB taxonomy): Bacteria > Pseudomonadota > Gammaproteobacteria > Xanthomonadales > Rhodanobacteraceae > Metallibacterium. The sequence continues at coordinate 3,599 of JAKAZT010000019.1, forward strand.
GGCATGGCCTTCGTAGCCCTTGCGCGTGTAGTTGCGGAAGCCGTCTGCCCCGGGCTCGAGCACCGCGAACGATTGCGCATCGGTCTGCTCCTGCGTGGCGTCGGTGCGGCCTGGCGAGAACGGCACGCTGACTGCCACGCCGCCTTTCCTGGCCGCCTCTTCAACCGCCGCAACACCGCCCAGCACGATCAGGTCAGCCAGCGAGACCTTCCTGCCGCCGCGCGCCTGCGCGTTGAACGCCGTCCGGATGGCTTCGAACTTGCCAAGCACCTCGGCCAGCTCGGCCGGCTGGTTGACTTCCCAGTCTTTCTGCGGCGCGAGGCGGATGCGCGCGCCATTGGCGCCGCCGCGCTTGTCGCTGCCGCGGAAGGTGGACGCCGCAGCCCAGGCGGTGCGGACCAGCTGCGGGATCGACAGGCCGCTCGCCAGCAGCTTGGCCTTGAGCGCGGCGATGTCGTCGGCGTCGATCAGCGGATGGTCGACGGCGGGAACCGGGTCTTGCCAGATCAGCTCTTCCCTGGGTACCAGCTTGCCGAGGTAGCGCGCGCGCGGGCCCATGTCGCGGTGGGTGAGCTTGAACCACGCGCGGGCGAAGGCATCGGCGAACTCGTCGGGATGCTTGTGGAAGTGGCGCGCGATTTTCTCGTAGGCCGGGTCCACGCGCATCGCCATGTCGGCGTCGGTCATCATGATCGGTACTTTTTTCGCGGCATCGTCAGCGGCCGGCGCCATATTTCCGTCGGTGTGCTGCTTGGGCGTCCACTGGTGCGCGCCGGCCGGTGTCGTGGTCTGCTCCCACTCGTTGCCGAACAGCATGTCGAAATAGCTCATGTCCCACTGCGTCGGGGTTGGCGTCCACGAGCCCTCCAGGCCGCTGCCGATTTGGTCGCCGCCTTTGCCGCTCCCGTGCTTGCTGATCCAGCCCAGGCCCATCTCCTCGACTGCGGCGCCCTCGGGCGCAGGGCCGACCTGAGCGGCAGGGCCGGCGCCATGGCATTTGCCGAAGGTGTGGCCGCCGGCGGTGAGTGCCACGGTCTCGTAATCATTCATCGCCATGCGCGCGAAGGTTTCGCGCACGTCGCGGGCGGAGGCCAGTGGATCGGACTTGCCGCCCGGGCCTTCGGGGTTGACGTAGATCAGGCCCATCTGCACCGCGGCGAGCGGGTTTTCCAGATCGCGCTGGCCGCCGGTGTAGCGCTTGTCCTCGGCCAGCCAGGTGCTCTCGGCGCCCCAGTAGACGGCGGCATCGGGCTCCCATTGGTCGGCGCGGCCGCCGCCGAAGCCGAACGTCTTGAAGCCCATCGACTCCAGCGCAACGTTGCCGGCCAGGATCATCAGGTCGGCCCAGGAGATCTTGCGGCCGTACTTCTGCTTGATCGGCCACAGCAGGCGCCGGGCCTTGTCGAGGTTGACGTTGTCCGGCCAGCTGTTGAGCGGGGCGAAGCGCTGCTGGCCGCCACCCGCGCCGCCGCGCCCGTCGCCGACGCGGTAGGTGCCGGCCCCATGCCAGGCCATGCGGATGAACAGCGGGCCGTAGTGGCCATAGTCGGCTGGCCACCAGTCCTGCGAATCGGTCATCAGCGCTTTCAGGTCCTTGACCACGGCGTCGAGGTCGAGCGTCTCGAATTCCCTGGCGTAGTCGAACGCCGCGCCCATCGGGTCGGACTCGATCGACTGCTGGTGCAGGATGTCCAGATTGAGCTGGTCGGGCCACCAGTCACGGGGGGTCGGAGTGTTGGCGGCGGTGGGTGCGAACGGGCATTGGGTCTCGGTTGCCATGGTTACTCTGCCTTGGGTCGTTTGAATCCAGCGCAAGTCTGTGCCTGTGGTGGTCGCGATGGAAATTGATTGTTTGGACGGTCTCGATAGCGCAAATCAATCGACTGATGCGCTTGCCGAGGTCACACCGCCGCGCGCAGCAGACTCATCGACATCAGCAGCCAGAGCGCACGTGACACCACCACCATCAGCGCGATGTCGGGGAACAGCGGGGCTTCAGTAAAGCGGCGCAGCAGCCCGAACAGCACCGCGATCGACAGCAACCAGCCGGCAAGACCGGGAATCAGTGCGACCAGCGCGGCCGCCATCGCCGGGATCGCGATCTCGCGCAGGCTGGCGGGCAGCGCGGTCAGCTTCGACGCCAGCCACATCGAGAGGATGGTGAGGGCCACGTCGGTCGCCCACAGCTGCCACGCGTGCATGCGTCGTTCCGGTGGCGCGGCACTGCCCGCGCGTGACGCGATGCTAGCGCGGTCGCTGGGCCAGCAGGCGCACGACGCGAGCGGGCCCGGCGTGGCCGCGACCCTCGGCCAGCAGCACTTCGCCGCTGAGCAGTTCGAGGATATCCAGTCCCGGGAAGTCGCCGCGCAACAGTTCGGCGGTATAGAGCAGTGCGGGGTCGCGCGGGCCGCCGGAATGGCATTGCATCTGCTCCGGTGCGAAGGCCTCGAGGATCAGCAGGCCGCCGGGCCTCAGCGCCTGCGCACAGCCGGCGTGGGTGCGAGCACGCAAGGCGGCCGGCAGATGCACATAGATGCTGGCCATCACGTCATACGCCGCGTGCGGCCACTCGAAGTGCGCGAGATCCGCCTGCAGCGTCGCCAGGGTCACGCCGCGTTGCTGCGCCAGGGCGCGCGCCTTGTCCAGACCCCTGGATGACTGGTCGAGGCTGGTGGTCGCCAGCCCTTGCTCCGCCAGCCAGACACCGTTGCGGCCTTCGCCGTCGGCGATGGCCAAGGCATCGCCGGTGCGCGGCAGGCGCCAGCCCTGGCTCGCCAGCCAAGCGTTGGGTGCGGTGCCGTAGTGGTAGGCATCCTCGCCGTAGCGCTCGTTCCAGTGCTCGGAGGTCATGGACGGCCCCGGACTCAAAGCACCTTGTCGATGGTGATCATGACCGGCGTCGTCTGCCGCACCGGCACGGTCGCACTGCGCCCTTCGAGATCGCCCGCGTGCGGCAGCGGCTGTCCGGATGCGGAAATGCGCGCGGTGATCACCACGTCGCGGACCGACGACAGGTTCATCGCCGGCGACATGCCCATGCCGTCGGTCAGGACCACGGTCGCCGGCAGCCGTGCGGGAAGCTTGCGCACCGCCAGCGGCATCGGCGGGCCCCCCGGCGCGCGTGCGAACACGAACAGCACCGCGTCGGCGGGCACGCGCCCGGCGAGAGTCGGCGCGATGCCGACCGTGACCCGCAGGCGGGGCGCCGTCGCCGAATTCGCCGCGGGGACCGAGGTTACGGCAGCCGGCGCGGTGCTGGTCGCCGCGATGGTGGGTGGCAGACCGCCGCGCGCTTGCGCCAGTGCCACCTGCTGGCTGACCGCCTGGGCGATCTGCGAACCGGCCGGCAGCAGCGGCAGCAGACGCTGCCAGACCGCGACCGCATCGGCATAGCGGCCGCGCTGGAAATCGCTGATGCCCAGCAGCCACAGGCCGCGCTGGTGTTCGGGGTTGATCATCACCGCGCGTTGCAGCCGCGAGCGGGCAAGATCGCTGATGTGGTGCTGCGGGCTGGCCATGGAGTCAGCCTCGGCCCAGGCCACCAGCAGGTCGGCGTCGTCGGGTCGCAGCTTGAGCGCATGCGCGAACGCAGCGGCCGCGGCGTCGGGCTGCTGCATGGTGGCGTAGGCCTGACCGAGGGTCGTCCAGCCGTCGGCGTCGTCCGGATGGGCGTCCAGCTCGCGGCGCAGGTCGGCGACCGCCTGTTGCGGGGTCAGATCGCGCGCAATTTCGGCGCCCGGAACCAGCGCTGCCGGTGTGCCCAGCAGCCGATACAGGCCCAGGGTCGCCAGCGGCAGCACGAAAGCCAGTCCCAGCGCCAGCGCATACAGACCGCGCCGCTGCGGCAGTCCGCGCGATGCGCCCACCAGCGGGATCAGCACGAAGGCCAGGCCCAGCGCGATCAATGCCGCGCAGGCAGCAAGAAAAGGGGCATTCACCAGTCTTCGTCTCCACTGTCGGCCGGGGCGGCGTCGGCGCGGCTGCGCCGGCGCAGGTACAGCGCGGCACCCGCCGCGCCGGCCAGCAGTACTGCGAACGGCCCGAACCACAGCACGTAATTCGAGGGTTTCAGCGGCGGGTCGTAGAGCACATAGTCGGAGTAGCGCGCGACCAGGTACTGCTTGATCTGGGCGTCGGTCCTGCCGGCCTGCATCTGCTGGAACACCTGCAAGCGCAGATCCTTGGCCAGGCCGGCATTGGAATCGGCGAGGCTCTCGTTCTGGCAGACCAGGCAGCGCAACTGCCCGGTGAGATGCTGGAAGCGCTGCTCCTGGGCGGCATTCTTGAACGGCAAGGCGTCGATCGCGCTGTCGGCCCGGGCCGCGGACACGGTCAACAGCAGGGCGAGGGCCAGCAGCAGGGCGCGCACGTCAGATGCCCGGCGCCGGCTGCACGCCCAGCTTGCGCAGTTGCGGCGCCAGCTGGTCGCGGATCACGCCGGGTGTCAGCGGACCGATGTGCTTGTAGCGAATGATGCCGTCGGCATCGATCAGGAAGGTCTCCGGCGCGCCGTAGACGCCGAAATTGATCGCGGTGTCGCCGCTCTGGTCGGTCACCACCAGGGTGTAGGGATCGCCGCGCGCGGTCAGCCAGGCCCTGGCATCGGCCGGCTTGTCCTTGTAGTCGTAGCCGATCAGCGGCAGCCCCAGCTCGTGCACCTCGGCCATCAGCACCGGATGCTCGTCGCCGCACGCGAAGCACCAGCTGGCGAACACGTTGAGCAGGTAGGGTTTGCCGAGCAGATCGGCCTTGGTCACGCGCAATGCCGGATGATGCAATCGCGGCAGATCGAAGGCCGGTGCCGGTTTGCCGATCAGCGGCGAGGGCACCGCGGTGACATCGTGGTGGGCGTTCCACCACAGGCCGTAGCCAAACAGCGTGACCAGCAGCAGGAAGCCGGCCAGCGGCAGCAGGCGGTTCATGCGGCGGACTCGCGCGGCGCCAGCGTGGCGGTACCGGACACGGGCATGGCGCGTGCGTTGCGTGCACGGAAACGGCGATCACCGGAGGTGATGAAACCGCCCAGCATCATCAGCACGCCGCCGAACCACAGCCAGCGCACGAACGGCTTGTCGTACAGGCGCAGCGCCCAAGCGCCGTGATCGCCGAGCGGCTCGCCCAGCGCGACGTAGAGATCGCGCATCACGCCCGCGCTGACCGAAGCCTTGGTCTGCACCTGGCCTCCGCTGTAGACGCGCTTTTGCGGATGCATCACCGCCACCACCGCGCCGTCGTGCAGCACGGTCAGCCTGCCCTGTTGCGCGGTCCAGTTGGGGCCGCGCACCTCGTGCACGCCATCGAAACGGAAATCGTAGGCGCCAATGCGCTGGCTCTGACCGGGATCGAGGCGCACGTCGCGCTCGACGCTGAGCGCCGTGGTCAGCAGCGCGCCGGCCAGGAACACGCCGACGCCGGCGTGGGCAACCAGCATGCCCACCATCTCGGCGGGATAGCGACGACCGGCCGGAGCCTCGCGCCAGCGCTTGCGTGCGTAGAGCACGACGCCGGCGCCGACGTAGCACGCCGCCACCGTGCCCAGCACCGCGCGTGCGTCGCCGCCGAGCAGGAGGGCGAGGATGCCGCCGAGCAGCGCGACCGCGCCGGCGATCAGCAGCACCCGCCACAGCGCGGTGCCGTCGGCCTTGCCCCAGCGTGCAAACGGCCCGAACGGGATCAGCAGCACCACCGGCGCCATCAGCAGGATGAACAGCGAGCCGAAGTAGGGCGGCCCGACCGACACCCGCCCCAGGTGGAAGGCGTCACCGACCAGCGGATACAAGGTGCCGATCAGCACCATCGCCGCTGCCGCGGTCAGCATCAGGTTGCCGATTACGATCAGGGTCTCGCGCGAGAGCAGGGCGAACGGCTTGCCGCCGGCGACCTTGGGCGCGCGCAGGGCGTAGATCAGCAGCGAACCGCCGACCACCACGCCGAGGAACATCAGGATGTACACGCCGCGGCGCGGATCACTGGCGAACGCGTGCACGCTGGTCAGCACGCCCGAGCGCACCAGGAAGGTGCCGAGCAGCGACAGCGAAAAGGCGAAGATCGACAGCAGCAGGGTCCAGGCGCGCAGGCCGCCGCGCTTTTCGGTGACCGCCTGGGCGTGGATGAGCGCGGTGCCGATCAGCCACGGCATGAACGAGGCGTTCTCGACCGGGTCCCAGAACCACCAGCCGCCCCAGCCCAGTTCGGCATACGACCACCAGCTGCCGAGCACGATGCCGGCGGTCAGGAAGGCCCAGGCGAAGTTGGTCCACGGACGCGCCCAGCGCACCCAGTCGTCGTCGAGCGCGCCGCCCAGCAGCGCGGCGATCGCAAATGCGAACGCCACCGAAAAGCCCACGTAGCCCATGTACAGCATCGGCGGATGGATGATCAGGCCCGGATCCTGCAGGACCGGGTTGAGATCCATGCCGTTGCCCGGTGCCGGCAGCAGGCGTCCGAACGGACTCGAGGTGAACAGGGTGAACAGCAGGAAGCCGACGCTGACGAAGCCGAGCACGCCGAGCACGCGTGCGGCGAACTTCGGCGGCAGATGGCCGGAGAATGCCGCCAGCGCCACCGTCCACACGTTGAGGATCAGGATCCACAGCAGCAGCGAGCCCTCGTGCGCGCCCCATACCGCCGAGAAACGGTAGTACCAGGGCAGGCTGAGGTTGGAGTTCTGCGCCACGTAGGCGACCGAGAAGTCCTGGGTCATGAAGGCCCAGGTCAGCACGGCGAACGAGATCGCGACAAACACGAACTGCCCCGCGGCGGCGGGGCGCGCCACCGCCATCAGCGCGGCGTTGTTGCGCCAGGCGCCGAGCAGCGGAAGCACGCACTGCACCAGCGCCAGCAGCAAGGCCAGGATCAGTGCGACTTCGCCCAGTTCGGGGATCACGGCGTCCCTCCGGCGGTTGCCGGCATGACGACGTGGTGCTTGGCGTGCGCCTTGGCCATCGCCTCGGCCAGTTCCTTGGGCATGTAGGTCGCGCTGTGCTTGGCCAGCACTTCGCTGGCGACGAAGGTGCCGCCTTGCATGCGGCCGGTGGTGATCACCGCCTGATTGGCGCGGAACAGGTCGGGCAGGATGCCGGTGTACTCGACCGGCAGCGTGCGGTCGCCGTCGGTGACAGTGAAGTCCACCTTCAGCGAGTGGGGGTCGCGCACGATGGAGCCGTTCTCGACCATGCCGCCGAGCCGGAAGCTGCGGTAGTCCGCGGCTCTGCCGGCGAGCACCTGGCTGGGCGTGAACAGGTAGTTCATGTTTTTCTGCAGGCCGTAGATCACGGCGCCGGTGGCCATGGCCACGGCGCCGAGAATCAGACCGACGAAGATCAGACGACGCTTGCGGACGGGATGCATGATCAGGGACTCCTGCGCGCGCTTTGACGGGCGATGCGGGCGCGAAGTTCCTTCAGCACCCTGCGGCGGCGCGCCGCAGTGGCGATCAGGTCGGCGGCGAACACCACGAAGAACACCGCATAGGCGGGCCAGACGTAGACGGCATAACCGCCCATGGCCAGGAACTTATCCATGCGGCGCATCCTCCAGCGCGATCGCGCGCGCCCAGTCCTTGCCGCCCTCGAGTTCCAGCAGGGCGACCCGGGCGCGGCCGAGCAGGCTCCAGCCGAGATAGAGATGCGTCGACAGCGCCATCGTCAGCAGCGGCCACAGCATCGACCAGGTGATCCGCGACGGCCCGAACAGGCGCACCGTGGTGCCCTGATGCAGGGTGTTCCACCACACCACCGAGTAATGCACGATCGGCAGGTTGACCACGCCGATGAGCGCCAGGAAAGCCGCGGCGCGGGCGCCCTGGCGGGTGTCCTCGAAGGCGTGGTAAAGCCCGATCACGCCGAGATACAGAAACAGCAGCACCAGCTCCGAGGTCAGCCGCGCGTCCCAGGTCCACCAGGCGCCCCACATCGGTTTGCCCCAGAGCGAGCCGGTGACCAGGGTGACGAAGGTGAACGCCGCGCCGATCGGCGCTGATTCCATGGCCAGGATCTCGGCCAGTTTGACCCGCCATACCAGGCCGACCAGTCCGCAGCCGGCCATGAAGGCGTAGGTGAACAGGCTCATCCACGCGCACGGCACGTGGATGAAGATGATGCGGTAGGCGTCGCCCTGCTGGTAGTCGGCCGGCGCCAGCAGCAGACCGCCGTAGAGGCCGATCACGGCGGTGATCAGGGTCGCGGCGATGAACCACGGCCGCCAGCGTCCGGCGAAGGCATAGAAATACGGCGGCGAACCCATCTGGTGATACCACAGCACCAGCCGGTTCCAGAGCGTAGGCGAGGAGTGGGCGTTCATGCGTCGAGGGCGATCCGGAGCGCGGCGGCGCAGGCGGCAGGCGCCAGCACCAGGGCAAGCACGAGGGCTGCGCCCAGCCAGGCGAGCGGTGCGATGAAGGGAAGGCCTTGCTGGGCGGCGGACACCGCGCCGGCGGCAAAGATCACCACGGGCACCATCAGCGGCAGCAGCATCAGGGCCAAGAGCATACCAGAGCGACGGGTGCCGACGGTCAGCGCCACGACCAGCGCGCCAAGCAGACTCATCAGCGGCGTCGCCAGCACCAGTGCGGCCATCAGCACCGGCAGCACCGCGGTCGGCAGGTGCAGCATCGCTGCCAGCAGCGGACTGGCCAGCAGCAGCGGCAGCGCGGTGGTCAGCCAGTGCGCGAGGATCTTGGCCGCCAGCAGCAGTCCCAGCGGCTGCGGCGCCAGCAGCAGCTGTTCGAGGCTGCCGTCCTCCCAGTCGGGGCGGAACAGGCCGTCCAGCGAGAGCAGCATCGCCAGCAGCACGGTGACCAGCACCACGCCGGCGGCGATCCGCGAGAGCAGGGCGCCTTCGGGGCCGAGCGCAAACGGGAACAGGGTGGCGACGATCAGCGCATACAGCACCGGAAGCGCCGCCTCGCCGCGCCGCCGCCAGGCCAGCAGCAGATCGCGGCGCAGGACCGCGACATAGCCGGTGCGTGCCGAAGGCGCGCTCACGACAGGGCGATCCGGCGCGTGGCGTGGTCGCGGAAGGACACCGCGCCATGCGTGGTGACCAGCGCCGCGCCGTGGCCGGCGACGTGGACGTCGAGCAGCCGGTTGACCAGCGCGATACCGGCGCGATCGAGATTGGCGAACGGTTCGTCCAGCAGCCACAACCGCGCCGGCAGCAGGCGCAGGCGCGCCAGCGCAGCGCGCTTTTTCTGGCCCGCGGACAGCTGGCGCACCGGTACGTCGGCGTAACCGTCGAGGCCGACCTCGGTGATGGTGTCGGTGATGCCGCAGCCTTCACGCTGTCCGTAAAGGCCCGCAGCGACGGCGAGATTTTCGCGCACGCCGAGGTCCGCCTTGAGGCCCAGCTGGTGTCCCAGCAACAGTGCCATGCCGGCAGCGGCGGGGTCGCCCGGAGCGAGTCCGTCCACTCGCGCGCTACCCGAGCTGGCGCGCAGCAGTCCGGCCAGGATGCGCAGCAGGGTGGTCTTGCCGCTGCCGTTGTCGCCTTCGATCAGGCCGATCTCGCCGCCGGCGAGATCGAAGTTGAGTGGCCCGAATACCGGCTCGTCGCGGCGCGCGAAGGCGAGCTCGCGAACCTCAAGCAAGGTCGCGGCGGCGGGGGAAGGGCGAGGATTCATGCGCGGGCGGACTCCAACGCCCATTTTGCCCATTCGCAACCCGCAGTGTCCACGCGACCGAGCGCCGCAGCCCGATTTGCGCGGTACGGTCGCAGGCGTGCCGGAGCCGCGCCGTCCGCCGGCTGCACCAGCAGCGGGCGCCTCGACAGGTCGCGACCCGTCGGCGGTTCGCCCGCGGCATTTCCGACGCCACGCCACGCTCAGGGCGGCGCATCGTCATAGCTCACCGCCAGCACGCTGAAGCGTCGTCGCCCGCCGGGCAACTCCGCTTCGACCTCGGCGTTGACGCGCTTTCCCAGCAGGGCGCGGGCCAGCGGCGAATCCACGCTGATCCAGCCGCGCCGGGCATCGGTCTCGTCGGGACCGACGATGCGATGGCAATGCTCGTCACCGCGGTCGTCTTCGAGCCGGATCCAGGCGCCGAAATACACCGCATCGCGGTTGCCGGGAGCGCCTTCCACCACCTTCAGCAGCGGCAACCGCTTGCTCAGATAGCGCACCCGCCGGTCGATCTCGCCCAGCTGCTTCTTGCGATAGGTGTACTCGGCATTTTCCGAGCGATCGCCCTCCGCGGCAGCGGCGGCCAGCGCGCGCACGACCTCCGGCCGCAGGTGCAGCCACAGCTCGTCGAGTTCGGCTTTCAGGCGCGAGTGGCCGTCGCGGGTGATGATCGCCGTCGACGCCGGCGCCGGTGGTCGCCAGCGGCCCATCAGTGTGCGTCCTGCCGGCGCCGCGCAGGCACTCGCAATGAAGGATGAAGCGAGGGTTCGGATCGGAATCGACTCATGGGGCCTCCGCCGGCAGCCGCGATTGTAGGCAGTGCCTCGCCGCGGTGGGCCCCGGCGTTGCGCACGCGACGGATATCGCCGATATTCACCGCGCCCGGCGCTGCGCTGCCGGCGGCGCGGTTGCCGCCGTGGCCGCTGCCGACTGACCGAGGTTGCCCCGACCGTGCCTTTGCGCCCCGACTTCTCTCGTGTGTCGATGACGCTGGTTGTGACCGTCGCCATCGTACTGTCCGGCTGTTCGGCCGCGCCAACGCGTCCGCCGGCTGTCGCGGCCGTTTCATCCGCCAACGCCGAACTGTATGCGCGGCTGGATGCCGACGTGCGCCAGTACAACGACGCCCAGAACCAGCTCGAGGCCGGCGATCCCGCCGCCGTGGACGCCCGCAGCCAGGCGCTGGCCGATCTGCGCATCGCCGCCACCGCCTGTGCTGCGCGCAGCGGCTGCGACAGTGCGCGCTTCATCGTCGCCTACGATCGATTGCTGCGTGTCGAAGCGGGAGAAAGCGACACCGGTGCCACCGATGCCGACGACGCCACCACCGAGAATGGCGAACCCTCGCCGGTGCTGCAGGCCGTTCCGGAGGCGCAGCGCTCGGTGGCCCTGCTGCGCAATCACCAGCTCTCCGAGTTGATCGCCAGCAATGGTCCGATCAAGGCCGCGCTGGAGGAATGGCTGACGCAGATGCGGCCGCAGCTGATCAATACCTACATCAATTATCAGTACCTGCGTTACCAGATGGAGCCGGCTTATCGCAAGGCCGGCCTGCCCGAGGCGCTGCTGTTCGGCATCATGGCCAAGGAGTCGGGCGGCCGCGTGCACGCGGTCTCGCGCTCGGGCGCGGCAGGCCCGCTGCAGTTCATGCCGGCGACCGGTCGGCGTTTCGGCCTCGGTGTCGTGGACGGCTTCGACCAGCGCTTCGATCCGCGCCTCGAGGCGGTGGCCAACGCCGCCTACATCAACGAGCAGTTGAAGGCCTTCAATGACAATCTGGAGCTGACCATCGCTGCCTACAACGGCGGCGAGGGGTTCGTCAGTCGCCTGGCTGCGGCGCACGCGGCCGATGCCAGCTTCTGGAATCCGAAGATTTATTTCACCCTGTCGCCCGAAACCCGCGAGTACGTGCCGATGGTGCTGGCCGCGGCGTGGCTGTTCCTGCACCCCGAGCGCTACAACCTGCATTTCCCGCGCGTCGACGGGGCGCCGGGACACGTGGATCTGCTTGCCCCGACCTCACTGGCCGAGCTGACCGTCTGCCTGGGTCAGGCCGGCGGCATGACCGACGGCTGGTTCCGCACGCTGCGCAACCTCAATCCCAGGCTCGATCCGCAGACCGAGCAACCGGTGGGCACCCGGATTGCCGTCCCGGACGTGCTGGAAAAGCCCTATGCGCGTTCGTGCGTCAGCGGCGGACCCTGGATGAAGCTGGCCTCCGACCTGCACGACGCCGTGTTGCCGACACCGCCGGCGGCATTCGCCGCCGCGCGCCGCGAGCCGAAGCCGCGTCGCTACACGGTCCGGCGTGGCGACACCCTGTTCGGCATCGCGCATCGCTTCGGTTGCGACAATCTGCACGAGCTGGCGTCGGCCAATCGTTTGCGGGCGCCACACTACGAGCTGAGGCCGGGGATGGAACTGCGCATGCCGATGTGTCGACGCGGCTGAGCGGACGAGCCCGTCTTTCACCTCACGGAGCCATGTTCCGCGGCTCTGTCGCCGGGCCCGACACAGTTCCGCCCCGGACGCGAAGATCGCAAAGTCCGGGGTCGGGCTACTTGCGATTCAAGCTGCCGCGTGACGGGCTGCCCACGACGCGACCGGATCGGCCGGTTCGCTGGCGGCACTTTCCTTGAGCTGGCGCATCACCCGCAGCAGGTTGCGATGCAGCATCTGCAGATCGCTGGTCGGCGCATCGCGGGTCTCGTGAAAAGCCACCGCCAGCCACAGCGCAATGCCGCGCATGCGCATCTGCGGGTTGTCCGAGCGCGTGCGCTCGTGGCCGATGTCGGTGCCGCCGCCCCAAGGCAGATATTTCTGTTCCGGCGGGGAACCGTAAAGGTGCGGGAACTCGCAGCGCGAGGCGTTGGCGAACTCCTTCATCGCCAACAGGGCCAGCTGGCGCCTGGCACCGAGCGGCAGGGCGTTCATCGCGGTTTCGATGTCGCGCAGCTGGCGTGCCAGGCGGATGGCCCGGCTCTTGGCGACGATGCGGGTAACCAGACGCATGATCCCCCCCCTTGATGGCTGCTTCTGCGACAGCGGCCCGGTCGACTCTTGCGGCGTGTCCAGCATAGCCTCCCCCGAGGATGTTTCCGCATGGGCAGCGTCTCGAAATGACGCTCCCCGTCACATTGTGGAGGCTCGCCCGGGGGTTGGGAAGATGGTTTCCGACAGGCGGCCGATGTCTTCGCCGACCCGTACCGGATGACGAGGGGCGAGGTGGCCGGCCAGCCTGGCAGCGCCTGCCGGCAGCAGCAGGATCACCGTCGAGCCCATATGGAAGCGGGCCATCTCGGCACCACGCGGCAGGCGCACGCCCCGGCCACGCCAGTCCCTGCGCACGATTCGACGCGCGTAAGGCGGAATCTGCATGCCAGCCCAGACGGTTTCCACGCCCGACACCAGCAGGGCGCCGACCATCACGACGGCGAACGGGCCGCCGGGGCCCTCGAAATGGCAGGCCAGCCGTTCGTTGCGGGCGAACAGTCGCGGAATCGCGGTGACCGCGGACGGCGCCACGCTGAACAAGCGACCCGGCACGTGCACGGTCTCGACCAGGGTTCCGTCCTGCGGCATGTGCACGCGATGGTAGTCGCGCGGCGACAGGTACACGGTGACGAACGCACCGTCGCGATAGGTGTCCGCGGCCACTGGATCGGCCAGCAGTTCGGCGGCGGTGAACGCGCGGCCCTTGGCCTGGAGCAGACGACCCGCGTCGATCTGGCCGGCCTCGCTGATGCGCCCGTCGGCCGGGCAGAGCAGGACGGATCGATCGGATGCGATCGGCCGCGCACCGGGTTTCAGGCCGCGGGTGAAGAAGGCATCGAAATGCGGGTAGGCGGCGGGATCGGGCTGCGCCGCCTCGCCGAGATCGACGCGATAGCGGCGCACGACCTGCCGAATCAGCAGCGTTTTCCACGGTGACCATGTCCAGCGCGTTGCCTGGCGCACGATCGCGCTGAGGGCGCGATGTGGCAGCAACGTCTGCAACGCGGCCAGGCGCATCAGCGACGCCAGGCGATCAGGCGGGCGAGATCATCGGCGATGGCGCCGGCGCGCAGCGGCGGCAGGAACACCGCCAGTTCGCGTCCTCGCGGGTCGATCAGCACCACCGCGGCGCTGTGATCGACACGCTCGCCGTCGTGCCCGTCCGGGGTGCGCGCATAGTCGATGCCCAGAGCGCGCGTCAGCGGCTGCAGCTGCGCATCGGGGCCGCTGGCCCCGACAAACTGCGGATCGAAGGCGTGCACGTAGGCCGCCAGGCGGGGCAGGGTGTCGTGCTTCGGGTCGACCGAGATGAAGTCGACCTGCACCTGCCCGCCCAGCCCCTGCGCGCGCAGCTGCTGCAAGGCCTGGTGCAGGGTCGCGAGCGTGGTCGGACAGATGTCCGGGCACCGGGTGTAGCCGAAGAACACCAGCGTGTACCGGCCCTGCCAGTCGGCGGCGGTCAGGGACTTGCCGTTGCTCTGCGTCAGCGCAAAAGCCGGCAGCGGGCGCGGTTGCGGATAGACCTGCGCGGACTGCATTGGCGGCGGCTGCGGCGGCGCGTGGCTGCGCAGTCCCAGCCACAGACCCAGCCCGGCGGCGACCGCGGCCAGGACGACGAGCAGGAAAACCGGGACGCGGCCGGCGTGACGACGGGTGTGCATCGCGGAATTATAGCGGCCGCGGATCGCTATACTTCATGCTTTGCCCGGCCCGCTCCGTGACCGACGCCCTTGCCAGCATCCTCGATTTCATCCGCTACGGCGCGACCCGCTTCGCCGCCGCCGGCCTGAGCTTCGGCCACAGTCATGACAATCCGCTGGACGAGGCCACGCATCTGGTGCTTTCCAGTCTGCACCTGCCACCCGATCTGCCGCCGGCCTACGGCGCGGCGAAGCTCACGCAGGCCGAGCGCGCGCGCGTGCTGGCGCTGATCGAGCGCCGCGTCAGCGAGCGGATGCCGGCCGCCTATCTGGTCGGCGCGGCCTGGTTCGCCGGGCTCAAGTTCAAGTCCGATCCGCGCGCGCTGGTGCCGCGCTCGCCGATCGCCGAGCTGATCGAGGCCGGATTTTCGCCCTGGCTCGAGGGGCGCGAGATCGGGCGCGCGCTGGATCTGTGCACCGGCTCCGGCTGCATCGGCATCGCCATGGCCGTGCATCAGCCGGCATGGCAGGTGGACATCGCCGACATCAGTGCGGACGCACTGGCGCTGGCGCGCGAGAACATCGCCTTCCAGCACGTCGGGGAGCGCGTGCGCGCGCTGCAGTCGGACCTGTTCGCGGCCTTGGCCGGCGAGCGCTACGACCTGATCGTTTCCAACCCGCCCTACGTCACCGAAGCCGAGTACGCCGCGATGCCGGCCGAGTACGCACACGAACCCCGGCTGGGGCTGACCGCGGGCCGCGACGGTCTCGACCTCGTGCTGCGCATCCTGCGCGACGCCGCCGACCATCTGAGCGACGACGGGCTGTTGATCGTCGAAGTCGGGGAGAGCGAAGGCGCGCTCACCGCCCTGTTGCCCGAGATCCCGTTCGTCTGGCTGGAATTCAAGGTCGGGCCAATGGGCGTGTTCCTGGTCGATCGCGTGACGCTGCTCGATCACGCGGCGGCAATCCGCACCGCCGCGACGGGTCGCTGAGGAGGGCACGCCATGGCCGGAAACACCTCGGGCACGCTGTTTGCGGTCACCACCTTCGGCGAGAGCCACGGCCCGGCCATCGGCTGCGTGGTCGACGGCTGCCCGCCCGGACTGGCCCTGGCGCCCGAGGACTTTGCGCAGGATCTGGCGCGCCGCGCCACCGGTCGCACGCGCCACACCTCGCAGCGGCACGAGGCCGATGTGGTCGAGATCCTTTCCGGCGTGTACCAGGGTCTGACCACCGGCACGCCGATTGCGCTGCTGATTCGCAACACCGATGCGCGCGCGCGCGACTACGACGACCTGCTCGACAGCTTCCGCCCTGCGCACGCCGATTACACCTACTGGCACAAGTACGGCATCCGCGATCCGCGCGGCGGCGGCCGCAGCTCGGCGCGCGAAACGACCATGCGCGTGGCTGCCGGGGTGATCGCCAAGAAGTGGCTGGGCGCGCGCCACGGCGTACGTGTGCGCGGCTATCTGGCGCAGCTGGGCGAGATCACGCCGCAGGGCTTCGACTGGGACGTGGTCGAACAGAATCCGTTCTTCTGGCCGGACGTCGCGCAGGTGGCCGAACTCGAAGCGGCCATGGACGCACTGCGCAAGGCCGGCGATTCGGTCGGCGCACGCGTGACCGTGGTTGCCGACGGGGTGCCGCCGGGCTGGGGCGAGCCGATCTACGGCAAGCTCGACGCCGAACTGGCCGCGGCGCTGATGAGCATCAACGCGGTCAAGGGCGTGGAAATCGGCGCCGGCTTCACGGCGGTCGCGCAGCGCGGCAGCCGGCATCGCGACGAGATCACGCCCGAACGATTCCTGTCCAACCACGCCGGCGGCATCCTCGGCGGCATCAGCAGCGGTCAGCCGGTGATCTGCTCGCTCGCGCTGAAGCCGACGTCCAGCATCCGCATTCCCGGCCGCAGCGTGAACCTGCGCGGCGAGCCGGTGGAAGTGGTCACCACCGGCCGCCACGACCCCTGCGTCGGCATCCGCGCCACGCCGATCGCCGAGGCGATGGTGGCGCTGGTGCTGATGGATCACGCCCTCCGGCACCGCGCGCAGTGCGGCGATGTCGGGCCGGTCGCGCCGCGCATCCCGGGTGGCTGATGACAGCGTCGGCGTTCCTGCCCGCGCCTGGCGACCAGCGTCCCGACACGCCCCATCATCCCTGAAGCCCGACCCCGCCTTCTGCCGAACCCGAGTCCCCGCATGAGCAAGAAAGACCGCTACACCGTCGCCATGGTCGGCGCCACCGGCGCCGTCGGCGAGACCCTGCTGCAGATCCTCGCCGAGCGCGCGTTTCCGGTGGGCGAGCTGCTGCCGCTGGCCAGCGCGCGGTCGGCCGGCGAGACGATCAGCTTCGGCGGCCGGCGCCTCACCGTGCGCGACCTTGCCGGGTGCGATTTCGCCGGCGTCGACATCGCGTTCTTCTCGGCCGGCGGCGCGGTCAGCCGCGAGCACGCACCGCGCGCGGCGGCGGCCGGCGCGGTGGTGATCGACAATACTTCCGAGTTCCGCTATCGCGACGACATCCCGCTGGTGGTCAGCGAGGTCAACCCGCATGCGATCGCGCAGTACACGCGCCACGGCATCATCGCCAACCCCAACTGTTCGACCATGCAGATGCTGGTGGCGCTGGCACCGATCCATCGCGCGGTCGGCATCGAGCGCATCAATGTCGCCACCTACCAGTCGGTCTCGGGTGCCGGGCGTTCGGGCATGGAGGAACTGGGTCGGCAGACCGCGGCGATGCTCAGCTTCCAGAGCGTCGAGCCGTCCAAGTTTCCGCTGCAGATCGCCTTCAACCTGATCCCGCACATCGACGTCTTCCAGGACAACGGCTACACCAGGGAAGAGATGAAGATGGTCTGGGAGACGCGCAAGATCCTCGAGGACGATTCGATCCAGGTGAACCCGACCGCGGTGCGTGTGCCGGTGTTCTACGGTCACGCCGAGGCCGTGCACATCGAGACCCGCGACAAGATCGGCGTCGCCCGTGCCCGCGAGCTGCTGCAGGCCGCGCCCGGCGTGGTGCTGGTCGACGAACGCGTCGCGGGGGGCTACCCCACGCCGGTGACCCATGCCGCCGGTACCGATCCGGTCTATGTCGGCCGTCTGCGCGAGGATATTTCGCACCCGCGCGGACTGGACCTGTGGGTGGTCGCCGACAACATCCGCAAAGGCGCTGCCCTGAATGCGGTACAGGTGGCGGAACTCTTGGTGAAATCCTATTTGTGAACTAAAGTTGCGGCATCGTCCTGAGGTCGCGTCGAGTTCCGGCGCGGCCGCGGTGGCGGCCACTGCCTTGGGGGCTCGACGCGATGAACCGTACGCACAAGCTGTCGCTGGCGATTGCTCTGGCCTTGACCAGTACGCCGCTGTTGGCCATGGGTCTGGGCCAGATCCAGGTCCACTCGCAACTGGGCCAGCCGTTGGTGGCGGAAATCCCGCTGTCGGTGGACAGCGCCGCCGAGGCCGCCAGCCTGCAGGTGAGCATGGCGCCAGCCAAGGATTTCACGCGCGCCGGAATCAGTCTCAACCAGATGGCGATGCCGCTGCAGTTCACGGTCACCACCAACGCCCGCGGCGAGCACGTGATTCGCGTCACCACCGTCGATCCGGTGCGTGCGCCCTACCTTGACTTCCTGCTGCAGGTGAACTGGACCAACGGCCGCCTGCTGCGCGAGTACACGGTGTTGCTGGATCCGCCCAATTACGCTCCGGCGGCGCCTGCCATCGCCGCGGCCCCCGCGACCGCTGCGCGCGCAGCCTCGCCCGCGGCCGCGGCACCGGCAGCTGCCTCGGCGGCGCCGGCGACCACCGAAGCGGCAGCCATGCCCGCGGCCGCTCCGCGCGTCTCCGGCGACACCTACGGCCCGGTCAAGAGCGGGCAGACCCTGACCCAGGTCGCCCGCGCCGTGAGGCCGGACAGCAAAGTCAGCATGAATCAGGTGATGGTCGCGCTGCTGGCAGCCAATCCCGACGCGTTCGTGCGCGGCAACATCAACGGACTCAAGCGCGGTGCCATCCTGCGCATTCCCAGCGCCCAGCAGATCAGCGCCCGCAGCGCCACCGCCGCCACCGCCGAAGTGCGCCGGCAGATCGAAGACTGGCGCGGCGCCGCGCCCAAGCCGACGCTGCTGGCCGGCGCCGGGGAGACCGGGGCTTCCCGACCCGCGGCGATGGCCGCGACGACGGCCGGCGGACGCCTGCAGCTGGTACCTCCGGCGAGTGCCGGACAAAGCGCGGCCACGCGCGCGGGCATGGCCGGGGGCACCGGTCGCGCGGCCATTGCCGGATTGAAGGCCGATCTTGCCCGCAGCCAGGAATCGCTGGCCAGCCAGCGCCAGCAGAGCGACGACTTGAAAGCACGACTGAAGGCCGTCGAAGGCATCAACAGCAAGAACCGGCAACTGTTGGCGCTGAAGAACGACGAGATCGCCGAGCTGCAGCGCAAGCTGGCGCAGGCGGGTACGACCCGCCCGGCGACGGTCGTCGTGGCGCCGGCGCCGGTCAAGCCGGTCCCGGGACCCCAATCGAATCCGGCGTCAGCCGCCAGCGCCGGCAAGCCTGCCGCGGCCATCTCGACGGCCGCGCCGGCGACGAGCGTCGCCGCGACATCCGGTGCGCCGGCGACCGCCGCCAGTGTCAGGCCTGCGGCTGCCGCCAGTGCCAGCAAGCCTGCCGCGGTCAAGCCGAAGCCCGTTGCCGCTTCCGTGCCCCCTGCGACCGAAGTGGCGAGGCCGTGGTATCTGCAGGTCTGGGCTCTGGTGACCGCGGGCGTGGTCGTGCTGCTCCTGCTGGTGCTCGCCTTGCGCGGCCGTCGCGGTGCACCGGCCCCTGCGGCCGCAACGGGCTCGATTGCCGACCAGTTCGGCGACGAGCCCTTCGACCACGGCGATGATTCCGACCACGAAGGCGATGCCGAGGTCCGGTCGCTGCGGGCGCAGATGGCCGAATATCCGGGCGATGCCGGCCTGCACCTGGAGCTGGTGAGCCTGTACTACGCCCGCAATGACGTGGCCGGTTTCGAGGCCGCCGCCGAAGCGATGCATGCCGAGATCGATCCCGCGTCGGCCGAGTGGCAGGCCGTGGAGGCGATGGGTGAGGAGCTCAGCCCGCACCATTCGTTGTTTGAGCGGACATCGCAGGCGGCTGGCCCGGCGCCCGACCCGTACGCCGAACCCGCGAAGGCTGACCCTGCCGGCGACCGCGACCCTGTTGCGGCCTCCGGCTACAGCTTCGATTTCGACCTTTCGCCGGCGCATGCCGACATCGCTGTGCCGGGCATGCACGCGCCGCAGCCGCCGCTGGCCGGCCATGATCTGCCCGATGGCCCCGAACTGCCGTCCCTCGACTTCGACGATGAGGACGCTCTGCGCCGTGCCGCCGGGGAGGATCGAGCTGCTGCACCGATGGCATCGACCTTCAGCGAGGATCCTGCGGATACCAAGCTCGATCTGGCGCGGGCCTATCTCGACATGGGTGATCGCGACGGCGCCCGCGCCATGCTCGAGGAGGTGCTCGCCGAGGGCAGCCAGACCCAGAAGGACGAGGCCCACCGTCTGCTGGGTGAACTGGGCTGAGCGGCGGAACCCGGGCCCCGGGCCCGGGAACAGACGAAGGCCTCGAAGCGCGGTGCTCATGCCGTGCCACGGCTCCGCGATCTGATTTCAGGCTTTTTCGATCCATCGTTCACTTTCAGTTCCGCGCTCTCGCTTGAGCGATTCGCGATTCTCCGCTCCACCGGGTCCCGGTTCCGATTCTTGACGCCATCGCCGCTTCCCGCTCTCCGGCTCAGCCCGCATGCGCATCGCCATCGGCATCGAATATGACGGCCGCGACTTTCTCGGCTGGCAGCGCCTTGGTCATGGGCCCAGCGTGCAGGCGGCCATCGAGGTGGCATTGACGAAGGTTGCCGCGCACGCGGTCGAAGTCAGTTGCGCCGGGCGGACCGATGCCGGCGTGCATGCCCGATGCCAGGTGGCGCATTTCGATTCCGATGCCGTCCGCACGCCGCGCGCCTGGACGCTGGGGGCCAACAGCCTGCTGCCGGCAAGTGTCGCGCTGCTGTGGGCGCAACCGGTGGCGGCCGGCTTTCACGCCCGCCATGCGGCCCGCGCGCGGCGCTATCGCTATCGCATCCTGACCCGCGCGGTGCGACCCGCGCTGGAGGCGGGCCGGGTCACCTGGGAACGCCGGCTGCTGGATGTCGCGGCGATGCATGCCGCCGCGCAGGCCCTGGTCGGACGGCATGACTTCTCCGCGTTCCGGGCGATTTCCTGCCAGGCGCCCAGCGCAGTACGCGAGGTGCGCGACATCAGCGTGCGCCGCGACGGCGCCTGCATCGACATCGACATCGCGGCCAACGCCTTTCTGCATCACATGGTGCGCAACATCGTCGGTTCGCTGTTGCCGATCGGGCGTGGCGAGCGGCCGCCGGAATGGATTGCCGAACTGCTGGCCGGGCGCAATCGCGACGTGGCCGGTCCGACCGCCCCGCCCGATGGCCTCACCTTTCTCGGACCCCTGTACCCGGCACAATGGGACCTTCCCGCCGAGGTGACCTTGTGAACGCACGGGCGCGATTGCGCATCAAATGCTGCGGCATCACCCGGGTCGAGGACGGCGTGCTCGCGGCGGCGCTCGGAGCCGACGCCATCGGCCTGGTGTTCACCCGGCGCAGCCCGCGTTGTGTCGGACTCGAGCAGGCGCTGGCCATCCGCGCGGCGTTGCCGCCGCTGGTCGCCGCGGTCGCGCTGTTCATGGACGACGAGCCCGGCTGGGTGCGCGAGATCGTCGAGCGCATCCAGCCCGACCTGTTGCAGTTCCACGGCGACGAGGACGCCGGCTACGCGCAGCAGTTCGGCCGTCGCTACCTGAAGGCGATCGCGATGGCCGGGGCCGAGGAGCCGGCGGCGCGGATGGCCGCGCACCCGCATGCAGCGGGCTTCCTGCTCGACGGTCATGCGCGCGGCGAGGCCGGCGGTCGCGGGCGCGCGTTCGACTGGACGCGCGTGCCACGGCACACTGGCCGCCCCTGGCTGCTGGCCGGCGGACTGGATGCGGACAACGTGGCGGCAGCGATCCGCGCCGCGCAGCCCTACGGGGTGGATGTTTCCAGCGGCATCGAATGCGCGCCGGGCATCAAGGACCCGCTGCGCATGCAGCGTTTCATTGCCGCCGTGCGCGCCGGCGAGCGCGACGCGACGGTTTCGCCTACCGGCACGGCCCAGCCGCGGGACTGAGCTTGCCGGCCCTTGCACGCCACACGGACATCACCATGGCAGCACGACTGGATTCACCCGTGACCATTGATTACCACGCCTGGCCGGATGCGCGCGGGCGGTTCGGTGCCTACGGCGGCAGCTATGTCGCCGAAACCCTGATGGCGCCGCTGGCCGAGCTGACCGCGGCCTATCTGGCTGCGCGCGCGGACGCCGCGTTCCAGACCGAATTCGAGCGCGACCTCAGGCACTACGTCGGCCGGCCCAGCCCGATCTACCACGCCGAGCGGCTGTCGCACGACGTCGGCGGCGCGCAGATCCTGCTCAAGCGCGAAGATCTCAACCACACCGGTGCGCACAAGATCAACAATACCGTCGGCCAGGCGCTGATGGCGCGACGCATGGGCAAGCGCCGCATCATCGCCGAGACCGGCGCCGGCCAGCACGGCGTCGCCACCGCGACGGTGTGCGCGCGCATGGGCATGGAATGCGTCGTCTACATGGGCGAGACCGACATCGCGCGTCAGTCGATCAACGTCTTCCGCATGAAGCTGTTGGGCGCGACGGTGGTGCCGGTGACCTCGGGCTCGAAGACGCTCAAGGACGCGCTCAACGAGGCGCTGCGCGACTGGGTCACCAACGTCCACGACACTTTTTACATCATCGGCACCGTGGCCGGTCCGCATCCGTACCCGATGATGGTGCGCGACTTCAACGCCGTCGTCGGTCGCGAGGCGCGCGCGCAGATGCTGACCGAATACGGCCGCCTGCCCGATGTGCTCACCGCCTGCGTCGGCGGCGGCTCCAATGCCATCGGTCTGTTTCACGCCTTCCTCAACGATCGCGATGTGCGCATCGTGGGCGCCGAAGCGGCGGGCGAGGGCATCGCCACGGGCCACCACGCCGCTTCGCTGGCAGCCGGCCGACCCGGCGTGCTGCACGGCAATCGCACCTACGTGATCTGCGACGACGACGGCCAGATCACCGAGACGCACTCGATCTCGGCGGGCCTCGACTATCCCGGCGTCGGGCCGGAGCACGCCTTTCTCAAGGACAGTGGCCGCGCCGAATACGTCGGCATCACCGACGACGAGGCGATGCAGGCCTTCCATCGCCTGGCGCGCAGCGAGGGCATTCTCGCCGCGCTGGAGTCGGCGCATGCCGTCGCGCAGGCGATCAAGCTGGCGCGCGAGTTGCCGCGCGACGCGCTGGTGCTGTGCAACCTCTCGGGGCGCGGCGACAAGGACGTGCAGACGATCGCGACCCGGGAAGGCATTACGCTTTGAGGCCGGGAGCC
>JAKAZT010000114.1 GCA_021815695.1 Pseudomonadota bacterium
CGTGCGGGCGCCGGGTGTTGCCGCCGGGGCGTCCGCTGCGCTCGCCGCCGAAAGGACGCCGCTCACCGCCGGATGGTCCGGTGCGGTTGCCGCGCTCGCCCGCGGACGGGCGGCGCTCGCCGGATGGTCGCGGTCCGCGCGGGCCGGCGAATGGCGGTCTGCGCTCGCCGCGCTCACCGGTAACGCCCTGGCCGCGGCTGGCCGGTAGCCACGGACCCGCTTCCAGATGCGCGCCGCGGCGTGGACCGGGACGCTGCCCGGGACGTGCCTCGCCGGCGTTCCATTGCCGCACCGAGGGCAATTCCTGGCCCGGCGCGAAAGCGCGCGGCTTGCGTGATTTGCGCGCATGCTCGGGGCGTACCACGTTGCCGTTGACCTCGCGTTGCCCGCCGCCTTTGCGCCGGCGTGTGTCACGGTGGTCGTCGCGGATGCGGTCGAAGGCGGCCAGTTCGCGGCCTTCGTCGCTGCCTGCGGCCCATGCTTGCGGGCGCTCGGCATGCACCTTGACCGCGCCACGCGGTGCGCGGCGCTGATGCAGCACCGGCTGCAGGGTCAGTGCCGGTTGCGGTTCACCGAGCCCGGCCAGCGCGCGCAACACGCGCACGGACGCGTCCTCCAGCGGCTGCGACTGCCCGCGGCGCAGCACGCGCGGCAGCTCGACGTTGCCGTAGCGGATGCGCTTCAGTCGACTGACCATGAAACCCTGCGATTCCCACAGCCGGCGCACTTCGCGGTTGCGGCCTTCGCGCAGCACTACGCGGAACCAGCTATGGCTGCCGCCGCGGCTGATCGGCGCGATCTCGTCGAAACGTGCCGGGCCGTCTTCGAGCTCGACGCCGGCGCCGAGACGAGCGATCACCTCGTCCGGCACCTCGCCATGCACGCGGCACAGGTATTCGCGCTCCAGCGCCGCGCTGGGGTGCATCAACGCGTGCGCCAGATCGCCGTCGGTGGTCAGCAGCAGCAGGCCGGTGGTGTTGATGTCCAGACGGCCCACGGCGATCCAACGCGAGCCTTTCAGGCGCGGCAGGTTGTCGAACACGGTCGGGCGACCCTCCGGGTCCTCGCGCGTGATTACCTCGCCCTCCGGTTTGTGATAGAGCAGCACCTCGGCGTCCTCGCGCTGATCGCTAGCGACTACGTAGGCGCGGCTGTCCAGCTCGACGCGGTCGCCGGTGCCGACGCTGGTGCCGATGCCGGCCAAGCCGCCGTTGACCAGCACCTGGCCCTGCTCGATGCGCTGCTCGAGCAGGCGTCGCGAGCCCAGGCCGGCGTTGGCCAGAACCTTGTGCAGGCGTTCTTCGAAGCGCGGACCGGCGTCGCCTGTGGCCGGGCGTTTGAGTGACAACAGTGTGCGCGTGGGCGCGTTCATGCGGAGTGCTCCTCGGAAGCGGTGTCGGGCGTCGGCGTGGTGGCGCCGGACGCAGGCAGGGGGTAGCCGTCGGGCGGCAGCGTTGTGCCGTCCGCCGGCACGGCGAGCGCCGGCGCGTGCGGCGCCTCGAATTCGAACTGCGGCGCCAGATCCTCGAGATCGCGGATCTCGGTCAGCGGCGGCAGTTCCTCGAGCGCCCGTAGGTTGAAGTAATCCAGGAACTGGCGCGTAGTGCCGTACAGCGCTGGACGCCCGGCCACGTCACGGTGGCCGAGCACGCGAATCCACTCGCGTTCCTCGAGTGTGCGGATGATGTTGCTGGAGACCACCACGCCGCGGATCTGCTCGATCTCGCCGCGGGTGATCGGTTGCCGGTAGGCGATCAGGCTGAGCGTCTCCAGCAGCGCCCGCGAATAGCGCGGCGGGCGCTCGGCGTTGAGCCGCGCCACCCAGGCATGGATGTCGGCAGCCACTTGGTAGCGGTAGCCGGACGCGACCTCGACCAGTACCACGCCGCGTCCGCCGCACTGTGCCTGCAGGGTTTCGATGGCGCGCATGATGGCGGCGTTGCCGATACCCTCGTCCTCGGTGAACAGGCCGGACAGGCTCGCCAGCGAGAGCGGCTCGTGGCTGGCTAGCAGCGCGGCCTCGATGATTCGTTGCAACTGTTCGGTTTCGATCATGGTTCAGGCCTTGCGGATGCGGGCGGTGCCTGGCGCCGCCTGCTGCGCGCGCGCGGCTGGATATGGGCGTTGGCTCATGCGGACGCAGCGCGCGCTTTGAGATAGACCGGTGCCAGCGGCGCGTCCTGGATCACCTCGAGCATGGCTTCCTTGAGCAACTCGAGCATGGCGATGAAGCTGACCACGATGCCCAGTCGTCCCTGCTCGGGCCGGAACACCTCCTCGAATGCGTGGAACGCCCCGTCTTCGACCAGCTTGAGCAGGTCGCTCATGCGTTCGCGGATCGACAGCGCGTCGCGCTGCATGGCCACCGCCCCATTCAGCTCGGCGCGGCGCAACACGTCTTTCAACGCCAGCAGTAGTTCGCGCAGTTCCACCGGGGGCGGCAGCCGCACCACGTTGCGCGCGCCGGCGTCGGCATGCGCCACGCTGGTGTCGCGCTCGATGCGCGGCAGCGCGTCCAGATCCTCGGCGGCGCGCTTGTAGCGTTCGTACTCCTGCAGGCGGCGCACCAGTTCGGCACGCGGATCGGTTTCTCCACCGGCGTCGTCGCCTGGCGGACGCGGCAGCAACAGGCGCGATTTGATTTCGGCCAGGATCGCCGCCATCACCAGGTACTCGGCGGCCAGTTCCAGGCGCATCTCGCGCATCAGATCGATGTACTCCATGTACTGCCGGGTGATCTCCGCGATTGGGATGTCCAGCACGTCCAGGTTCTGGCGCCGGATCAGGTACAGCAGCAGATCGAGCGGACCTTCGAAAGCCTCCAGGATCACCTCCAGCGCATCGGGCGGGATGTACAGATCCTGCGGCATTTCCACCAGAGGTTGTCCGCGCACCAGCGCCAACGGCATTTCCTGCTGTTGCGGAAGGGGCCGGAACGGTCCGGGCGATGTTGCTTCGGTTCCTGCGCTGGCAGGCTCGGTGCTCATGCGGCACTCGTCGAATCAATGCGGTGGCCTGGCCACGCGGGTGGTGAACAATGTCTCAAGGTCACGAACGGCCACGGCGTGGGTCGGGCAGTGTGGCTTGCTGCTTGCGTCTGCGCCAGCAGCCACAGACCACGCGAGGGTGATGCTGCTGGTATCCGTGCGTCACATCGCGCTAGGCGCGTTACTTGACGCCAGGATCGCATTCGACGGTGGTGCCCCGCGCACCGGGTCTGCAGCTGCGGGCGGCTTCGCGCCGGCCGGATCAGCGCAGTTAGCCTAACCGCTGGCTGTGACGGCGTCCAGTGTGCTGGCTACGCCGAGACCCGGCGGGTTCAGGGCAGCACGCGCGGCTCGGGTTCCAGGTCCACCCCGAACGCGTCGCGCACCCGTGCGCGAACATGCTGGGCCAACGCCCACAGTTCCGCGCCGCTGGCCTGGCCGTGGTTGACCAGCACCAGCGCGTGGCGGTCGGACATGCCGGCATCGCCGCGGCGCAGGCCTTTGCAGCCGGCCTGCTCGATCAGCCAGGCCGCGGCCAGCTTGATGCGTCCGCCCGGGACGGGCCACTGCGGCAGATTCGGACAACGCACCCGCAGCGCCGCGGCCTGCGCCGCATCTACCTCGGGATTCTTGAAGAAGCTGCCGGCATTGCCGATCCGCGCCGGGTCGGGCAGCTTGCGCGTGCGTAACCGCAACACCGCCTCGGCGACATGCACCGCACGTGGGTCCGCGACACCCATCGCCGCCAGTTCCTCGCGGATGCCGGCATAGTCCAGACACAGCGGCGCCTGTCTCGGCAGTGCGAAGCGCACGGCGCGGATGATCCAGCGCTCCGGATCGCGCTTGAAGCACGAATCGCGATAGCCGAACCCGCATGCCGCGGCTGACAGCTCGACCCATGCACCGACGCGATGGTCCCAGGCCTCGACTTGCTCGATGAATGTAGCGACCTCGACGCCGTAGGCGCCGATGTTCTGGATGGGCGCGGCGCCCACCGTGCCGGGAATCAAGATCAGGTTTTCCAGGCCCGCCAGGTCCCGCGCCAGCGTCCAGCGCACCCATGCATCCCAGGATGCGCCGGCACCCACGCGCACGTGCACGCGGCCGCCGCTCTCGCCCAGTTGCGCGATGCCGGCATCGCGCAGTTGCACGATCAGCCCCGGCCAATCGGCGGTGAACAGCACGTTGGAGCCATCGCCCAAGGCTAGCCGGGGCAGTGCGCGCAGGGCGGGTCGGGCGAGCAGATCGGGCAGGGCGGCCGCGTCGTGCACTTCGGCCAGCCAGGCGCTGCGCGCGGCCACGCGCAGGGTGTTGCGCGCGAGCAGCGGCGCGTCCTCGATCAGCGTGCAGCCGGGCAGTTCAAGGCGTGCCGACGACATGGCCGGTCTCGCGTTGGGCATGCAGCGCCTCCACGCATTCGCGCACCAGCGCCGGGCCGCGATAGATCAGGCCCGTGTACAACTGCACCAAGCTCGCGCCGGCGGCGATTTTTTCTGCGGCGGCTTCGCCGTTATCGATGCCGCCGACACCGACGATGAGAATATCCGGGAGGCGCGCGCGCATGCCGCGTACGACCGCTGTAGAGACCGCGCGTAGCGGCGTGCCCGAAAGTCCGCCTATCTCGGCGCCGTGGGTGGCGCCATCGACACCCGCGCGCAGCAGCGTAGTGTTGGTGCAGATCAGCCCGTCGATACCGGTTGCGGCCAGCACGTTGGCGATGGCGTCCATGGCGGCGGCGTCCAGGTCGGGGGCGATCTTCAGCAACATCGGTTTGCGCGCACCGTGTCGCGCGGCCAGCCGCTCCTGCGCCTCGCGCAGGGTGCCGATCAGCTGCTGCAGCGCTGCGTGCGCCTGCAGATCGCGCAGGCCCTGCGTATTGGGTGAGGAGACATTGATGGCGATGTAGTCGGCGCGTGCGTAGACCTGCTCGAGGCCAAGAAGATAGTCCGCGACGGCGCGCTCGTTGGGCGTGTCCTTGTTCCTGCCGATATTGACGCCCAGCACGCCGCGCCAGCGCACGCGCTCGAGATTGCGCAGCAGCACATCGAGACCAAGGTTGTTGAAGCCCATGCGGTTGATCAGCGCGCCGTGCGCGGGCAGGCGGAACAGGCGCGGTCGCGGGTTGCCTGGCTGTGCGCGCGGCGTGACCGTGCCCACCTCGATGAAGCCGAAGCCTAGCGCGGCCAGCGCGTCGACGTGCTCGGCGTTCTTGTCCAGCCCCGCGGCAAGCCCGACCGGATTGGGGAAATCGAGGCCGAACACCCGCGTCGGCAGCGGCGGCACCGGCGCGGCCAGCAGCCGCTGCAGGTGCATGCGGTGCAACAGGCTCAGACCGCGCAGGGCGAGGTCGTGCGCACGCTCGCCTTCGAGGCGGAACAGCAGCGCCCGCGCCGGTTTCCAGTATGCGTCCGTGACCACCGGTATCGCGTCGCTGCCCGCGCGGCCGTTCAAAACAGGTGCGCCACCACGACCGCCCACCCGATCATGGCCACCACCGCGAGGAACAGCAGCACGAGGGCCAGATGCGTGTAGCCCAGCACCAGGCCGGC
>JAKAZT010000115.1 GCA_021815695.1 Pseudomonadota bacterium
GCCGCCAGGTCCAGGGTGGACTTGGCGATGTAGATCTGGGCGAACTGCAGGATGCCGAAGATCAGCAGCAGCAGGACCGGCACGATGATCACGAACTCGACCATCGACTGGCCCGTCGCGTGCGCGCGCCCTGAACCCCGCGTGCGCATCATGGCCGCTGCTCCGGCTGCACGCCGGGCACCGACGATCCGGGTGCCGGCGCTGACGATGACGACGACGGCATCGATGGCACCAGCATGCGCAACACCTTCGGCAATGCCTGCGCGGCGCGCACGCTGTCGGCGCGCAAGGCGGCATCGCCCGGATCCGGCGCCTGCGCCTGCACCTGGGCGAGCGCCGCCTGCGCCTGATGCAGACGGATCACTGCCACGTTGTGCCAGACCACGGTGCCGGCACCGCCCAGCTGCAGCACGTGCTCGTAGGCCAGCAACGCCTGCGCGTCGTGGCCCGCCAGCAGTTCGAGGTTGCCCAGCCGCCGCCAGGCCTGGGCGTCATCGGGCGCGCGCCGGACCAGATCGGCATACAGCGCCGTCGCGGCCGGCGCATTGCCCTGGGCGTAGGCAGCGGCGGCGCTCTGCTGCAGTCTGGTGTAGGCCTGCAGCGAGATCGCGGCCCGGGCGGGAGCCGCCGTGCGCGGGGCGGGCGCGCTGGCGCAGCCGCTCAGCGCGAACAACGCGCCCAGTGCAACGCTCGCGGGCAGCGGCCTCATGCGGCGTGCTCCGCCTGCCAGCGCAGACGGCGCGGCGGCGCCAGACCCAGCCGCGCCGCCTCGCCGGCCGCCAGCTCGATCACCTGACGGGCACCGCGCGCGACCGCCAGGCGCAGCGGCCGCAGCGCGGCGCAGACCTTCAGCACCCGGCCCTCGCGGTCGAGGAACACCACGTCGATCGCGTAGCGCATGCCGACCGTGTGCACCGAATTGCAGGGCGCGATCAGCAGGCCGCTGCCCGGCGCCGGCGCCGGTCTGCCGAGCAGGCCGCGCATCCGCTCGAGCGAGCCCTCGCAGCGCGTGACGGACGCCAGCGGCGTGTCCAGATCGTGGTCGAGCAACGTGCCGGCGCGCATCACAGACCCTGCTGCTTGACCATCATGAAGATCGGGAACGCGAGGATGATGAAGGTGGTCGGAAAGATGAACACCACCAGCGGGAAGATCAGCTTGACCGGCGCCTCCATGGCCAGCTTCTCGGCGCGCTGGAAGCGCTCGCTGCGCCGGCGGTCGGCCTGCAGCCGCAGGATCTTGCCCATGCTCGCGCCGACCTGCTCGGCCTGGATGATGGCCGAGACGAACGAGCTGATCTCGGGGATTTTCAGGCGTTCTTCCATGCGCCGCAGCGCGTCGGCGCGCGAGAGGCCGGCGCGCACGTCGCGCAGGACCAGGAAGAACTCCTGGCGCAGCGGGCCGACCGGACCCTTGTCCACGGTCTGACCCAGCGCGCCGGTGAAGTTCATGCCCGCCTCGACGCCGAGGATGATGTAGTCGAGAAACATCGGCAGCTGCTTGAGGATGCTCTTGCGCCGGACGGTGTTGCGGCGGTTGAGCCACAGCGAGGGGTAGAAGAAGCCGAGCAGCAGGCCGAACACGCCCACCATCAGGCTGAAGGTGGGCCCGACCCGGTGCACCATCAGCCAGAGCAGCCCGCCCGCCAGTCCCGCGCCGAGGATGCGCAGCGAATAGAACTCCTCGGCGGTGAACATGTAGTTGGCGCCGGCGCGGGCGATCTGCTGGTAGGCGCGCTCGAGGAACACGGTGGGCACGCGCGAGCCGATGTAGTGGCTGAAAAAGCGCACCAGCGGCCAGATCGGCCGCAGCAGCGGCGGCAGCGGATCGAGGTAGCCGCGATCCTCTTCCGGCATCTGCCAGCCCAGACCGGCCAGGGCCCAGATCACCATCACCACGGCGCCGCCGACCACCAGCACCAGACCGATCAGCATCAGCACGTCGATCATACGTCGATATCCGTGATCTTGCGGATGAACATGTAACCCATGAATTCCATCACCGCGATCAGCGTCAGCACGCCCCAGCCCAGCAGGCTGTGGAACAGCGGATGCATCGCCACCGGCTCGAGGATATTGAGCGCGAACATCAGCAGCAGCGGCAGTCCGGCCATCACCACGCCCTGCATCTTGCCTTGCGAGGTGAGGCTCTTGATCTTGCCCTCGGTCTGCAGGGTCTTGAACAGGGTGTCGGCCAGGGCGTCGAGCATGTCGGCGAGATTGCCGCCGACCTCGCGCGAGATGCGCGTGCCGGCCGAGAACAGGCTGAACTCCTGCAGCGGGATGCGCTCCTCCATCTTCACCAGCGCGTCGTCGAAGCTGACGCCCAGGCGCTGGTTGCGCAGCATCAGCGCGAACTCCTGGTTGAGCGGCGGCTTGGATTCGCGCACCAGGTTCTCCAGCGCCACCGACAGCGAGGCGCCGGCGCGCATCGAGCTGGAGATCATCACCAGCGCGTCGGGAAACTGGTAGCGGAACTTCTCCAGGCGGCGCTTGCGGATGAAATTCACGATCAGCTTGGGCGCGATGATCGGGAAGGCCAGACTGATCGCCGCCAGCACCGGATTCAGGGTGACCACCCAGACCACCACCGGCACGAAGAAGAACGCGCCGATGTTGAGATACACCAGCTTCCTGTAGTCCATGAAGATGAACAGGTCGCCGAGATCCTTCTCCGCCGTGGCCTTGAGCTTGTCGACCCGGCGACCGGCCATCGTGCCAAGAAAATTGGAGAACACGAAGCCGAGCAGGCCCACCGCCAGCAGCACGGTGATGATCAGCAGCACCAGCATCATGTTCATCCGCGCGACTCCTCCTTGCGGAAGAACACCGAGCGGTCGACGTCGATGCCGCGCGCGGCCAGGTCCTCGTAGAACTCGGGGATGCGTCCGGTGGGCGCGAACTCGCCGCGGATCTTGTGGTCGTCGTCGTAGCCGTGCTGCTTGAACAGGAACAGGTCCTGCAGCTGGATCACGCCGTTTTCCATGCCGGTGACTTCGCTGATGTGGGTGATCTTGCGGGTGCCGTCGGACATGCGCTGCTGCTGCACGATCAGGTCGATCGCCGAGGCGATCTGCTGGCGGATCGCGGCCACCGGCAGGTCCATGCCGGCCATCAGCACCATCACCTCCAGACGCGCCAGGGTGTCGCGCGGCGCGTTGGCGTGCACCGTGGTCAGCGAACCGTCGTGGCCGGTGTTCATCGCCTGCAGCATGTCCAGCGCCTCGCCGCCGCGGCATTCGCCGACCACGATGCGGTCCGGGCGCATGCGCAGGCAGTTGCGCACCAGATCGCGGATCGACACCAGGCCCTTGCCCTCGACATTGGCCGGGCGCGCTTCGAGCGAAACCAGATTGGGCTGGCTGAGCTTGAGCTCGGCGGCGTCCTCGACCGTGACCACGCGCTCATCGCCGGGAATGAAATTGGACAGGATGTTGAGCAGCGTGGTCTTGCCCGAACCGGTACCGCCGGAGATCAGCACGTTCTTGCGCTGCTCCACCGCGAGCTTGAGGAAATTCATCATGTCCATGGTGGCCGAGCCGTAATTCACCATGTCCTGCGACACCAGCTTGCGCTTGGAGAACTTGCGGATGGTCAGCGACGGGCCCTTGAGCGACAGCGGCGGAATCACCGCATTGACGCGCGAGCCGTCCTTGAGGCGGCCATCGACCATCGGCGAGGACTCGTCGATGCGCCGGCCCAGCGGCGCGACGATGCGCTCGATCGCCGACTGCACCGCCTGGTCGCTGGAGAACACGATCTCCGATTCCTGCAGCTTGCCCGCGCGCTCGACGAAGATCTGGTCGTAGCGGTTGACCATGATTTCGCTGACCGTGTCATCGGCCAGCAGGCTCTCCAGCGGACCCAGGCCCACGGCCTCGTTGACGGCGGCCTCGATCAGCACCTCGCGACTGAGCTTGCCGACGATGCTGGGATCTTCCTCGATGATCTCCTCGATCAGCTCGCGCGTCTTGTTGCGCAACTCGCTTTCGCCGAACTTGGTCACGTCGATGCGACGGAAGTCCAGGCGTGCGATCACGCGCTCGTGGATCAGGCGCAGGGTGCTGAATATCTGCTTGGCATCGCCGCCCAGGCGCGGACCGCCGCCGTTCGTCTCCGCCGTTGCGGAACGCGGCACGTCTGCCGCAGCGGCTGGCTCACGCGCGGATTCGACCGCCATCCGCGCCGCCCCGCCGCTGGTGGTCATCTGCACCGCCTCGCGCGTCGCCGTGGGCATGCTGTCGCCGCGCACCAGCTCGGCGCTGATCTTGTAGGAGCCGATCTCGACCACGTCACCCGGCGCCAGCGGACCCTGCACGCCGGATACCCGCAAACCGTTGAGCAGGGTCGGCGCCCCGCCCTCCTCGCGCACGAACAACTGGTCGTCCTGCTTGAGGATGGCCGCGTGCTTGCGCTGCACCGCCCAGCCCTGCAGCACGACCAGGTTTTCGTCGGATTTGCCGATCAGGCAGACCGGCGCATTGCAGGTGACCTGGCTGGTCTTGCCGCGGGTGCTGACGGTTACTTTGAACATGGTGCGGATTCCTCGGACGGGACGTTCAGCGGGCGGGCACGATCCACAGCGGGTAGCGCCGCTTGACCGTCGGCAGGGACAGCCGCAGGGGCCGGTGCAGATCGGCCACCGGCATGGACACGTGCAAGGCAGCGACCAGCCGGCTCTCGCGGATCTTCAGCGCGCCGGCCACCGGCACGGCGTCCGGCTGCGGGGCATGGCTCCGCAGGGGCGCACGGGCCGCGGCCAGACGACTCGCCCGCGGCGCGACCCGGTGGACGGGGTGCCGGGCCGCGAGCTGCGGCGTGTCCGCGCGCGCCGGCAGCGCGGCCGCCATGCCGCCACCGCTCGACGCGGCCGGCGCGGGTTGCGCAGGCGGCTCGGGCGGCAGCGGCCGGGTGGTGGCCGACGGCAACGGATTCGGCGCGGGCGGCGGCGGGGCGGCGGCCGCCGGCGGATTCGCCGCGGACGCGGACGTCGCCGGCGCGCCGGTACCGCCCATCACCCGCGGGCCGTTCGTGCTCTCGGGGCCGCTGCCCTTGGGCCGCGGCAGATGCGAAATCGGGCCGACGCCGAAGCCCGGCATCCACACCGGCCTGCCCATCGCGCTGTCGTTGAACCGGCGCGCGATCTGCGCGCCGCGACCCACCACCTCGTGGTTGAGGTGCGAATCGGGATTGAAGACCACCGGGGTGACGAAGATCACCAGTTCGTCGCGGTTGGACTGGAAGTTCTTGTCGCGGAACAGCGCGCCCAGGATCGGCACGTCGCCCAGCCAGGGGAACTTGGTCAGCGTGTTCGAGCCGGAAGCCTGCACCAGGCCGGACATCACGATGGTCTGGCCGCTGTGGACGTTGACCATCGAGCTGGTCTTGCGGGTCAGGAACCCGGGATAGCCGTTGATCACCACCGAGGGATCGATCTGGCTGACCTCGGTGTCCACGCTGGCCTCGATGTTGCCGAAGCGGTCGGCGAGCGGCTTGATGTTCAGCTGCACGCCGTAGTTCTTGTAGTTGACCG
>JAKAZT010000116.1 GCA_021815695.1 Pseudomonadota bacterium
CTCGGCCATCCGCGTCCGCTGTGGATGCTGTTCATGACCGAGTTCTGGGAGCGCTTCGCCTTCTACGGCATGCGCTGGGCGCTGACGCTGTACATCGTGGCGCAGTTCTTCGACGGCAGCGCTGCGGGCCAAGGCTACGCCAGCCGCACCTATGGCGCCTTCCTGGCGCTGGTCTATGCCACCGCGATCTTCGGCGGCTACGTCGCCGACCGCGTGCTGGGCTGCCAGCGCTCGATCCTGCTGGGCGCGGCGATCCTGGCCGGCGGTTATTTCATGCTGGTGCTGCCGCGGCAGGATCTCTTCCTGCTGGGCCTGGCGACGATCACCGTCGGCAACGGCCTGTTCAAGCCCAACATCTCGACCCTGGTCGGCAAGCTCTATGCGCCCGGCGACACGCGGCGCGACCGCGGTTTCACCCTGTTCTACATGGGCATCAACGCCGGCGGCTTCGTGGCGCCGCTGCTGACCGGCTGGCTGGCCGGTACGGTCACCGGCACGCCGCTGGTGCAGAACTACAAGGCGGTGTTCGTCGCCAGCGGCGCGGGCATGCTGCTCAGCCTGCTGTGGTTCGCGGTCGGCCGGCGCGAGCTCGCCGGGATCGGCCGGCCGCCCGACACGCGGCATGGCGGCGCGGCGCTGGCGTGGGTGATGCTGGGCGTCATCGTGGCCGTGCCGATCGTGTATCTGCTGATGGCCGAGGTTGGCGCCGGCGTGCTGGCATGGATCCTCGGCGCGCTGTTCGTGGCGCTGGCGCTGATGCTGCTCATCGAGGCGCTGCGCGAGGGCGGCGTGGCGCGCGACAAGGTCGTCGCCATGCTGCTGCTGTTCGCGTTCAATGTGCTGTTCTGGATGTTCTTCGAGCAGGCCGGAAGCTCGTTCAATTTCCTGGCGCAGAACATCGTCGACCGCAACCTGTTCGGCGGCGCGCTGGTGTTCCCCACCGGCTGGTTCCAGTCGGTCAATCCGGGCGCGATCGTGCTGCTGGCACCACTGCTGGCGCTGGCCTGGGGCTGGCTGGCGACGCGCGGACGCGAGCCGTCGATCCCGCGCAAGTTCGGCCTCGGTCTGTTGTTCAACGCGCTGGCGTTTCTGCTGCTGATGGTCGCGCTGGACATGCTGGTCGGCCGCAGCGGACAGATTCCGTTCTGGCCGCTGGTGCTGGTCTACGTGCTGCAGACGGTGGGCGAGCTGTGCCTGTCGCCGATCGGTTTGTCGATGGTGACCAAGCTGGCGCCGCTGCGCCATGTCGGTCTGGCCATGGGCGGCTGGTTCCTGTCCACCGCGATCGGCAACAACCTCTCGGGCATCTTCGCCGGCCACGTCAGCGGTGAGCGCGGCATGACCGTGGCTTCGGCGCTGGCCGGCTTCACCTTCAGCTTCTGGCTGCTGCTGGGTGCCGGCGGCCTGCTGCTGCTGATCGCGCCACGGATCAACCGGCTGATGCACGGGGTGCGGTAGCCGCGCGGGTCCGGCTCGGCGCGCATCCAGCGCGGCCGGCCCGGCCGCGGCACAATGCCGGCATGAAGCTGCTGCTGGTCGAGGACTCCGAACGCCTGCGCCGCACGCTCGCCCACGGGCTGGCCGGTGCGGGGTTCACCGTGGATGCGGCGGCTGACGGGATCGCCGCGCAGGGATTTCTCGCCGGTTTCGGCTACGACCTGGTGGTGCTGGATCTGATGCTGCCGCGCGCCGACGGTTTTGCGGTCCTGCGCGCCTTGCCCGCCGGCACGCAGCGGCCGCGCGTGCTGGTGCTGTCGGCGCGCGATCAGGTGGGTGACCGGGTTGCCGCGCTGGATGCCGGCGCCGATGACTACCTGGTCAAGCCCTTCGCCTTCGAGGAACTGCTCGCGCGCCTGCGCGCGCTGGCGCGGCGCCCGCTGGAAACGCGCACCGATGTGCTGGAGCTGGGCGGGCTGGCGCTGGATCCGCGCGCGCGCAGCGTGCAGATCGACGGCGCGCCGCTTGCGCTCAGCCCGCGCGAGTTCGCCCTGCTCGAGTTGCTGCTGCGTCACCGCGGGCGGGTCTTCTCGCGCGGCGAGATCCTCGAGCGCCTGGCCGGCAGCGCCAGCGAGGCCTCCGATCGCAGCGTCGAGGTGCTGGTGTTCGGTCTGCGTCGCAGGCTGACCGCAGCCGGGCTGGGAACGCTGATTGCCACCCGTCGCGGCGCCGGTTACCTGATCGCATGAGAGGCATGCCATGAACGCGGGACGCGCGTGGTGGCGCTGGCTGCTGCACGCAGCACGCCTGCGCCGCGCCGTGCGCCGACTGTCGTTGCGCTGGCGCGTCAGCGTGCTGCTGGTGGCGGTGGTGGCGCTGGTCCTGGGCGTTGCCTTCGCGCTGGTGAACCTGGAACTGGAGCGCGCACTGGACCGTCGCTTCGACTCCGCGCTGCTGGCGCGCGCGCAGGCGCTGGCGGCGCTGACCCGCTACGAACGCTACGGTGTCGAACTGGAGCCGGCCGGCGCGCATCATCCGACCTTCGTGGCCGCCGACAGCGAGGCCGCCTACGCGGTGATTTGCGACGCGCGCCCGGTGCAGTTTTCGACGGGCGCGATGGCGCTGACGTGGCCGTTGCCGGGTGTCGCCGGCGCGCCCGGCTTTGCCGATCTGCGGCTGCCGGACCGGCGCCGCGCGCGCGCACTGGCGATCGCCTTCGTGCCCGGGCTCGGCGACACCTGGGGCCTCGATCCGGCACGCCGCGAAGCCGGCTGGCGCGCCGCCGGGGCGCCGCCCCGACCGGCCTGCGTGATCCGTCTGGCGCAGGATCGTCGCGGCGTCGAGGGCGTGCGCACGGTACTGGACGCGATCCTCGCCACCGCGCTGCTGCTGGTCGTGCTGGTGGTGCTGGCGCTGGCGCCGTCGCTGGTGCGCCGCGGCCTGCGTCCGCTGGCCGACCTCGACGCGGCGATGCGCGATATCGGACCCGAGCGCCCGGCCCGGCGACTTGCCGCCGTGCCCACCGCCGAGCTGCGGCCGCTGGTGGCGCGTTTCAACGCGGTGCTGGCACGCATGGATGCCGGTCTGGCACGCGAGCGCGAGTTCGCCGCCGGGCTGGCGCACGAACTGCGCACGCGGCTGGCCGAATTGCGCGCGCTGGCGGAAGTCGAGGCACGCTACCCGAGTGTCCGCGATCGTGCCGAGCTGCTCGCCGAATTCGGCGCCATCGCCGTCGAGCTCGACGCCACCGTGTCGGCGCTGCTGCTGCTGACGCGCATCGAGTCCGGTCTGGAGCGCCCGCGCATCGAGAAGGTGGCGCTGGCACCGTTGCTGGCGCGGTTGCGGCCGCGGCTGGTCGCGCGCGCCGGGTCGCGCGGCGTGGCGTTGCCGCCGTTCGTCGTCACCGACGCGGATCGATTGCGCGCCGACGCCGCGCTGCTGGAGATCATCCTCGCCAATCTGCTGGGCAACGCCGTCGAGTATGCCCCGGCGGGTACCGCGGTCACGCTGATCGTTGACGCCCGCGGCGTGCGGGTCGCCAACCCGGCGCCCGAACTGGGCGCCGCCGACCTGGCGCGTTTCGGCCAGCGCTTCTGGCGCAAGCGCGAAGATCGCGGCGGTCACGCCGGACTGGGCCTGGCGCTGGCGGCCGCGGCGGCGCGTGCGCAGGAGCTGAGGCTCGGGTTCCGGCTGGCCGATGGCGTGCTCGAAGCGTGGCTTGAACAGGGCTGAACGGAGGCGTGACCATGACGATCGCGTGCCCCGTCGGCCGCGCCGGCGTGACGCCCGTCACCGATACCGCCCGAGGCCCGCAATCCCGCGCCATGCAAGGGTTTTTTAACGCCGCCGCGCTTGCGTGCGTGGGGTGCTGTCCCTAGACTGACGCGCTCCCTTCACCCGCCGGTCCCCCTGCATGTTCAAGAAGCTCCGCGGAGTCTTCTCCAACGACCTGTCGATCGATCTCGGCACCGCCAACACCCTGGTCTACGTGCGCGGACAGGGCATCGTCCTCAACGAACCTTCGGTGGTGGCGATCCGTCAGGATCGCGGCCCGGGCGGTCCGCGCGCGGTCGCCGCGGTCGGCGCCGAGGCCAAGCGCATGCTCGGACGCACGCCCGGCAACATCGTCACCGTGCGGCCGATGAAGGACGGCGTGATCGCCGACTTCACCATGACCGAGGCGATGCTGCAGCACTTCATCAAGCAGGTGCACCGCTCGCGTTTCCTGCGCCCCAGTCCGCGCGTGCTGGTGTGCGTGCCCTGCGGCTCGACCCAGGTCGAGCGCCGCGCGATCAAGGAGTCCGCCGAGGGCGCCGGCGCGCGCGACGTGTTCCTGATCGAGGAGCCGATGGCGGCGGCGATCGGCGCCGGCATCCCGGTGCACGAGGCGCGCGGCTCGATGGTGCTGGACATCGGCGGCGGCACCTCCGAGGTCGCCGTGATCTCGCTCAACGGCATCGTCTACTCGGCTTCGGTGCGCATCGGCGGCGACCGCTTCGACGAGGCGATCATCAACTACGTGCGCCGCAACCACGGCACCCTGATCGGCGAGTCCACCGCCGAGCGCATCAAGATCGAGATCGGCTGCGCGTTTCCGCAGACCGACGTCAAGGAGATCGAGATCTCCGGCCGCAATCTTTCCGAAGGCGTGCCGCGCATGATCACGATCAGCTCCAACGAGGTGCTGGAAGCCCTGCACGAGCCGCTCTCGGGAATCGTCGCGGCGGTGCGCTCGGCGCTCGAGCAGACTCCACCGGAACTGTGCTCCGACGTCGCCGAGCGCGGCATCGTGCTGACCGGCGGCGGTGCGCTGTTGCGCGATGTCGACAAGCTGATCTCCGCGGAGACCGGCCTGCACGTGCAGGTGGCCGACGACCCGCTGACCTGCGTTGCCCGTGGCGGCGGCCGGGCGCTGGAGCTGATCGACCAGCACGGCGGCGATTTCTTCTTCCACGAATGAGCGCGAGGGCCGGCGGGCATCCTGCCGGCGCGGCCTGATGGCGCTGTCCCGCGACGGTTCCACATCGCTGTTTTCGGATTCCCCGGCGGGCACGCTGCGCCTGCTGATGTATATCGCGCTGGCCGCGGTGCTGATGGTGCTCGATCACCGCAACGGCTGGCTGCAGCAGGCGCGCTACGCCTCGGCGCTGGTGATCGAGCCGGTCTACCGGCTGGCCGGCCTGCCCAGCGCCGGCGTCGAGGCCGCGCGCACCGCGTTCGCCGACCGCAGTCGCCTGATCGAGGACAACCGCCGCTTGCGCACGGCGCTGCTGATGGCCAACGCCCGGCTCAACCGCATGGCCGCGGTCGATCAGCAGAACCAGCGCCTCAAGCGGCTGCTGGATGTGCAGCGCACGCTGGGCATGAACGCGCAGCTGGCGCGGGTGATCGACATCGATCTGGACCCGTTCCGCCACCGCATCGTGCTCAACGCCGGCCGCCGCCAGGGCGTGCGGCCGGGACAGGCGGTGATCGACGCCCGCGGCATCGTCGGCCAGGTCGTCGAGGCGCTGCCCGATACCGCGGTGGTGCTGCTGATCACCGACCCCAGCCATGCGATTCCGGTGACGGTGGC
>JAKAZT010000020.1 GCA_021815695.1 Pseudomonadota bacterium
GGCAAACCGGGCACGCCGTCAGGAATCGCCCGCGACCGGTCCCGCGTCGGCCCGGAACCGGCCCCCGGAATGCCCGGCATTGCCGATCAGATGGCGCCGGACACCCCGCGCACGCCAGGAGCCATGGCATGGATACCCGTTCAGCGGACGGCCCGCCGGGCACAGCGGGCGCAGCGTTCCGCGGCGCCCTGCGCTATTGGGAGCCGCGCCGGATCGCCTACAACCTCGTGCTTGCCGCGGTCCTGGCCGCCTGGCTGGTGCTGACATGGCCTCACTTTCGCCCGGCGCTCGGCGGGCGGTCGCTGTTGCAACTGCTCGCTCTCGCGGCGATCGCCAATGTCGCCTACTGCGCCGCCTACGGCGCAGAGATCGCCGTACGGCATTGCGCTTTTGGTGACACCTGGAAAAGCCGAAGGTGGATCTTGTGGCTCGCGGGCACGCTCTTCGCGGTCGTGCTCGAGTGTTACTGGATCGCCGACGAAATCTACCCGTATGTCCGCTGATCTCGCCGCCCGGCGCGCAACGAACCCGCCCTACC
Organism: Pseudomonadota bacterium; assembly: GCA_021815695.1. Classification (GTDB taxonomy): domain Bacteria; phylum Pseudomonadota; class Gammaproteobacteria; order Xanthomonadales; family Rhodanobacteraceae; genus Metallibacterium. The sequence goes on from JAKAZT010000020.1 coordinate 539, forward strand.
CCTGCGCCGCCAGCGCGGCCGCATGGCGCGGCAGGGCGACGGCAACGGCGAGGCGCTCGAACTCGCGCCAGGGCTCGCCGCTCTCGCGACCCTTGGCCATGCGATCGATGCGGCCCGCCCAGACCAGACAGCGCTGCCAGTAGCGCGGGTTGGGGCTGCGCCTGAGGGCGCGGCGGAACAGCGCCTCGCGCGCCTGCCACAGGTGTTCGACGCGGGCCTGGGCGTCGAAGTTCGGCGCCGCGGCCAGGCGCGCGGCGATGTTGAGCTGGCTGACCCACCAGCCGAGCAGCGGGATCAGGTCCTCGCCCTCGGCGCGCAGACCGCCGAGCACGCGCAGCGCGCGTTCGGCGTCGCCATTCAGCGCGGCGTCGGTCAGCGCGAACACGTCGTAGCGCGCGCTGTCGGCAACCAGGCGTTCGAGCGTTTCGAGATCGAGCCGGCCGCCGGGCTGCAGGATCGCCAGCTTGTCCACCTCCTGCGCGGCGGCGAGCAGGTTGCCCTCGACGCGCTGCGCCAGCAGCTCCAGCGCCTCGGGCGCGGCACTGAGGCCACGCGCGGCAAGCCGCTCGCCCAGCCACGCGGTCAGCTCGTGCGGACGCGGCGCGGCCAGGTGCACGGCGGCGCCGGCCTGTTCGACCGCGCGCGACCACGCGCCCTCGTGGCTCTTGCTCCAGGCGATGCAGCTGATCAGCAGCACGCTGTCCGGCGGCGGCGCGGCGCACCAGGCGCCGATCGCCTCGCTGCCATCCTTGCCCGGCTTGCCGGTCGGCAGGCGCAGGTCGAACAGCCGGCGCACCGCGAACAGCGACAGGCCGGCGCCGGCGCGCGCGAGGTCATCCCAGTCGAAACCGGACTCCACGTCCAGCACCACGCGCTCGTCGTAGCCCAGCGCGCGGGCGCGGGCACGCAGCGCGTCGGCGGCCTCCAGCACCAGCAGTTCGTCGCCGGCCAGCAGATACGCCGGCCGCAGCGCGTCGGCCGCCAGTTCGCGCCGCCACTGCGCCGCGTTGAGCATGCTCAGCCCGGCGCCGGTTGCGGCGGCGGCGGATGTTTGGCGATGGCGTCGAGACGCCGCAGGATCGCCTGCACCATGTCGCCGGTCAGGCTGCGCTGGATCGCGTCGACCTCTCCGGCGATGCCGATCGCCTGGGTCGAGTCGAAGGTGAACTCGTGTCCCATCTCGATCGACTGCAACGGCGCGATCACCCGGCCGTCGGCCCCCAGCACCTCGAACTCGACGCGGTAACGCACGCTGTATTCGCTGACGCGGGCGAAGCCGGTCAGGGTCAGCGCGTTGGTGCTGAACTGCGCCACCGGCGCGCGCAGGGTGGCCACGCCCTTGCCGCCATGATCGACCACCGTGGCACCGGACAATTGCAGGGCGCGCGTCAGCTGGCGCTGCAGCGAACCGCCGCCGGCGATGTCGAGATGCAGCGTCTGCATGCCCGCGGGCAGTGCGGCGCTGCGCCGCAGGTGGAATCCGCAGCCGGCCAGCAGCAGCGCCAGGGCGACGATCAGGACCGGAGCGGAACGGCGCAGGCGCATGGACGGATTCCGGAGGATGGAGACGCGCGATGGCATCGTAGGCTCAGACGACGATGCTGACGATCTTGCCGGGGACGACGATCAGCTTCTTCGGTTCCCGGCCTTCGAGCACCTTGACCGCGCCGGGCTCCGCCAGCGCGGCGGCGGCGATCGTTTCGCGGGTGGCGTCGGCGGGCACCTCGATGGTGCCGCGCAGCCGGCCGTTGACCTGCACCGCCAGCGTCAGCGTGTTGCGAACCCGCGCATCGGCCTCGGCGACCGGCCACGGCTGGTCCTCGAGCAGGGTCTCGGCATGACCGAGCGCCTGCCACAGCGCATGGCTGGCGTGCGGCGTGATCGGGTTGAGCAGCAGGGTCAGCGCGACCAGGGTCTCCTGGCGCAGCGCGCGACCGTTGTCGCTGGCGTCGTCGAAGCGGCCGAGCGCGTTGAGCAGCTCCATCAGCGCGGCGATCGCGGTATTGAAGGCGTGCCGGCGATCGAGGTCGTCGGACACCTTGGCGATCGTCTCGTGCAACTGGCGCCGCAGGCTGCGCTGCGCCGGCGTCAGTGCGGCGCGGTCCAGGGCCGGCGCGGGACCGGCGGCGACGTGTGCCTGCGCCTCGCGCCACAGGCGCTTGAGAAAGCGCGCCATGCCCTCGACGCCGGCCTCGTTCCATTCCAGCGACTGGTCCGGCGGCGCGGCGAACATCGAGAACAGGCGCACGGTGTCGGCGCCGTAGCGATCGACCATGGTCTGCGGATCGACGCCGTTGTTCTTCGACTTGGCCATCTTCTCGATGCCGCCGATGACCACCGGCCGGCCGTCGGTCTTCAGCAGCGCGCCGATCACCCGCCCGCGCTCGTCGCGCTGCACCTCGACGTCGGCGGGATTGATCCAGGTCGTCGAGCCGTCGGCTGCGTCGCGCGAATACGTCTCCGCCACCACCATGCCCTGGCAGAGCAGGCGCGTCGCCGGTTCGTCGCTGGCGACCAGTCCCTCGTCGCGCAGCAGCTTGTGATAGAACCGGAAGTACAGCAGATGCAGGATCGCGTGCTCGATGCCGCCGATGTACTGGTCGACCGGAAGCCAGTAGTCGGCGCGCGCATCGACCTGGGTCGCAGCACCCGGCGAGCAGTAGCGCGCGTAGTACCAGCTCGATTCCATGAAGGTGTCGAAGGTGTCGGTCTCGCGCTCGGCCGGCCCGCCGCAGTGCGGACAGGTGGTCCGGCGCCAGGCCGGGTCGGCCTTGATCGGCGACTGCACGCCGCCGGCGCGGGCGAATGCGTCGGCGACGTTCTCGGGAAGAATCACCGGCAGCTGGTCCTCGGGCACCGGCTGGGCTCCGCAGGCCGGGCAATGGATGATCGGAATCGGGCAGCCCCAGTAGCGCTGGCGGCTGACGCCCCAGTCGCGCAGGCGGTAGTGGACCTTGCGCGCACCCTTGCCGATGGCCTGCAGCCGGTCGGCGATCGCATCGAAGGCCTGGCGGTAGTTCATGCCGTCGAAGGCGCCGGAGTTCACCAGGTAGCCGTAATCGGTCCAGGCGCCGTCCTCGATGATCCGGCGCTCGAACGCCTCCAGCACGTCCAGCGATCCGGGCGCCTCGACCACCTCCAGCGCGCGGCTCTCGCCCAGCGCCGCGCTCATCGGGTCGGCGTTGCGCGCGGCGTCGCGACCGAGCCCGGCGATCGCGTCGCGCACCGCGGCGCTGACCACCACCATGCGGATCAGCAGGTCGTAGCGGGTGGCGAACTCCCAGTCGCGCTGGTCGTGGCCGGGCACCGCCATCACCGCGCCGGTGCCGTAGCCCATCAGCACGAAGTTGGCGATCCACACCGGCAGGCGCTCGCCGCTGAGCGGGTGGATGGCGTGCAGGCCGGTGAACACGCCGCGCTTTTCCTGCGTCTCCAGCTCGGCCTCGGACACGCCGCCCTGGCGGCAGCTGGCGATGAACGCAGCCACCGCCGGGTCGCTCTGCGCAGCCTTGCCCGCCAGCGGATGCTCGGCGGCAATGGCCAGACAGGTCGCGCCCATCAGGGTGTCGGGGCGCGTGGTGAAAACGGTGATCGGCTCGGCCTCGCCTTCCACGTCGAAGCGGATCTCGAGACCCTCGCTGCGCCCGATCCAGTTGCGCTGCATGGTCTTGACCGCGTCGGGCCAGCCCGGCAGCGCGTCGAGCCCGTCGAGCAGCTGGTCGGCGTAGGCGGTGATGCGCAGGAACCACTGCGGGATCTCGCGCTTCTCGACCAGCGCGCCGGAACGCCAGCCGCGGCCGTCGATCACCTGCTCGTTGGCGAGCACCGTCTGATCCACCGGGTCCCAGTTGACGACACTGTTCTTGCGATAGACCAGCCCCTTCGCGAACAGCCGGGTGAACAGGCGCTGCTCGTGCACGTAGTACTCGGGCCGGCAGGTGGCGACCTCGCGCGACCAGTCGTAGGCGAAGCCCATGCGCTTGAACTGGCCGCGCATGTGCTCGATGTTGGCGTAGGTCCACGCCGCCGGTGCCGTCCGGTTGCGGATCGCGGCGTTCTCGGCGGGCAGTCCGAACGCGTCCCAGCCCATCGGCTGCATCACGTTGCGACCCTGCATGCGCTGGTGGCGGCTGATCACGTCGCCGATGGTGTAGTTGCGCACGTGACCCATGTGCAGCGCGCCCGACGGATAGGGCAGCATCGACAGGCAGTAGAACTTGGGCTTGCCGGGAACCTCGCGGACCTCGAATGCGCGGGTGCGATCCCAGTAGGCCTGGGCGGCGGCTTCCACCGCCTGTGGATCGTAGTGGTCCTGCATGTCCGGAATCGTGCGCGGCAAGGGTCTTGCAGACTATCGCAGTGCAACACGAGCGCCAAGCGCAGCCGGCCGCGGCGCGCGGTTATGCTGGCGCGGTTGCCACCGGGGGAGTCCGCCATGCGCCTGCAAATCGCCGTCGTCGCCACGGCACTGCTGGCATCACCACTCGTGCCGGCCGCCGCCGATCCGGCGCCGGCCGCGGCGCGTCCGTCCGCAACGACGCTCCTGCATTGCGGCCACCTGCTCGACCCCGCCGCGGGCCGCACCCTGGGCGCCAGCACGATCGTGATCGAGAAGGACCGGGTGGTCGCGGTGGAGCCCGGCCGCAGCGCACGCCCCGGCGCCGCCGTGATCGATCTCGGCCGCAGCACCTGCCTGCCGGGCCTGATCGACGCCCACGTGCACCTGACGATGCAGTTCGGGCCGACGACCTACAGCGACCGCTTCCGCCTCAACCCCGCCGACTACGCGATCCGCGGCACGCTGTACGCGCGGCGCACGCTGCTGGCCGGGTTCACCACGGTGCGCAATCTCGGCGACATCGCCAACGAATCGATCGCCCTGCGCAACGCGATCAACGGCGGCCTGATCGCGGGGCCGCGCATCGATACCGCCGGCGAGCCGATCGGCAGCACCGGCGGCCACGCCGATCCGACCGACGGCTATCGCATGGATCTGGCCGGCGATCCGGGGCCGCTGCACGGCATCATCGACAGCCCCGCCGACGCCTGGAAGGCCGTGCGCGCGCACTACAAGCTGGGCGTGGACGTGATCAAGATCATGCCCTCGGGCGGCGTGCTCGACGAGAGCGTCAGCGGCGACAACCCGCAGATGACGCTGGACGAGATCAAGGCGGTGGTCGCCGCCGCGCACGACTACGGCTACACCGTGGCCGCGCACGCGCACGGCGCCGAGGCGATCCGCCGCGCGGTGCTGGGCGGCGTCGACTCGATCGAGCACGGCACCTACATGGATGCCGCCGACATGGCGCTGATGAAACGGCATGGCACCTGGTACGTGCCGACCATCACCGCCGGCGAGTTCGTCGCCGCGAAAGCGAAGGTGCCGGGCTACTACCCGCCGCAGGTCGCGGCCAAGGCGGCGGCGATCGGCCCGAGGATCCTGGCCACCGCCGGCCAGGCGTATCGCGCCGGGGTCCGGATCGCCTTCGGCACCGATGCCGGCGTCTATCCGCACGGCGACAACGCGAAAGAGTTCGTCTACCTGGTCGAGGCCGGCATGCCCGCGCTGGCCGCGATCCAGGCCGCCACCATCAACGCGGCGGCCCTGCTGCGGCACTCCGACGAGATCGGCCGCATCGCGCCCGGCTATCGCGCCGACGTGATCGCCGTCGCGGGCGATCCGCTGGCCGACGTCAGCCTGCTGCAGCAGGTCGGCTTCGTGATGAAGGACGGGGTGGTGTTCAAGCGTGACGGCCACGCCGCGGGCGAATGATCGCGACCACGCTGCCCGGCGACTGGCTGGGCTACATCGCCGCCACGCTGACCACGGCGGCGTTCGTGCCGCAGGCGATCAAGACGCTGCGCTCGCGCGACACCCGCGCGCTGTCGCTGGGCATGTACCTGATCTTCACCGTGGGCATCGCGTTCTGGCTGGGCTACGGGCTGGCGCTGGGTTCGTGGCCGATCATTCTCTCCAACAGCTTCACCCTGGTTCTGGCGGGCATCATCCTGGTGCTGAAACTGCGCCACGGTTGAGTGCGGGAGTCAGGCGGCGCGCGCGAACCAGCGCCCCTGGATCCAGGCGCCGAGGAACATCCCCGCCACGCTCCACAGCAGGCGCCAGTCGCCCGCGCCCAGAGCGGCGACCGCCGGTGCCGGGCACACGCCGCTGATGCCCCAGCCGATGCCGAACAGCGCCGCACCGACGATGCTGCGCCGGTCGATGCGTGCCGGATGCGCATGAAACCAGCCGCCCAGCAACGGCCGCCGCAGCAGCCGCGGAGCCAGCCGGAAGGCCAGCATCGCGGTCAGCGCCGCACCACCCAGCACCAGCAGCAGTCCGAGATCGCGGAACATCAGGAAATCGAGCACCACCTCGGGCCGCACCATGCCGCTCAGCGCGAGGCCGAAGCCGAACAGGCCGCCGCCGAGACCGACGCAGAGCCAGCCCGCTCCGCGCAGCTCGACCCCCGCCGCGACCGCCGTGTCCGAGCGCTCCATCAGCGCACTGCCGCGAGCAGATGCGCGGTCAATGCCGCGGTGCTCAGGAACACCATCACCGACACCAGCGAGGGCAGTTGCAGGTTGCCCAGCCCGCAGACGCCGTGCCCCGACGTGCAGCCGCCGCCGAGACGCGCACCGAAGCCGCCGATCACGCCGCCCAGCGCGAGCTGCCAGGCAGGCACCGCCGTCAGCCAGGGCGCACCACCACGCCCGGCCCACCACGACGCCGCCCCCAGCAGCATGCCGATCGCATACACCAGTCGCCAGCGGCGCGAGGCCGCCAGGCCCTCGACCCGGAATCCCGGCGCGCGGTCGAGCCACGACAGGGTGGCGCTGAAAAAACTGCTGGCGCCGCCGATCAGCCCGGTACCGACGAACACCAGGCCGATGCCGGCGCCGATCAGCACGCCGCCCGCCAGATAGTGCACCCAGCCATCGGGAAACAACGCTGCCAGCGCGTTCATCTGCAGATCCCTGATCTCAAGCCGCCCATGCTAACGCCTGCCGCGACAGGCAGCCGCATGCGCCGCGTCATGCCAGTGCCAGCGCCGCTTGCGTCGGCCCGCGCCGGCCCCAATCATGGGCGATCGCCTTGTCGCGGAACCCCGCCATGTCTGCCGCCCTCAACGCCCACGCCATCGATGCCACCCAGGCCAATTTCGAAACCGAGGTACTCAACGCCTCGCTGCAGCAGCCGGTACTGGTGGATTTCTGGGCCGGATGGTGCGGCCCGTGCAAGCAGCTCGGGCCGATCCTCGAAAAGCTCGCCGCCGAGTTCGCCGGCGCGTTCCGCCTGGTCAAGGTGGACACCGACCAGGAAATGGCGCTGGCGCAGCTGTTCGGCGTGCGCAGCCTGCCGACGGTGATGCTGATCAGGGATGGCCAGCCGGTGGACGGTTTCATGGGGGCGCTGCCCGAGCGCGGCGTGCGCGAATTTCTCGCGCGTCACGGCATCCAGCCCGGCGCGGCGGCGGATGAGGCCGACGCACCGGTTGCCGATGCGCCGCTGGAAACGCCGGACGAGTCCATCGCCCGCCTGCAGCAGGCGCTGGCGCGCGAGCCCGACAAGGCCGAGCTGAAGCTCGAGCTGGCGCAGGCTTTCATGCGCGCCGGCAACGCCGGGGCCGCCGCGGCCGAGCTCGATGCGCTGCCCGCCAACCTCGCCGGCGACGACCGCGCCAGGGTGCTGCGCAGCCGGCTCGATCTAGCCGCCGCGCTCGAGGGCGCGCCCGACGTGGCGACCTTGCGGGCGCGCATCGTCGCCGACGGCAGCGATTACACCGCACGCGACCTGCTCGCCGTGCACAAGCTGATCGACGGCGACAGCGCCGACGCGCTGGATGACCTGCTGGCCCTGCTGGCCGACGCCCGCGGCTGGAACGAGGGCCAGGCGAAAAAGCGCCTGCTGGCCGCGTTCCAGGTGATCGACGACGCCGAGCTGGTCGCGCGGACACGCCGCCGCATGGCCTCGCTGCTGTTCTGATGTACGAGCACCGCACCGACCCGCTGCTGCCGCGCCGCCAGTTCCTGCGCCGCGTCGCGCGCAACCTGCTGGCGGCGATCGCGGTGATCGCGCTCTCCCTGCTGGCGGGCATGCTGGGCTATCACGGCTTCGAGCATCTGGGCTGGGCCGACGCCTACGTCAATGCGGCGATGCTGCTGTCGGGCATGGGTCCGCTGGAGTCGCCGGCGACGCTGGCCGGCAAGCTCTTCGCCGGGACCTATGCGCTGTACTGCGGCCTGGTCGTGATCCTGCTGGCCGGCGTGCTGCTGGCGCCGTTCGTGCACCGCATGCTGCATCGCTTCCACCTCGACCGCGACGCCGCGAAGCGCAACCCGTAAACGGAGACTGGCGCCATCGCGACCGTGCCGGGCGTTCAACCTGTGGCCGCCTTTCCTGTTCGCCGGCATCCGCGTCGAGCGGATCAGCGACGACTGGCGCCGTGCGCGCGTGCGCATGCGGCTGCGCTGGTACAACCGCAACGACGTGCCCCCCGTTCGGCGGCAGCCCGTTCGCCATGACCGATCCGTTCCGGATGATCCCGGTGATGGAATCGCCGGGCCGCGACTGCGGCGTCCGGGATCGCGCGGGCACGATCGACTTCATCGCCCCGGGTCGCGGCGACGCGGCGGCCGAGTTTCACGTCGCGGACGCGCTGCTCGACGAGATCCGCAGCGCCCCCGCCGACGGCCGGAAGTATCCCGCCGGTTCGAGACCGGAATCACCGCTCCCGACGGCAGCATGATCGCCCGGGTGCGCAAGCCGCTCCCTGTTCGCCAAAAGCGCGGGCAGCCGCCCCGCGACTGACGAAGCCTCCCCGCAGCGGGCGTCAGCGCCCGGCGTGACCGCCATCACCCTCCCCGGGGCCGACCTTGGCCATGCTGAACTCCGGAATGCCCATCGATACGGGTTTTGCGGTAGATTCGGTATCGGATCCGGGGGTTAGGCACACTTCCTTATGGCAACTCAGATGAATCCGCCGCCGCTGGCCGGACTGCCGGGTCTGGCGCGGCGACTGGTGATGGACAAGGTGCTGGCCGAGGCCGATGCGCGCAGCGCTGTCGACGAGGCCACCCGGCACAAGATCTCCCTGCATACCCTGCTGACCGATCGCGGTCTGGTGGAGGGCCGGGTGGTGGCCCTGGCGCTGTCGGCCGAGTTCGGCGTGCCGCTGCTCGACGTATCGGCGATCGACCCGGTGCAGATGCCGCTGAAACTGGTCAGCGAGGAACTGGTGCGCAAACACAGCGCGCTGCCGCTGTTCAAGCGCGGCAACCGCCTGTTCGTCGGCGTCGCCGACATCACCAATCCGCGCGCGCTGGAGGAGATCAAGTTCCACTCCAACCACAACGTCGATCCGATTCTGGTCGAGGAGCACGAGCTGCAGCGCGCGATCGATTTCGCGATGCAGCAGGCGGGCACCAGCATCACCGGCCTCGATGACGACGAGGGCCTGGAGAACCTGCAGCTGGAGTCCGGCGACGTCGATACCGACGCCGCACCCGACGCCTCGGCGACCGACGAGGCGCCCATCGTCAAGTTCGTCAACAAGATCCTGGTCGATGCCATCCGCCGCGGCGCCTCCGACATCCATTTCGAGCCCTACGAGACCGCCTATCGTGTGCGTTACCGCGTCGATGGCGTGTTGCGCACGGTATCGAACCCGCCGGTCAAGCTCGGGCCGCGCATCGCCTCGCGCCTGAAGGTGATGAGCAGCCTCGACATCGCCGAGCGCCGCATCCCGCAGGACGGCCGCATGAAACTGGCGATCTCCAAGTCCAAGGCGATGGACTTCCGCGTCAGTACGCTGCCGGTGCTGGCCGGCGAAAAAGTGGTGATGCGCATCCTCGATGGCGCCGCCGCCAAGCTCGGCATCGAGAAGCTCGGCTACGAGGAAGACCAGAAGAAGCTCTTCCTCGACGCCATCGAGAAACCCTACGGCATGGTGCTGGTGACCGGCCCCACCGGTTCGGGCAAGACGGTGTCGCTGTATACCGCGCTGAACATCCTCAACATCGACGGACGCAACATCTCCACCGTCGAGGATCCGGTCGAGATCCGCGTCCCGGGCATCAACCAGGTACAGCAGAACGAAAAGCGCGGCATGACCTTCGCCGCCGCGCTGCGCTCGTTCCTGCGCCAGGATCCCGACGTGATCATGGTCGGCGAGATCCGCGATCTCGAGACCGCCGAGATCGCGATCAAGGCCGCGCAGACCGGTCACATGGTGCTGTCCACCCTGCATACCAACGATGCCTCGCAGACCATCGCGCGCCTGATGAACATGGGCATCGCGCCCTACAACATCACCTCGTCGGTGACGCTGGTGATTGCGCAGCGCCTGGCGCGCCGGCTGCACGACTGCAAGAAGCCGCTGCAATTGCCGGCGGCGGCGCTGAAGGCCGAGGGTTTCAGCGATGCCGAGATCGCCGACATCAGCAGCGGCAAGATCATCCTCTACGACGCCGTCGGCTGCTCGGGCTGCACCGAGGGCTACAAGGGCCGCGTCGGCATCTACCAGGTGATGCCGATGACCGACGACATCCAGCGCATCATCCTCGAGGGCGGCAGCGCCCTGAAGATCGCCGAGGTGGCGCGCAAGGACGGCATTCGCGATCTGCGCGCCTCGGCCCTGATGAAGGTGCGCAACGGCGTCACCAGCCTCGCCGAAATCAACCGCGTCACCAAGGACTAGGGGAGCTCTCATGGCCACCGCCGCCACCGCCAAGAACCCGCGTGACGTCGGCGCCGCGCGCGCCGAAGTCAGCAAGCTGACTGCCTACGATTGGGTCGCGCTGGACCGCCGCGGCCAGAAGATGCATGGCGAAATGCAGGCCAAGAACGCCAGCCTGGTCAAGGCCGAACTGCGCAAGCAGGGCATGAATCCGCAGACGGTCAAGGAGAAGTCCAAGCCGCTGTTCGGTTCCGCCGGCAGCACCATCAAGCCGCGCGACATTGCCATCTTCAGCCGCCAGCTCGCCACCATGATGGCGGCCGGCGTGCCGATGGTGCAGTCCTTCGACATCATCGCCAGCGGCCAGCGCAACGTGCGCATGAAGAACATGCTGGTCGACATCAAGCAGGCGATCGAGGGCGGCTCGACCCTGCACGAGGCGCTCGCCCGTCATCCGGTGCAGTTCGACGAACTGTTCCGCAACCTGGTCAAGGCCGGCGAATCCGCCGGCGTGCTCGACACCGTGCTCGACACCGTCGCCACCTACAAGGAGCGCATGGAGGCGATCAAGGCGAAGATCAAGAAGGCGCTGTTCTACCCGGCGATGGTGTTCGCGGTCGCCATCCTGGTCAGCGTGATCCTGCTGATCTTCGTGGTGCCGGTATTCCAGGGAGTGTTCAAGGATGCCGGCACCAGCCTGCCGGCATTCACCCAGATGATCGTCAACATGTCGGAATTCATGCAGTCGTACTGGTGGCTGCTGCTGATCATCATCGTCGGCAGCGTCGTGTTCATCGTCAGCGCCTACAAGCGCTCGGAGAGCTTCGCCCATACCGTCGACCGGCTGTCGCTGAAGATGCCGGTGATCGGCAACATCCTGCGCCAGTCGGCGATCGCGCGCTTCGCCCGCACCCTGGGCGTCACCTTCCGCGCCGGCGTGCCGCTGGTCGAGGCGATGGACGCCGTGGCCGGCGCCACCGGCAGCGTGGTCTATGCCAAGGCGATCCGGCAGATGCGCGACGACATCGCCGTCGGCCATCAGATGCAGCTGGCGATGCGCCAGACCGGCCTGTTCCCCAACATGGTCGTGCAGATGACCGCGATCGGCGAGGAATCCGGCGCGCTGGATGCGATGCTGTTCAAGGTCGCCGAGTTCTACGAGGAAGAGGTCAACAACGCCGTCGACACCCTGAGTACCCTGCTCGAGCCGATGATCATGGTCGTGATCGGCATCATGGTCGGCGGCATGGTCGTCGGCCTGTACCTGCCGATCTTCAAGCTGGCCGGCACCTTCTGATCCGCCGCCGCACACGTCCCGCGCCCGCCCGCGCCGGGCGCGACGGCGGGCGCCTTGCTGTCACGGGCCGCCCGCCCGCGTTGCCGACGAGGGTACCGACGGATGTCCTTCATCACCCTGCTTTCCCCCGCCGCGCTGGTCGCCCTCGTCGGCGTGCTCGGCCTGCTGGTCGGCAGCTTTCTCAACGTCGTCATCCTGCGCCTGCCGGCGCGGCTGGAACACGCCTGGCGCAGCGAAGCGCGCGAGGCCCTGCAGCTTCCGGCTGACGAGGGCGTCTCCCCGCCGGGCCTGGTGCGCGAACCCTCGCACTGCCCGCACTGCAAGCACGCGCTGGCTGCCCGCGACAACATCCCGCTGCTGTCGTGGCTGTTGCTGCGTGGCCGCTGCCGCTACTGCCGATCCGCGATTTCGATCCAGTACCCGCTGGTCGAACTGGCGACCGCCCTGCTCAGCGCGGCGATCGCCTGGCGCTTCGGCGCCGGCGCCCAGACCCTCGCAGGCCTGCTGCTGACCTGGGCGCTGGTGGCGCTGACCGGCATCGATCTGCGCACCCAGCTGCTGCCCGATTCGATCACCCTGCCGCTGCTGTGGCTGGGCCTGCTGCTGGCTCTGGGGCATGTCTTCATCGGCGCGCCGCAGGCCATCCTCGGCGCGGCCCTCGGCTATCTCGGCCTGTGGAGCGTGTACTGGCTGTTCAGGCTGGCGACCGGCAAGGAGGGCATGGGCTACGGCGACTTCAAGCTGCTTGCCGCACTGGGCGCCTGGATGGGCGCGGGCGCGCTGCTGCCGATCGTGCTGATGTCGTCGCTGGTCGGCGCCGTGATCGGCAGCGCGATGCTGGTCCTGCGCGGCCGCGACCGCAGCATCCCGATTGCCTTCGGGCCCTACCTCGCCGCCGCCGGCTGGATCTGGTTCGTCGCCGGTGACACGCTGCTGCACGCCTACCTGACCTTGTTCGTGCGCTGAAGCCATGCCGGTCTCCCGCCCGCACCCGTACACGGTCGCCCTGACCGGCGGTGTCGCGGCGGGCAAGAGCGCGGTCGCCCGCCGTTTTGCGATGCTGGGCGTACCGGTGCTGGACGCCGACGCCGCGGCACGCGCGGTGGTCCGGCCGGGGCAACCGGCCCTGGCCGAGATCGCGGCGATGTTCGGGCCCGAATCGATCGCCGCCGACGGCAGCCTCGACCGCGGCTGGATGCGCCGGCGCGTCTTCGCCGACGTCGGGCAGCGCCGCCGCCTGGAAGCCATCGTGCACCCGCGCGTGCGCGCATGGATCGAGGCCCGCCTCGATGAGGTCCGCGCGCCGTACGCGCTGCTGGACATCCCGCTGCTGGTCGAAACCTGGCCCGCGTATGCCTGGGTCGATCGCGTGCTGCTGGTGGATGCGCCGCCGGCGCTGCGCCGGGCGCGGCTGATGCGGCGCGACCGCATCGACACCGCCGACGCGCAGCGCCTGCTCGACGCCCAGGCCAGTGATGCCGCGCGCCGGCAACGGGCCGACGACGTGCTCGACAACAGCGGCGGCGAGCCGGCACTGGAAACCGCGGTCGCCGCGCTGCACGCGCACTATCGCCTGCTCGCCGCGGCCGCGGAGCGCTGAGCGCCATGTGCCTGGTGTTGCTCGCGCATCGCGTCGATCCGCGGCGACCGCTGCTGCTGCTGGGCAACCGCGACGAGTTCCACGCGCGTCCGAGCGCCGCCGCCGCGCCCTGGCCGGAGGACCCGCGCGTCGTCGGCGGACGCGACCTGCAGGCCGGTGGGACCTGGCTGGGCCTGCGTGCCGACGGGCACTTTGCCGTGGTCACCAACCGCCGCCAGCCGCAGTCGCCGCCGGCGCCGCGCTCGCGCGGCGCGCTGGTGCGCGACTACCTGCTCGGCCATCTCGGTGCGGCGGATTTCGCCGCGCAGGCGGCCCGCGAGCACGCCGCCTACGGGCCGTTCAACCTGCTGCTGGGCGATGCCGCCGGGACCGCGTTCGGCGTCGACGGCGTGAGCGGGCGCGCCTTCGTGCTCGAGCCCGGGTTGCATGTGATGAGCAACGGCCCGTGGCACGCGCGCTGGCCCAAGACCGAGCGGCTGCGCGCGGGTGCCGCGGCGCGACTCGCCGACGGCGCGAACGACGACGCCCTGCTCGACCTGCTGGCCGACACCGCGCAGCCGGCGGACGCCGCGCTGCCGGACACCGGCGTCGGCCTCGAGCGCGAACGTCTGCTGGCGCCGATCTTCATCCGCGGCACCGACTACGGCACTCGCGCCTCCAGCCTGATCCGGGTGCGCGACGACGGCATCCGCGTCCTGCGCGAACGCCGCTACGGCCGCGACGGCACAGCGTCGGGCGAGGCGCGCTGGCGGCGCGAACCCGGCGCACCACGCTGGGCGCCGGACTGATCCGGCGCCACCGGCGCTGCGCCCTCACTCAGGGCCGGTCCTGACCCTCCGGCACCGGCTGCACCTGCACGTGGTCGGGCGTGGGTACGCGAACCGCGGCCAGTCCGGCCTTTGCCAGACGTGCGTTGAGCGCGGCCAGCGGTCCGACTTGCAGCGCCTGCCAGCGCCGTTGCGCCGCCTCGACGCGGGTCGCGGCCGCGCCCAGCACCTGACGCTGCGCCGCGGTCGGCGCGGCGTCGGCGTAGCCGGCGTCGGTCGCCAGCGCCGCCAGTTCGCTGCTGGCGTGCACGAAAGTGGCGATTCCGGCCGCGTCCGCTGCAGCGGGCTGCAGTTGCGCCGCCAGCGCGACGATCGATGCCCGCAGCGACGGCTCGATCGTCGCGTGCGCCTGCAACGCGGCCAGTTGCGCCGCGACCGCCTGCATCTGACCGGTGCCGACATAAGCCTGCGCCAGACTCGCCTGCACGCTGTGCTGGAAGTCGAGCAGCCGCGCGAGATCGGCGGCACTCGTCGTCACCCGCGGATCCTCGGTCACCGTCAGCGGCACGCGCCGCGTGCGGCCGCCGGCGCTCAGCTCGATCGTGTAACGGCCGGGCAGCACGAACGGTCCGCGCGGCAGGATCGGGGTGTTCTCGCCCCACACCGCGGCGATGCTGTAGCCGTAGCGGATCGCCAGCGGCCGCGGCTCGCGCAGATCCCAGACGAAACGGTGCATGCCCGGCGTTGCGGCGAGCACCGGCGCCGGCTTGATCCAGCCGGCGGCGAAGTAGCGATCGGCGTTGAGCGGACGCGGCGTGTCGGTGCTGCTGTAACGCCGTACCACGTGATCGGCGGCATCGAGAATCGTCAGCGTCACCGGGCCGCGCGTGTCGGGCCCAAGCCAGTAGTCGATCGGCGCGCCGGCGGGCGGGTTCTGGCCGACCGGGGTTTCCGGCGGCAGCGGCGTGTCCTTGTTGTTGTCGGCGTGCACGCGCACCGCGGCAGCCGGCGCGAACAGATGCAGCGGCTGAGCGGCGATGCCGGCCGTCACTTCGCGCAGCGGCGTGACGTCGTCCAGCACCCAGATCGCCCGACCCTGGGTGCCGGCGATCAGGTCGTTGCCGTGCACCAGCAGGTCGCGCACCCAGGCGGTCGGCAGGTTGAACTGCAGCGGCTGCCAGGCGGCGCCGTCGTCGAAACTCACGTACACGCCGGTGTCGGTGCCGGCATACAGCAGTCCGGGCTTGACCGGGTCGGCACGCACCACGGCGACGTAGTGATCGCGCGGCAGGCCGCCGTCGATCGCCTGCCAGGTCCTGCCGCCGTCGTGCGTGCGGAAGGCATACGGGCGGAAGTCGTCATTGCGATGGTTGTCGACCGCGATGTAGGCCGTGTCCGGATCGGTCGCGGACACGTCCACGCTGTCGATGCGTGCCCACTGCGGCACGCCCCGCGGCGTGACGTTGCTCCAGTGCCGGCCGCCGTCGTGCGTGACCTGGACCAGGCCGTCATCGGTGCCGACCCAGATCGTGCCCGGAGCGGAGGGCGCCAGTCCGATGCTGTAGATCACGCCGTAGCCGCAGGCCCTGGCGTGCGCCAGGTCCACGGTGTGCCCGCAGTCCTTGCTGCCCGCGACCGCACCGGTGAGATCGGGACTGATCACCGACCAGTGCCGGCCCTGATCGACGGAGCGGAACAGCACCTGTGCGCCGAGATAGATCGGATACGGCGCCTGCTGGCCGATCACCAGCGGCGTGATCCAGGTGTAGCGGTACTTCACGCCGGTCGGGCGCTTGCCGTAGCTCATCACCGGCCACGGCGAGACGTTCTCGACCTGGCCGGTGCGCGCGTCCCAGCGCGAGACGCGGCCGCCCAGCCCGGTGCCGAACACGATGCCGGGATCGGCCGGATACGGCACGTCGTAGTCGCGCTCGTCACCACCGACCGGATGCCAGTCGCGGAACGTCAGCGAGCCGTAGTCGCTGCGGCTGGCGATGCCGACGGTGCCGCTGTCCTGCTGGCCGGAGTAGATCCAGTAGGGAAAGCGGTTGTCGGCGGCAAGGTGGTAGAACTGTCCGGTGGGCTGGTTGTACCAGCTCGACCAGGTCTTGCCGCCGTCCATCGTCACCACCGCGCCCTGGTCGCTGGCGGTGATGCGATCCTCGGGATGCAGCGGGTTGATCCACAGATAATGGTAGTCGTCGCCGCCGGGCGCGCCCTTGGCGACGTGGAAGGTCCTGCCGGCATCGTGCGAGACGCGGATCGACTGCCCCGTGGTGTAGAGCGTGTCCGGATCGTGCGGGTCGACGGTCATGCGGCTGGCGTACCAGTTGGTCACCGGCGCGTCGGCGTTGACGCGCAGCCAGTGGCCGCCGCCGTCGTCCGAGCGCCACAGGCCGGTCGCCGCGGCATCGTCGCCGCCGTCGACCGCGGCGTAGATGCGCGTGCCGGCCGCGGTGTCGGTGACCGCCAGGCCGATGCGCCCCAGCGGCGCCGCGGGCCAGCCTGCGCCGCCCAGCTTCTGCCAGTGCATGCCGTCGTCGTGCGAGACGAACAGGCCGCTGCCGCTGCCGACGATCGGCTTGAAATAGCTCAGCCACGGATAGTTGCGGATGCTCCACAGCGACGCATAGAGCGTGTGCGGATCCTTCGGATCGGCGGCGAGATCGACGCCGCCGGTGCGGTCATCGACGAACAGCACGTGCTGCCAGTGCTTGCCGCCGTCGCTGCTGCGGTAGATGCCGCGATCCGGGCTGGGTCCGAACACGTGGCCCAGCGCGGCCACGACCACGGTGTCGGGGTGCTGCGGGTCGACCCAGATCGCGCCGATGTGGCGGGTGTCGGCGAGGCCGACGTGCTGCCAGTGCCGACCGCCGTCGGCGGAGCGATACATGCCGTCGCCGGCGGCGATGTCGTAGCGCGGCTCGGGCTGGCCGCTGCCGGCGTAGATCACCTTCGGGTCGGACGCTGCGATCGCGATCGCGCCGATCGAGGCCGCGCCGATGTGGTTCGTCAGCGGCACCCAGGTGCGCCCGGCGTTTTCAGTCCGCCAGACGCCGCCGCCGGCGGTGCCGATGTAATAGACCTCGGGCTGATCCGGGATGCCCGCAGCCATGGTCGCCCAGCCACCGCGGAACGGACCGAGCAGGCGCCAGTGCAGCGCCGGCAGCAGGCTTGCGGGCAGCGGCGCGGGCGCGGGTGCGGCCCACGCGGGCAACGTGCAGGCCGCGAGCGTCAACGCGACGGGCAGGAGCAGACGGAATCGATGCGACATGGCGGGCTCTCGTCGAGACGGGACGCCGGGGCGTATCCCGAAGTCGCGCACCCTACTCCACCGCGCCCGTTTCGACACCCTGCGGCGCATCGAAATCGGCGTGCGATCATGGCGCGCATGGTCACCCCGCATGCGCGCCGCCAGGTCCTGCCCGATGTGCTGCGGCCCGGTCTCGACCTGGTCTTCTGCGGCACCGCCGCCGGCCGCGCCTCGGCCGCGGCCGGCGCCTACTACGCCCATCCCGGCAATTTCTTCTGGCGCACCGTGCACGCGGTCGGCCTGCTCCCCGAACCGCTGACGCCGCGCGAGTTCCGGCGTCTGCCGGACTTCGGCATCGGCCTGACCGATCTGGCCAAGCATCACATCGGCAACGACGACGAACTGCCGGTCCTCGCTTTCGACGCGGAGGCCTTGCGGCGCAAGATCTGGCGCCACGCGCCGCGCCTGCTGGCCTTCACCAGCAAGAACGCGGCGCAGGCGGCGCTGGGGCATGCCGTGCCTTACGGACCGCAAGCATGCCGCTGGGACACGACCGCGCTGTGGGTGCTGCCCTCGCCTTCCGGGCAGGCGCGACGGTTCTGGGACGAGCGGCCCTGGCGCGCGCTGGCCGCGGTGGTGCGCGCACCTCGCTGACCCTCACGCCGCGGCCATGCGGCGGTGGCATCATCGCCGGATCTCGAGGAGGGGATTGCCATGCGCCGCACGCTCGTTCCGCTGTCGCTCGTCCTGCTGTCCGCCCTGTCCGCTGCGCCGACGACGGTCGTCGCGGCACCCGCCGAACGCGCGACCGCTACGCCGCTGCATGACGCCAGCATCGCCCGGCTCGAGGCGAAGATGCAGGCCGGCACGCTGACCTCGGCACAGCTGACGGCGATGTTCATCCATCGCATCGACACGATCGACCGCGCCGGCCCGCACCTCAACGCGGTGATCGAACTCAATCCCGACGCACTCGCCATCGCCCGACGCATCGATGCCGAGCGTCGCGCCGGCAAGCCGCTGGGGCCGCTGGCCGGCATTCCGGTGCTGCTCAAGGACAACATCGACACCGGCGATCGCATGCAGACCACGGCCGGCTCGCTGGCCCTGGTCGGCGCACCGGCCGCGACCGACGCCACCCTGGTGGCACGGCTGCGCGCCGCGGGCGCGGTGATCCTCGGCAAGACCAACCTCAGCGAGTGGGCCAACTACCGCTCCGATCACTCGACCAGCGGCTGGAGCGGCCGCGGCGGACAGACGCGCAATCCCTATGTGCTGAGCCGCAATCCCTGCGGCTCCAGCTCCGGTTCGGCGGTGGCCGTATCGGCCGGCCTCAGCACCGTGGCGGTCGGCAGCGAGACCGACGGCTCGCTGGTCTGCCCCGGCTCGGTCAACGGCATCGTCGCGATCAAGCCCACGCTGGGCCTGATCCCGCGCACCGGCATCGTGCCGATCAGCCACAGCCAGGACACCGCGGGGCCGATGGCGCGCGACGTCGCCGACGCGGCGCGCCTGCTGACGGTGATGGCCGGCAGCGATCCGGCCGACCCGGCCAGCGCCGATGCCGACGCGCACAAGACCGACTACACGCGCTTCCTCCGGGCCGGCGGCCTCAAGGGCAAGCGCATCGGCGTGGTGCGCGCGCTGGCCGGCGACGATCCCGACGTGCTGCGCGTGCTGAATCAGTCCATCGCCGCGCTGCGCAAGGCCGGCGCGACGGTGGTCGATCCGGTGGTGATCCCGCATCTCGACGACTACGGCAAGGACGAGAACATCGTGCTGTCGTATGAGTTCAAGCACGACCTCGACGCCTACCTCGCCACCCGCAGCGGCGTGCCGGTCAGAACCTTGGCCGACGTGATCGCCTTCAACCGGGCACACGCGGCGCAGGAGCTGCCCTGGTTCGGCCAGGGCCTGATGATCGCAGCCGAGAAACGCGGCCCGCTGACCGACCCGGAATACCTCAAGGCGCTGGCCGACGAAAAGCGCCTCGCCGGACCCGAGGGCATCGACGCCGCGCTGCAGAAGGATCACCTCGACGCCCTGCTGGCACCGACCGCCAGCCCGGCGTGGACCACCGACCTCGTCAATGGCGACCACGTCGGCGTGTCGAGTTCGAGCCCGGCGGCGGTAGCGGGCTATCCCGACATCACCGTGCCGGCCGGCTTCGTGCATGGCCTGCCGGTCGGCGTGAGTTTCTTCGGCACGAAGTGGAGCGAGCCGACCCTGATCGAGATCGCCTACGGCTTCGAGCAGGCCACGCACGCGCGCCGCGATCCGCGCTTCCTGGCGCACGCCGTGCCGTAGTCGCACGACCCGCCGCGGCGAATGATGCAAGCGCAGGAATCCGGGTCGTCGCCATACGGGCGGTTTCATGCCTGTTCGCGGTCAAACACGAAAACCGCACGGCGCGCAGCCCGGATGGAAGTCGCAGGCCGCTATCCGGGGCCCAAGGGATGACTCTCCGCCGTTGTCATCCTGAGGCCACAGGCCGAAGGATCTTTCGGACCTGGCGGGCCAGATTCTTCGCTGCGCTCAGAATGACAAAGGGAGCGCTCGGCGAGTCGCCCGGATGCAGCGCAGCGAAATCCGGGAGTCAGGCTGGGTACGGCCCCGGATTGCGCCCCTCACGAGGCTCCATCCGGGCCTCCCGGTGTGCCGGTTGACCGCAACCGGGTATCAGGCGCGGTCGTCGGCCAGTACCGCACGCACCACCTGCTCGGCCATCGCCAAGGCGCTGTCGCGATCCGCGTGCAGGTGCAGCTCCGGCGCCTCGGGCGGCTCGTAGGGCGAGTCGATGCCGGTGAAGTGCCGCAGCCGGCCCGCGCGCGCCTTGGCATACAGGCCCTTGACGTCGCGCTGCTCGCACAGTGCCAGCGGCGCATCGACGAACACCTCGATGAACTCGCCGCCGGCGAAGCGCTCGCGCGCCATGCGCCGCTCGGCGCGGAACGGCGAGATGAACGACACCAGCACGATCAGGCCGGCATCGACCATCAGCCGCGCCACCTCGGCGACGCGGCGGATGTTCTCGACGCGGTCCTCGTCGGTAAAACCGAGATCGCGATTCAGGCCGTGACGGATGTTGTCGCCGTCGAGCAGGTAGGTGTGATGGCCCAGCGCCAGCAGGCGCCGCTCGGCGGCGTTGGCGATGGTCGACTTGCCGGCGCCCGACAGGCCGGTGAACCACAGGCAGCGCGGATGCTGACCCTTGAGCGCGGCGCGCACGGTCTTGTCGACATCGAGATGCTGCCAGTGGATGTTGGCGGCGCGACGCAGCGCGAAATCGAGCATGCCGGCCGCCACCGTCGCGTGGCTGATGCGATCGACCAGGATGAAGCCGCCCAAGGTGCGGTTGACCGCATAGGGTTCGAACGGAATCGCCTGATCGAGGCTCAGTTGCACCTCGCCGATCGCGTTCAGTTCGAGCCGTTTCGCGGCCAGGTGCTCCTGCGTGTTGACGTCGACGCGATGGCGGATCTCGCTGACCTGGGCGACGGCGCTGCGGGCACCCACGCGCAACTCGTAGGGACGTCCCGGCAGCAGCGGCGCGTCACCCAGCCACAGCAGGTGCGCGGCGAACTGGTCGGCCAGCGCGGGCGGATCGCCGGCCGCCGCCAGCACGTCGCCGCGGGCGATGTCGAGATCGTCGGCCAGCACGAGCGTGACCGCCTCGCTCCTGTCGGCACGGCCGGTCTCGCCGTTCGCTCCCAGCACCCGCACCAGCGTGGTGCGCCGCCCCGACGGCAGCACCACCAGCGCGTCGCCGACCGCAGCCGTGCCGGCGGCGACGGTGCCGGCGTAGCCGCGAAAGCCGGCGTCGGGGCGATTGACCCACTGCACCGGCAGGCGAAACGCGGATGCCGTCGCGGGATCCTCGACGCCGACCGTCTCCAGGTGTTCGAGCAGGGTCGGGCCGCGGTACCACGGCATCCGCGCGCCGCGCTGCACCAGCATGTCGCCGTGCACGGCGGCAACCGGGATGCAGGTGACCTGCGCCACGCCCAGACGCGCTGCCAGCGCGCGGTACTCGGCCTCGATCGCGCGGAAGGGCTCCTCGGCGTATCCGGCCCGGTCCATCTTGTTGACCGCCAGCACGACGTGGCGGATGCCGAGCAGGGCGGCGATGTAGGTGTGCCTGCGCGTCTGCGTCTTCAGGCCGGCGCCGGCGTCGACCAGCACGACCGCCAGCTCGCAGGCCGAAGCGCCGGTGGCCATGTTGCGGGTGTACTGCTCGTGGCCGGGACAGTCGGCGACGATGAAGCTGCGCCGCGGCGTGGCGAAGTAGCGCCAGGCGACATCGATGGTGATGCCCTGCTCGCGTTCGTCCTGCAGGCCGTCGAGCAGCAGCGCGTAGTCGAGCGCGTCGCCGCAGGTGCCGTAGCGGCGGCTGTCGCGCGCCAGCTGTTCCAGCAGGTCGTCGGGCACCACCCCGGCGTCGGCCAGCAGGCGCCCGATCAGGGTGCTCTTGCCGTCATCCACGCTGCCGCAGGTGAGCAGGCGCAGTTGCGTCAGCGGCGTCATCAGAAATGCCCCTCGCGCTTCTTCTGCTCCAGCGAGGTGCCGGCGCTGTGGTCGAGCACGCGTCCGGAACGTTCGGACCGGCGGCTGGCCTGCATCTCGGCGATCACCGCGTCCAGCGTGGCGGCCTCCGACTCCAGCGCCGCGGTCAACGGATAGCAGCCCAGCGAGCGAAAGCGCACGCTGCGCACCTGCGGCGTCTCGCCGGGGTGCAGCGGCAGGCGCGCGTCATCGACCATGATCAGGGCGCCATCGCGCTCCACCACCGGGCGCCCGGCGGCGAAGTACAGCGGCACCACCGGGATCGCCTCGCGGCGGATGTACTGCCAGACGTCCAGCTCGGTCCAGTTCGACAGCGGGAACACGCGCACGCTCTCGCCCGGGCCGAGGCGGCTGTTGTAGAGGTTCCACAGCTCCGGGCGCTGGTTGCGCGGGTCCCAGCGATGCTGGGCGTTGCGGAACGAGAACACGCGCTCCTTGGCGCGCGACTTCTCCTCGTCGCGGCGCGCGCCGCCGATCGCCATGTCGAAGCCGCCGCGATCGAGCGCCTGCTTCAGCGCCGCCACCTTCATCACGTCCACGTGCACGCTGGCGCCGTGGCTGATCGGACCGATACCCTGGGCGCGGCCTTCCTCGTTGACGTGCACGATCAGCTCGACCCCGGTCTCGGCCACGCGGCGGTCGCGGAATTCGATCATCTCGCGGAACTTCCAGCCGGTATCGACGTGCAGCAGCGGCAGCGGCGGACGCCCGGGTCGGAACGCCTTGAGCAGCAGGTGCAGCAGCACCGAGCTGTCCTTGCCGATCGAGTACAGCAGCACCGGGTGACGCGCGGTCGCCGCCACCTCGCGCAGGATGTGGATGCTCTCGGCCTCGAGACGATCGAGGTGATCCATCACGGTGGCGCGCTCAGGCCTCGCGGCCATACTTGTCCTCGAAGCGGACGATGTCGTCCTCGCCGAGGTAGCCGCCGGACTGCACCTCGATCAGCTCCAGCGGCAGCTTGCCCGGATTCTCCAGCCGGTGGCGGGTGCCCAGCGGAATGAAGGTCGATTCGTTCTCGCCGAGCAGGAACACCTCGTCGCCGCGGGTCACGCGCGCGGTGCCGCTGACCACGATCCAGTGCTCGGCGCGGTGGTGGTGCATCTGCAGCGACAGCGTCGCGCCCGGCTTGACGGTGATGCGCTTGACCTGGAAGCGCTCGGCCGCGTCGATCGAGTCGTAGGCGCCCCAGGGCCGATACACCTTGCGGTGCCAGGTGGCCTCGCTGCGCTTTTCGGCCTTGATGCGCCGGACGATCTCCTTGACCTGCTGCACGCGGTCCTTGCGCGCGACCAGCAAGGCATCGTCGGTATCGACCACGACCACGTCGTCGAGGCCGATCAGGGCGAGCAGCCGGCGCTCGCCCCAGGCATAGGTGTCACGGCAGTCGAGCGCGATCACGTCGCCGCGGTGCGCGTTGCCCGCGGCATCGCGCGCCGCGACCTCCCACAGCGCCGACCAGGAGCCGACGTCGCTCCAGCCCAGATCCACCGCCAGCACCGCGGCGTGCGCGGTCTTTTCCATCACCGCGTAGTCGATCGAATCGGCCGGACAGGCGCCGAAGGCGTCCTTGTCGAGGCGCAGGAAATCGATGTCGCGCCTTGCCTTCGCCAGCGCCTCGCGGCAGGCGGCCAGCATCGCCGGCTGCAGGCGTTCGAGCTCCTCGAGGAAGCGTCCGGCGCGGAACAGGAACATGCCGCTGTTCCAGTAGTAGCCCCCTTCGGCGAGGTAGCGTTCGGCGGTGGCGCGATCGGGCTTCTCGACGAAGCGCTCGACCGCGCGCACGCCCTCGCCGGGCGCGGCCTTGATGTAGCCGTAGCCGGTCTCGGGCGCAGCCGGGACGATGCCGAAGGTCACCAGCGCGCCCTGCTCCGCCGCCGGCAGCGCGGCGCGCACCGCGGCGCGGAAGCCGTCCTCGTCGCGGATCACGTGATCCGACGGCAGCACCAGCAGCAGCGCGTCCTCGCCGTCGGTCAGCGCCTGCAGCGCGGCCACCGCGATCGCCGGCGCGGTGTTGCGGCCGACCGGCTCGAGGATCAGCGCTGCCGGCGTGCAGCCGACTTCGCGCAGCTGCTCGGCGACCATGAAGCGGTGCTCCTCGTTGGCGACCGCCAGCGGCGCGGCGGCGCCGAGATCGCGCACCCGCGCCCAGGTCGCCTGCAGCATGGTCTGCGCCCCGGCCAGCGGCAGGAACTGCTTGGGATACGCCTCGCGCGACAGCGGCCACAGGCGGGTGCCGGAGCCGCCGGACAGCAGCACGGGAATCAGCTTCATGCGGACCAGTCTCCGGCGGCGAGTGATGTCACGACGCAGTGTAACGGACGCCGCCCGCGCCGCGGATGGCCGCTGTTATCCTCGCGGCACCGCCATGGCCACCTGCCGCATGACTGACGCGATCGCCCGCGCCGAACAGCGCCTGCACTGGACCCGCCGCGCCCTCGACACACCCGCGCTGGAGCTGCGGCCGGCTTCGGCCGACGCCAGCTTCCGCAGTTACTGGCGCGGCTGGCGCGACGGTGGCGGCAGCGTGATCGTGATGGACGCGCCGCCCGAGCACGAGGACATCCGCCCGTGGCTGGACGTGGATGCGCGCCTGTGCCGCGCCGGCCTGGCCGCGCCGCGGGTGCTGGCGGCCGACCCCGAGTCCGGCTTCATCGCGATGCAGGATCTGGGCGACCGCACCTACCTGCCCGAACTCGATGCGGCCAGCGTCGACATCCTCTATGCCGATGCGCTGGATGCCCTGCTGCGGATGCAGCGCGACGTCGATGCGCAGGGACTGCCGCGCTATGACGAGCCGCATCTGGTGGCCGAGATGGAACTGCTGCCGCGCTGGTTCCTCGAGCGCCATCTCGGCGTGCGGCTCGATTGCGGCACGCGGGATGTGCTGGAGATCGCCTTCCGCCAGCTGGTCAACGCCGCGCTGGCGCAGCCGGTCGCGTTCGTGCACCGCGACTTCCACAGCCGCAACCTGCTGGTGCTGGACGCCGACGGCCCGGGCATCATCGATTTCCAGGACGCCGTGCTCGGGCCGCTGACCTACGACCTCGTCTCGCTGCTGCGCGACTGCTACATCGTCTGGCCCGAGACCCGCGTCGAACGCTGGGCGCTGGATTACCGCCTGCGCCTGATCGACGCCGGACTGCTGCCCGTCCATGTCGGCCCGCAGGCTTTCCTGCGCAGCTTCGACCTGATGGGCCTGCAGCGGCACCTCAAGGTACTCGGCATCTTCTGCCGGCTGTGGTACCGCGACGGCAAGCGCGGCTACCTCGCCGACCTGCCGCGCGTGTACGCCTACGCCATGGACGTGGCGCGGCGCTATCCCGAACTGGCGCCGCTCGCCGCGCTGCTCGAACGCGCCGTCGCCGACCGCGACCTGACGGCGCCGGCGCCGTGAGGGCGATGATCCTCGCCGCCGGCCGCGGCGAACGCATGCGCCCGCTCAGCGAGCGCACGCCCAAACCGCTGCTGACGGTTGCCGGTCAGCCGCTGATCGTGCGCCACCTCG
>JAKAZT010000117.1 GCA_021815695.1 Pseudomonadota bacterium
CGACCATGCCAGTCATCGTTGCCGGATGTCACATCGACGCCAGGCGTGAACGCGATCACTCCCCCGGTGCACGACCTGCAGGCGGACGGCGCCGCGGTCGCATCGCGCACGGTGCCGTTGCGGGTTGCCGACGGCGCTCGCTGCGATTTGATCGTGGTCGCCCCGGCGCGGCCGCGTGCGGGGCTGTTGTGGCTGCCGGCGCTGGGTGTCGCCGCACGACACTATCTGCCGCTGGCCGCGGCGCTGGCGCGGCAGGGCGTAGCCGTCGCCGTGCATGAGTGGCGAGGTCTGGGCAGCAGCAATCGCCGTGCCGGACGTCGCTGCGACTGGGGCTACCGCGAGCTGCTCACGCTCGACATCCCGGCCAGTCGCGACGCGGCCGCTGCCTCCTGTCCCGACCTGCCGTGGCTGCTGGGCGGCCACAGCCTCGGCGCGCAACTGGCGGCGCTGGCAGCGGCGCGGGCACCCGCCGCCGCGATCGGCCTGGTCGTCGTGGCCAGCGGCGTGCCGGACTGGCGCACGTTTCCGCTCGCGTGGCGGCTGCCGCTGCGTGGTCTGTACTTCGGCGCGCCGCTGCTGGCGCGGCTGTACGGCCATTATCCCGGTCGCCGCCTGCGCTTCGCCGGCAACGAGGCACGCGGCGTGATCACCGACTGGGCCGCGAGCGGGGCACGCGGACGTTACGCGGCGCGCGGGCTCGACGACGATCTGCAGGCCGCACTCGCCGCCTTGCGACTGCCGGCGCTGGGGCTGCGGCTGGCGGACGATCGCCTGGTACCGGCGGCCTCGCTGGCCGGCCTGCTCGCCTGCATGCCGCACGCCGTGCGCGAGTCGCAGGTGCTGGCGCCGACCGAGTTCGCCGCGACCCGCGTCGGCCATTTCGGCTGGCTGGCCACGCCGGGCCCGATCGCGGCGCGCATCGTGTCCTGGCTGGACCGGATCGGGCCCGGCTGACGGCGCGCCAGCCGGGTCGCGGCAAGCTGGTGCCGCGCACGCTCTTGCATCGGCGCCGGCACGACCCCAACCTGCCGCGATCGCCTGTTGATCGGGGAGTGGGTCCGTGCATCTGTTCTCACCGCTGACCCAGCGCAGCCTGGTCCTGCGCAATCGCATCGTGGTGTCGCCAATGTGCCAGTACAGCGTGACGGACGGCATGCCGGACGACTGGCATCTGGTGCATTTGGGTTCGCGCGCGGTCGGCGGCGCCGCGGTGGTGATCGCTGAGGCCACGGCGGTCGAGCCGCGCGGGCGCATCTCGCCGGCCGACACCGGCATCTGGAACGACGCCCAGCGCGACGCCTGGGCGCCGATCGCACGCTTCATCGCCGCGCAAGGCTCGATTCCCGGCATCCAACTGGCGCACGCCGGCCGCAAGGGCAGCACGGCGGCACCGTGGGACGGCGGCAAGGCGGTCGCGCCGGACGCCGGGGGCTGGACGCCGGTCGCGCCCAGCGCGGTCGCCTATGCCGGCGACTATCCACACCCCGAAGCGCTGGACGCGGCCGGCATCCGCGCCGTCATCGATGCCTTCGTTGCCGCGGCGCGCCGCGCGCACGAGGCGGGGTTCCGCCTGCTCGAGCTGCACGCCGCGCATGGCTATCTGCTGCACCAGTTTCTCTCGCCGCTGAGCAATCACCGCGGCGACGGCTATGGCGGCAGCCTGGCAAACCGCATGCGCCTGGCCCTGGAGGTGACGGCGGCGGTTCGCGCGGCCTGGCCGGCCGAATTGCCGCTGTGGCTGCGCCTTTCGGCGACCGACTGGGCCGCGGGCGGTTGGGACCTCGCGCAGAGCCTCGCGCTGGTGCGTGAACTCGGGCGCATCGGCGTCGACCTGTTCGACGTGTCCTCGGGCGGACTGACTGCGGCGCAGAAAATCAGCGTCGGACCCGGCTATCAGGTGCCGCTCGCCGCGACGATCCGGCGCGAAGCCGGTGTCGCCGTCGGTGCGGTCGGCATGATCAGCGAGCCGGTGCAGGCCGAGACCATTCTCGCCAGCGGCCAGGCCGACGTGGTGATCCTGGCGCGCGAGCTGCTGCGTGATCCGTATTTCCCGCGGCGCGCGGCCAGGGCGCTGGGCGCGGAGATCACGACGCCGCGGCAGTACCTGCGGGCGTGGTGAGTACCGCCGCGTAAACTGCGCCCGCCGATCTTCCGGAGCCTGCCATGGACACCGCCGAACGCCTGCTGCTGTCCGGTCACGTGCACGATCTCGGCGACGGCTTCATGGTGCGCCGGCTGCTGCCGCACGCGCAGCGGCGCATGGTCGGGCCGTTCGTGTTCCTCGATCACCTCGGTCCGGCGGACTTCGCGCCGGGCCGCGGCCTCGACGTGCGCCCGCACCCGCACATCGGCCTGGCCACGGTGACCTATCTGTTCGACGGCGCGATCCGCCATCGCGACAGTCTCGGCTGCGTGCAGGACATCCGGCCCGGCGACGTCAACTGGATGACCGCCGGCCGCGGCATCGTGCATTCCGAGCGCACGCCACCCGAGCTGCGCGCAGCGGGCCACCGGGTGCACGGCATCCAGACCTGGGTCGCGTTGCCGCCGCGGCAGGCCGAATGCGCGCCGTCATTCCGGCATCATCCGGCGGCCGGCCTGCCGTACTGGCAGCAGCAGGAGGGCATGCGGTTGCGGCTGATCGCGGGCAGCGCGTACGGCCGCGAGGCGCCGGTCGCGGTGGCCTCGCCGCTGTTCGACATCGCCTGCGAAGCGGACGCCGGCGCGCAACTGGTGCTGCCTGCGGAGCACGCCGAACGCGCGGTGTACCTGCTCGAAGGCAGCGCGGAGCTG
Organism: Pseudomonadota bacterium; assembly: GCA_021815695.1. GTDB lineage: Bacteria > Pseudomonadota > Gammaproteobacteria > Xanthomonadales > Rhodanobacteraceae > Metallibacterium. Next base: position 2,794 of record JAKAZT010000117.1, read on the forward strand.
GCCGGACTGCGCATCGAAGCCGGCCAGCTGGCGGTCGAGATCGGTGGCGATCCGGGCCGACTGCGTGCACTGACCCCCCTGAAGGCGATGCTGTTCGGCGGCACGCCGTTCGGCCCGCCGCCGCAGATGTGGTGGAACTTCGTCGCCGTCTCGCGCGAGCGCATCGAGCAGGCCAAGGCGGACTGGTCGGCCGGCCGTTTCGGCGGAGTGCCCGGCGAGACCGAATCGATCCCGTTGCCCGATCGCTGAGAACCTTCGCTGCGCCGGCCGGTTGCGGCGCGACTCAGGTCGGGCGCGCCGCCGCCGGAGCGTAGTCGATCTGCTGCAGGTTGGCCGGCAACTGCTCGAACCGGCGCTCGAGGTCGACACGCAGCACCTGGCCGGCGTGGACCTCGACCGTCATCAGAATGCCGTTGGGGCAGCCGGATCGGCCCGCCGGGCATGCGCTGAAGTCGCGGGCATAGGCCGGATGCACCTTGCTGCCGCTCGCGTAGCCGATCACCCAGTAGGTGCCCGGGCGCACGCCGGTGATGCGATAGCGGTTGGCGCCCGCCGCGACGGCCTGGCAAGCCGTTCCGCCGCGAGCGTCGATCGCGCAGACGCGCATCGCCGGCAGGCGGTCGGGGATGGCGATGGCGCCCTCGATCACGCCGGTGCGATCCGTCGCGCCGGCGGCGACGGCATCCGCCGGGAGCGGCTCGGCGATGACGTAGGCCAGTTCGCCGCGGCCGTCCTCGCGCGGATCGATCTCGACGCGGCGATTCGCGGCGTCCGGCGGCAACCAGGTCCAGCGACCGTTCCCGCTGGCACGGAAGGTGGCTCTCAGGGCGCGCGCGGCGACGCGTTCGATGCGCGCGGCCGGCGGCAGCAGGACCAGCCGCAGCTGGTGGCGGCCGGCGGCATCCGCGCTGACGTAGAACTCGCTGACCGGCATGCCCATGACCGCCAGCGGATGCCGCACCACGCAGTCGAGGGTGCTGCCCGCGGCGTAGCGTTCGAGATGGCAGTCGAGACCGCGCTCGCCGGCGAGCTGCCGCTGCAGGGCGGCGGGCCCGGTCGCCGCGGTGGCCCAGGCGCCGGTGCCCGACAATTGCTGCGCCAGACCGACGGCATGCGCCAGCGGCGCGGCAAGCAACAGGGCGCCGGCAAGGATCGACAGCGGTTTCATGACGACTCTCCCATGCAGTGATGCCTGGCCCTTGGACGCTCGCGCGCCGCCCTCGGTTCATGCGCGCGCTGCGGCGAATTGATGCAACATTCACCTGCCGTTGCGGCGCGGTTCAATCGGACGGGAGGGTGCGATGCGCGAGTTCGGCAGTTTCCGCGAGTTCTATCCGTATTACCTGGGCGAGCACCGCAACCGCCTGTGCCGGCGCCTGCACTTCATCGGCAGCTGGCTGGTGATCGCGATCGTGGTCGCCGCGGCGTGGATGCGCCAGCCGCTGTGGCTGCTGCTGACGCCCATTGCAGGCTACGGTTTCGCCTGGGTCGGCCACTACGGCTTCGAGAAGAACCGCCCGGCGACCTTCCGCCATCCGCTCTACAGCCTGCTCGGCGACTGGGTGATGTTCGCCGACGTGCTGCGCGGCCGGGTCGGCATCTGACGTCGCAGGGCGCGGCGCTCAGCGGTACTCGACGTGACAGGCTTCGCAGGCGCCGCCGATCGTGCGGATGCGCGGCTCCAGGGCCTTGCAGGTGTCCACGGGCGGACTCTGCGAGTCGTGGATCTCGTCCTGCAGGCGGTGCACGAAATTCTGGAAATGCTCGTCGTGGCCGTATTGCGGCAAGGCACCCGGAATCGCGCCGGCCATGCGCTGCAGCCAGTCCAGGTGCAGGGTGCTCTGCGCAAGCGGGCACTGGCCGGCGACGATTTCCTGATGCAGGGCGCCGAGATGGTGCTGCATCACCGCCATGACGCCGCGCGGGTAGGCGTCGCGCTGGCGCCAGACCGTGCCGACCTGGAACGCGGTGATGGCGCCGATGGCGATGCCGAGCACGAGCAGGATCAGCGAGCGCATGGCGGGCTCCGCAAAGCGCGCGAGCATAGCCGACGCAGGCCGCGGTGCTGCTTACGATGCGCTTGCAATGAGCGCGGCCGCGGACGGCATTCGTTGCATGCTAGCCTCGCCGGCCCATGAGCCAGGCTCCCGACCCTCGTTTCGCCGGCATCGAGCGCCTCTACGGGCGCGGCAGCGTGGCTCGCCTGGCGCGCCGGCACGTGGCGGTGATCGGCGTCGGCGGGGTGGGGTCGTGGGCGGCGGAAGCACTGGCGCGCAGCGGCGTCGGCGCGTTGACCCTGATCGACGCCGACGAGGTCTGTGTGTCCAACACCAGCCGCCAGTTGCATGCGCTCGCGGGGCAGTACGGTCGAGCCAAGGTCGCGGTGCTGGCGGAACGCTTCGCCGCGATCAATCCGGCGCTGCGGACGCGGGCGCAGGAGCGCTTCGCGACGGTGGACACCCTCGATGCGATCTACACATCGGGTTGCGATCTGGTGCTCGATGCCTGCGACGCACTGCGGGTCAAGGTGGCGCTGATCGCCGGCTGCCGTCGGCGCCGGCTGCCGCTGATCGTGGTCGGCTCTGCCGGCGGCCGCACCGATGCCACGCGCGTTCAGGTGCGCGATCTCTCGCGCACCGAGCACGATGCGATGCTCTCGCGTATCCGCAAGCAGCTGCGCCAAGACCA
>JAKAZT010000118.1 GCA_021815695.1 Pseudomonadota bacterium
TTCGCGCAAAGCGGACAACGGGCGCCGTGCAGGTCAGCCGCAGGTCCGCAACGCTTGTGGCCCGCCGCATCGGAGCGTACAGTCCGCGCGCGCCGCGGGGCTCCCCGGGGCACGTTTCAGACTGCTACCGAGATCCATGGACATCTATCCGAGTACCAACGCAGTGATCGCGCCGTCGGCGCCGGTTGCTGCTGTGGTCATGCCCAACCTGAAGACACCCCGCGCACCGGTCGCGGGCGGGCACTCCTGACGTCCCGCTCGCCTCCGGTCCCCGGACCGGAGGCGAGCCATGCTCCTCTTCCCCCTTGCTTCGCCGCCACCCGTCGCCTCGCGGGCGGCGCTGCTGCGCCCGCTCCCGCCATCGGCCGTGCCGCAACCGCGACGCCCGGCGCCTGTCCTGCAATGGGAATCCGGGCCGGACCACGTCGATCCTCGCGCTCGCCGGGTGACCTCACCCTGACACCCTCCTGCCCTGCGTTGTCGCCGCGGAACGACGCCATGCTTTCTGTTCGCACACCACCATTGCTTTTGCTGCTGCTGAGCGCTGTCGCGCTGACGGTGTGCGGATCCGCGCGCGCCGACGACACCCCTGCGCCACCGCTGTTCGTACCGCAACTGCTCGATGCGCAGGCGAGCTACGTGGCGCAGCAACTGGGCCCGCTGCACTCCAGCTACGCCGGCCCGCTCAGCCTGCCGGCCGGCGGCGACCAGGCGCTCTCGCGCACCTTCGGTGCCTACTTCGGCGTGCGCCTGCCGGCGCATCTGGCCTTCTATCTCGACACCGAGCTGTTCACCGGCCGTGGCATCAACAGCGGCACCGGGCTCGCCGGTTACGTCAACGGTGACGTGGTGCGCGCCGGGCCCGGTGCGGGCGGCACGCAGCGCCCGTACATTGCGCGCGCCTACCTCGACTGGAACCTGCCGCTGGGCACCGAGCGTGCACCGGTGGCGCGCGCACAGGATCAGCTCCCCGGCGAGCAGGCCACGCAACGGATCGAAATCAAGCTGGGCCGTGTCGCGCTGGGCGATGACTTCGACAGGAACCGCTACGCCAACGATACCCGCCATCAGTTCATGAACTGGGATTTCATCAACGCCGCCGCCTACGACTACGCCGCCGACACCCGCGGCTACAGCGACGGCTTCGTCGCCGCCTGGGTGCAGCCGCGCTGGACGCTGCGCTATGGCGTCTATCAGATGCCGCTGCAGGCCAACGGCCAGGCGCTGGCAGGACCGCTGACCCGCGCCCGCAGCGAACAGGTGCAACTGTCGCTGCGTCCGTTTGCTGCGGACGGCTTCGCCCTGCGCCTGCTGGCCTACCGCAACATCGCAGCCATGGGCCGCTACGCGCAGGCGCTGGCGATCGCGGCAGCCACCGGCGCCACGCCCGACATCGTCGCCAACGACCGCAACGGCCGCCGCAAGCACGGCTGGGTGCTCAACGCCGAGCTGCCGCTGGCCGACGGCGGCGCCAGTGGGCTGTTCGCGCGGCTCGCCTGGAACGACGGCGCGACCGAGTCCTTCGCCTACACCGAAGCGGATCGCGCGCTGAGCGTCGGCGCGCAGCTCTCGGGCGTGCACTGGCGACGCGCGCAGGACCGGATCGGCGTCGCACTGGGCCTCGATGGCCTGTCGGCGCTGCATCGCGCCTATCTCGCGGCCGGCGGCTGCGGCTTCATGCTCTGCGACGGCGCGCTGGACTATGGCCGCGAGCGCGTGATCGAGGCTTACTACCGTCTGCAGCTCGGACGTTTCCTGCAGATCAGCCCGGACCTGCAGTGGATCGCCGACCCGGGGTACAACCGCGCGCGCGGTCCGGCCCGGGTCGCCGGCCTGCGCGCGCACCTGAGCTTTTGATCGTCATCGGAGCCATGATCATGTCCGCAATCGACGCCGCACCTGCCGTATCGGCGCCACACGCCAGCGCCGCCGCACGCGCCGGCCTGCAGCAGCGAATTCGCGATCGCCTGCACCTGGCCGAGTTGCGCCGCAGACCCGCGACGCCGTGGAACCGGCTGGCACTGGCGTTTGCCCTGATCGGTCCCGGACTGCTGGTGATGCTCGGCGACAACGACGCTGGCGGCGTGCTCACCTACGCACAAACCGGCGCCGCGTACGGATTGGGGCTGTTCCTGCCGCTGATGCTGGTGCTGGGATTCGTCGCCTACGTGGTGCAGGAGATGACCATCCGCCTGGGTGCGGTGACGCGCCGCGGCCATGCCGAGCTGATCTGGAAACGCTACGGTCCGTGGTGGGGCATCTTCTCGCTGGTCGATCTGGTGCTGGCCAACATCCTCACTCTGGTTACCGAGTTTCTCGGCATCCGCATCGGCGGCGAAGCCTTCGGTATCCCGTATGCGCTGAGCGTGCCGCTGACCCTGGGCTTCGTGGTGATGACGCTGGTTTTCCTGCGCTACTGGGCATGGGAGCGCATCGCGCTGTTCATCGCCGCGCTCAACCTGGTGTTCGTGCCGCTGGTGCTGATGGCGCATCCGCACTGGGACGCGGTCGCGCGCGCGTTCACCGGCTCGGGCTGGGCGATGCCGGGCGGCGTGCTCTCGGCCACCTTCCTGATCCTGCTCTCGGCCAACATCGGCACCAGCATCGCGCCGTGGCAATTGTTCTTCCAGCAGTCTTGCGTGGTCGACAAGGGCCTGCTGCCCAAGGACATCGCCGCCAGCCGCCGCGACCTGATGCTCGGCGTGGGCGGTATGGTGCTGGTGGCGATCGCGGTGATCGTGCTCGGCGCAGTGGCGTTGTCCGGACTGCCGGATGCCAAGGACCTCACCACCCAGGCGGTGTTGGCCGCGCTGCAGCAGCGTCTCGGCGAAACGGCGATGAAGCTGTTCGCCCTGGGCCTGATCGAGGCCGGCCTGATCGCCGCCATCGTGATCACCGCCAGCACCGGCTGGGCCATCGGCGAGGCCTTCGACATGCCGCGCTCGCTCAATGCCGCGCCCGCGCAGGCGTGGCGTTTCTATGCCCCGGCGATCATGGGCACGGTGGCGGCGGCTGGCGTGGTGCTGTTTCCGAACCTGCCGATCGGCTTCCTCAACCTCAGCGTGCAGGTGATCGCGACCGTGTTCATGCCGGCGGCGATGCTGTTCCTGCTGATGCTGCTCAACGACCGCGAACTGATGGGTGATCATGCCAACGGCCCGGTCCGCAATGCGCTGTCGATCCTGATCATGTTCGGGCTGATCGCCTGCAATGTGCTGTACGGGCTGGTCACCGTATTTCCGCACATCTTCGGAGGCACCTCATGAAAGATCTCGACGACTACACGCCCGCAGAGTTGCAGGCCCTGCTGGCCGAGGAGCGCTGGCACGACGAACTGCCGCCGATCAGGCGCGTGCATCTCAAGCCGTGGCAACAGTGGGTGTTCTGGGGGCTTCGCATCTATGTCGTGATCCTGTGCGTGATCGTGCTGTGGGCGTTCACCTCGGGTGTACATGCCTGAGTCCGTCGGCAACGACACGGGGCGAAGTGGCTGGGCACGCTGCGCGCGTTTGCGTAAGCTCGAGCGCTGCGCATGCCGCGAGGTGCCCGCGTGCTGATCCACTTCAACGCCATCCTGCTCGGCATCATCGAAGGCATCACCGAGTTCCTGCCGATCTCGTCCACCGGCCATCTGCTGATCGCCGAGCAGTGGCTGGGCGCGCGCTCGGACCTGTTCAACGTGGTGATCCAGGCCGGCGCGATCCTGGCCGTGACCCTGGTGTACCGGCGCCGGCTGTGGACGCTGGCAACCGGCCTCGGCCGGCGCGAGAACCTCGACTACGCCGCCAGGCTGCTGGTGGCCTTTCTGATCACCGGCGTACTGGGGCTCATCGCGGTGAAACTCGGCTTCAGGCTGCCGGACACGGTGAGACCGGTGGCCTGGGCACTGATCCTCGGCGGCTTCTGGATGCTCGGCGCCGAAAGCCTCGCCGCGCGCCTCGAGCCCGGCGCGAGGATCACCTGGGCGGTGGTGATCGCGGTCGGTCTGGCGCAGATGGCGGCGGGGATCTTCCCCGGCCTGTCGCGCTCGGGCGCGACCATCTTCGCGGCCCTGCTGGCCGGCACGCGCGACCGTTCGGCGGCGACCGAGTTTTCGTTCCTGGTCGGCATCCCGACCATGTTCGCCGCCAGCGGCTATGAGCTCTGGCACCACGCGCGCCAGGCCGGCGCCGCGGCGCCACCCGAACACTGGACCGCCCTCGCCATCGCCTTCGTGGCATCGACGCTGACCGCCTTCGTCGCGGTGAAATGGCTGCTGGGTTACATCAGGAGTCACCGCTACACGCTGTTCGCGTGGTACCGCATCGCGCTGGGGCTGGCCTTGTTCGGTTTGCTGCGGCTGGGCTACGTGCACTGAGACCGGGCGCATCCAGCGCCGGCGCGGCCAGCCCGCGACAGCGGACGCCGCCCGGTTTCCGGCATGGCAACACAGCATGCCCGCGCCGGCCCTCGGCAAACCGTTCCGGTACCCCCATCCTGCGTGCATTCCGCAACGGAGCCTGGTCATGAACACTGCCCGCACGATTACCCGCCGCGTCCGCGGACTGCCCACCAGCGACGGCGCCGGCGTCAAGCTGACGCGCGTGATCGGCCAGCCGGCGCTGGAGATGCTGGACCCGTTTCTGCTGCTGGACGCCTTCGGCTCGGAGCGGGGCGCCGACTACATCGGCGGCTTTCCCGATCATCCGCATCGCGGCTTCGAAACCGTGACCTACATGCTGGCCGGACGCATGCGCCACCGCGACAACCACGGCAACAGCGGCCTGCTGGTGCCGGGTGGCGCGCAGTGGATGACCGCCGGTTCGGGCCTGATCCACTCCGAGATGCCCGAGCAGGAGGACGGCGAGATGCGCGGCTTCCAGCTCTGGGTCAACCTGCCGGCGCGCGACAAGATGCGCGCGCCGCGCTACCAGGACATCGCGCCGGAGCAGATCCCCGAGATCGAACCCGCGCCCGGTGCGCGCGTGCGCGTGATCGCCGGCGAGCTGGCCGGCGCGCACGGTCCGGTCAGCGGCATCGCCACCCGGCCGCTGTTTCTCGATGTCGCGCTTGCCGCCGGTGCCGCGCTCGACGTGCCGCTGCCCGCGGGCCACAGCGGCTTCGCCTACGTGTTCGAAGGCGCCGGCGTGACCCTCGGCGACAGCACGCTGGGCTTGAACGAGCTGGGCGTGCTCGGCCCCGGCGACGGCGTGCGGCTGGCGGCGGGTGGCGAGGCGACGCGGCTGATCCTGGTTGCCGGTCAGCCGCTCGACGAACCGGTCGCCAAGTACGGCCCCTTCGTGATGAACACCCGCGAGCAGATCATGCAGGCGGTCGAGGACTTTCGCGCCGGGCGGTTTTGAGGCGTCGTCGAGCGGCGCCGGGATACGCGTCCGGCAAGAGCGCCGTCGTCCCGAGGGCGCAGGCCGAGACGATTCGCTGTGCTCAGCAATTGTTTTGTCATCCTGAGCGCAGCGAAGG
>JAKAZT010000119.1 GCA_021815695.1 Pseudomonadota bacterium
TGGTGTACGACAGGATCTGCCCCGAGTAGCGGCAGGCCAGCTCGAACAGGCGCCGCAGCAGCGCCGGCTTGTCCACGCGGCTGAGCAGCAACACGTCGCGCGCGATCGAGGTTTCGATCAGGCTGTCGGCCACGTAGCGCGCCCAGCGCTGCGGCTGCCGGATCAGGGGCGCCGCGCCCGGATAACCGCCATGGAACAGGTACTGGTCCAGCGACCAGCCGAATGCATCCCGCATCTCGGCATACGACCAGTGCGGCAGGTGCAGCAGTTCGAAGCGCCCGGCCAGACTCTCGGTCAGGCCCTGCGCGATCAGCAGCGGCGCCGATCCCAGCAGTACCACGCGCAGCGGACGCTTGTTGCGCGTGTCCTCATCCCACAGGCGCTTGACCGTCTCGGACCAGCCGGGAATCTTCTGGATCTCGTCCAGCACCAGCACCGCGCCGGGTTTGCCGGTATCGGCGGCGAGCCGTCGCGCCGCATCCCACTGCTGGGCAATCCATGCCGGGCCACGCAGCGTCGGCTCGTCGGCGCTGGCAAAGCGATGCACCAAGCCCGCGTCTTCGACCACCGCCTGCACCAGCGTGGTCTTGCCGACCTGGCGCGGTCCCGCCACCACCTGCAGGAACCGGCGCGGTTCCGCGAGGCGTTCGGCGAGCGTTGCGGCATGCGGGCGTTGATAGGCCATCGACGAATTACTCAATGCGTTGAGTAATTTTACTCACGATAGTGAGCAATGCAACGCGGCCGATTTATCAAAGCGAGTCAGAGCCCGTTCCGAGATCTGAACAGGCCGCCATGCCCGGCACAGGTCGGGAGCCAGCGTTTCTGCAAGGCATTAAAGAGCCTGGATTCCGGCTTTCGCCGGAATGACGAACAAGAACTTGATCAGAACTTCCCCAAGGGCTCTGACCCGGTCAGCTCAGCTCGTCGGTGTGGGGCTGCAGCGCAGCCAACCAACGCATTGACCCATGTCAGGTGGCGCGCCCGGAGGGATTCGAACCCCCGACCACTGCCTTCGGAGGGCAGTACTCTATCCAGCTGAGCTACGGGCGCGCGTCGCCAATTCTGGCATGGAATGACGCGCGGCGGCGACGCATCCGAGCCGCTGAACCGCACGCTCCGGAGTGGCATGCCATCGCCACCGGCGCGCGCGATGCGCGCGACGACCCGCATCCACGCGGGCTGCGCCACCGGCCTGTCCGACTCGTCCCCGGTCTGCCGCGCCGTCCGGGACCGCCGCGCTCGAACCCGGCCCGATGCGCGTGCGCCAGGCTCCGTCCGGCCTCGCCGCGCAACGGCCAGGACGCAACACGCGCCCTGTCCGCGAGGCGCGGCGCTGTTGGCTGCGGCGGGGTCCACGTTATACTTTCGCGTCGCAGACGCTGGGCCGGCAGCTCTCCGGTCATCTCCCGATTGCCAAGGTATTCTCCGTGAGCGGTCCCATCAGCAAGTCCGACCAGACCTTTCTGCGCCAGTTCTCGGCCGTCATCGCCGGACTGGTGGCGCTGATCATCGTGCTGGCCCTGTTTGCGCTCTATCTGTACGGTCTGCAGCCGACCTACAGCGATCCGGCGCAGGTCCAGGCGACCGATGCGCGGCTGGCGCCGGTCGGCGCGGTGTACGCCGGTGCCACCGGCCAGGCGGCGATGGCCGCCGCCGCGGCTGCCGCAGCCAAGGCCGCCGCCTCGCAGGTCGCCTACGGCGGCACCCTTGACGGCAAGGCCATCTTCGGCCAGCTCTGCACCAGCTGCCACACCGCCGGCGTCGCCGGAGCGCCGATTCTGGGCAACAAGACCATGTGGGGCCCGCGCATCGCGCAAGGCCTCGCCACCCTGGTCAAGCACGCCGAGGACGGCTACCACGGCCCCGATGGCAACTTCATGCCGCCGCGCGGCGGCAACCCGGCGCTGACCAATGCCCAGATCGAAGCGACGGTGAAGTGGATGGTGTCGCAGGTGAAGTAAGCCGCGGCGCCGCCGGCCGCACGCAAACGCCGCCCGCCGGGCGGCGTTCTGCTTTCAGGCCTCGATGAAACCTGCCCGCAGGGTGGCGGCGGTATCGATCAGCGCGGGGAAAAAGTCGCGAAAGTGCTGCGTGAGCGCGGCATCGTCGGCGACCAGCACGGGCAGCGCCGTCGCCAGCGGATTGGCGCGCCGCAGCCGCCTCGACAATCCGGTCAGCGTCGTCGCGATCTCGCCGCGGTCGGCATAGGCGGCCGGCAGATCGCGCGCCTGCATGTAGCGGACGAAATCGCGCATCCGCGGCGGCATGGAGGCTTCGTGCGCGACGAGAATTTCCCGTACGCGGGCACTGAAGCCGGCGAGCGGGATCGCGCTCCAGCGCGCGAAATCGCGCGCCAGGCAGTGGTCGAACCAGACATCGAGCAGGATGCCGGCGTAGCGGCGCAGCGGCGGCTGGAAACGCGAGCGGGCCGCGGCGACCACGGGGTGGGCATCGGTGTAGCGGTCGATCCGGCGGTGCAGACGGATGCCGGCGCGCACCGCCGGCGGCAATGCCGGATCGGGCGCGCCGCGCACGAAGTCGGCCAGCAGGCCGCCGAAGACCATGCCGGGGTCGTCGCCGGCCAGCAGGGCATGGGCGAGATGGTTCATCGTCGCCGGCCACTGGCGCCGGCCGTTATCATGGGCGGCATGTCCGCATCCCCGCTCGCTCCCGCGCCCGCCGTCTTTCCGGACGCGGCCACCAGCTTCGCGCTCGCCGGCCCGGCCGGCAAGCTGGAAATCGCCGTCGACGTGCCCGAACACGCCGCGGCGCGGCGCGGCGTGGCGCTGATCAGCCATCCCGACCCGCGCCAGGGCGGCACCCTGCACAACAAGGTGGTGACCATGCTCGAGCGCGCCCTGCGCGAATCGGGCCTGGCCACGGTGCGCTACAACTTTCGCGGCGTCGGCGCCTCCGAAGGCGCGCATGACGACGGCCGCGGCGAAAGCGACGATCTGCTGGCGGTCGCGGCCTGGGCGCGCACGGCCCGCCCGGACGCCGCGCTGTGGCTGGCGGGGTTTTCCTTCGGCAGCTACGTCAGCCTGCGCTGCGCGCCGGCACTCGCGCCCGCCGCGCTGATCACGGTTGCACCGCCGGTCGGCGTACGCGATTTCGCCGACATCGCGACGCCGCAGTGTCCGTGGCTGCTGGTGCAGGGCGAGGCCGACGAGATCGTCGATGCCGCGACGGTATTCGCCTGGGCCGATGCGCAGGACCCGGCGCCGGTGGTGGTGCGCATGGCCGACACCGGGCATTTCTTCCACCGCCGCCTGCTCGATCTGCGCGGCGCGGTGAAGCACGCGGTGCGCGGCTGGCTGCCGCCGCTGCGGGACCGCGCGTGACGACGGATCCCGCGGCCACGCCCGGCGCGCGCTATGCCGCCGGCGTGGCGGCGCGACAGTGGCAGGACGATCCCGCGCAGCACGCCGCGCTGGCGGCGCTCGACCGCCTGCACGCTCGGCTGCTGCGCGCGCCGCCGCGCGCTTCGCTGCGGGCCCGTCTCGGCCTCGGCGCTCGCCGCAATGACGCAGCGCGCGGGCTGTACCTGTGGGGCCGGGTCGGCCGCGGCAAGACCTTCCTGATGGACCTGCTGGTTGCCGCGCTGCCTCCCGGCATCGCACTGCGTCGGCATTTCCACCGCTTCATGGCCGGGGTGCACGACGCGCTGGCGGCGCACGACGGCGAGCGCGATCCGCTCGAGCGTGTCGCCGCCGAGATCGCCGCGCACACGCGCGTGCTTTGTCTCGACGAATTTTTCGTGCAGGACATCGGCGACGCGATGATCCTCGCCAATCTGCTGCAGGCGCTGTTCCGCCGCGACGTGCTGCTGGTGACCACCTCCAACACGGCACCGGCCGAGCTGTATCGCGACGGTCTGCAGCGCGCCCGCTTCGCGCCGGCGATCGCGCTGCTGGAACAGCACTGCGAGGTGCTGGAGATGGTCTCCGACCATGACTGGCGGCTGCGCGCGCTGAAACAGGCGCCGACCTGGCACACCCCGGTGGGGCCGGCAGCCGAGCGCGCGCTGGCGGCGGTCTTCGAACGCCTGGCGCAGACACCGGGAGCGCCCGGCGGCATCCTGGCCGTCAACGGCCGCGACATCCCCTGCAAGCGCGCGGCGGGCGCGGTGGTCTGGTTCGCGTTCGATGCGCTGTGCGACGGTCCGCGTGCGGTCGGCGACTACATCGAGATCGCGCGCAGCCACGATGCCGTGCTGCTGTCCGACGTGCCGCCGTTCGGGCCGGGCAACGAGGATCCGGCGCGCCGCTTCGTCAATCTGGTCGACGAGTTCTACGACCGCCGCGTCAAGCTGGTCTGCTCGGCCGCGACACCGATTGTCGAGCTCTATGACGGCGAGCGCCTGCGCACCGAGTTCGCGCGCACCGAGAGCCGTCTGATCGAGATGCAGAGCGAGGACTACCTCGCCGGCGAGCACCGTGGCTGAACGGCGCCGAAGCGCGGTGCGATACTGTTGCGGTCAGCGTGTAAGGGGAGGCGCCTGATGCCGGTCCTGCCTTTCGTGAATACCCGTCAGCGCCAGTTCGAGGCGCTCGTGCGCGCACACAGCGGCGAGCTGTACCGCTACGCCTACTGGCTTTGCGGCCAGGCCGCGCTGGCCGAGGATCTGGTGCAGGAAACCCTGTTGCGCGCCTGGAAGGGCCTGGAAGCCCTGCGCGAGGCCGAGGCCGCGCGCGGCTGGCTGTACACGATCCTGCGCCGCGAGCATGCGCGCCTGTACGAACGCGTGCGTCCCGGCATGGACGAGCTCGACGAGGAGCAGCACGCGGCCGAGATGGCCTGGTCCGATCCGGAGCGCCAGGGCAGCGATGCCGAACTGCGCGAGGCGATGCTGGCCTTGCCGCCGAGGTATCGCGAGCCGCTGCTGATGCAGGTGCTGGGTGGCTACAGCTGCGAGGAGATCGCCGCCGAACTCGGCATCCGGTCCAACGCGGTGATGGTGCAGCTGTTTCGCGCCCGCCAGAAACTGAAGGAGGCGCTGTCCGAACGCAGCGAGACGACCCATGGACTGTCTTGAATTCCGGCGTCAGTTGGGCGCCGAACCCGGCCGGCGCGATGCGGTGTTCCTGGCCCATCGCGACGCCTGCCCGGCCTGCGCCGCGGCATGGGCACGCGCACAGCAGTTCGAACGCCGTCTGGCCGACACGCTGGCGGTACCGCCACCGCCGCGTCTGGCCGAGCGCGTGCTGCTGGCGCAAGCCACCAGTGAGCGCGTGGCACGGCGCACGTATCTGCAGCGGGGGCTGGCGCTGGCGGCCTCGGCCGGCGGCGCGTTCGTGCTCGGGCGTTTCCTCGGCACGCGCAACGAGGGCGATGACGAGAGCCTGCGCGCGCTGGCGGTGGCGCATCTGCCCGGCGAAGCCTTCGCACTGGGCCTCAAGCAGCCGATTCCGGTCAG
>JAKAZT010000120.1 GCA_021815695.1 Pseudomonadota bacterium
CACGGCTGCCGCAGCTATCTGGCCGTGCGCGGCGGCATCGACGTTGCGGCGGTGCTGGGCAGCCGCAGCCAGGATCTCAACGCCGGCCTCGGTCCGCTGGAGGGCCGCCCGCTACGCGCGGGCGACCGGCTGCCGCTGGGGCCGCCGCAAGATGCCTCTGGCGCTGCCAACCGTGCCGCCTGGTCGCTCGATCCGCGACCCTGGTTCGACGGCGCCGCGGCGCGACCGCTGCGGCTGCTGGCGGGTACCCATGCTCCCCTGCTCGATGCGGTCTCGCACGCGGCGCTGTTCGCCGCCGGGTTTCGTGTCGCCGCCGCGTCCAATCGCGTCGGCTACCGTCTGGACGGTCCGCGGCTGGCGCTGCGCGCGCCGCTGGAGCTGATCTCGGAAGGCGCGATCGCCGGCACCATGCAGCTGCCGCCCAACGGCCAGCCGATCGTGCTGTTTTGCGAGCACCCGGTCAGCGGCGGCTATCCGCGCATCGGTCAGCTGGCCGCGGTCGATCTGCCGCGCCTCGCGCAGCGGCGACCCGGCGATGCGCTACGCTTCGCGCCGATCGACGCCGGCGAGGCCGCGCGTCTGCTGGAAGCCCGCGAGCAGCGCCTGCTGCGCATGGAGACCGCGATCGCCCGTCGCCGAGCCGCCTCATGAACCGCATCCTCGACCTCAACTGCGATCTCGGCGAATCCTTCGGCGCCTGGCGTCTGGGCGACGACGCCGGCGTGCTGCCGCACGTCAGCTCGGCCAATATCGCCTGCGGCTTCCATGCCGGCGACCCGCAGACGATGCGGGCCACGGTCGCGCTGGCGCTCGCGCATGGCGTGGCGCCGGGTGCGCAGCCCGGCTGGCCCGACCTGGTCGGCTTCGGCCGCCGCGCGCTGGCAGCCACGCCAGCCGAGACCTACGCCATCGTGCTCTTTCAGATCGGCGCGCTGGCCGCGTTCGCGCAGGCGGCCGGCATACGCCTGGCGCATGTCAAGCCGCACGGCGCGCTCTACAACCAGGCCGCGCGCGATCGGGTGCTGGCCGGCGCCGTCGCGCAGGCGGTGCGCGATTTCGATCCGCGCCTGATCCTGTTCGGTCTGGCCGGCAGCGCACTGATCGAGGCCGGGCGCGCGCTGGGGCTGACGGTCGCGCGCGAGGCTTTCGCCGACCGCCGCTACCAGGCGGACGGGTCGCTGACGCCGCGCGACCAGCCCGGCGCGCTGATCAACGACGTCGATGCCGCCGTGGCGCAGGCGCTGCGGATCGCGACCCGCGGCGAAGCGATTGCCATCGATGGCGCGGGCGTCGCCGTCGCTGCCGACACGCTGTGCGTGCATGGCGACCGTCCCGACGCGGCGCTGTTCGCAGGCCGTCTGAGGCAAGCGCTGGAGGCGGCGAACGTGCGCGTGATCGCCCCCGCGCCGCCGGAGTGCACCCGATGAATTACTGGCCGCTGCTCGGGGTGGCGGTGGTGATCGCCGGCTTCGTGCGCCGCGACAATCCGGTGCTGGTGGTCGTCGTGGCCGGCGTGGTCAGCGGCCTGGCCGCGGGCTTCAGCGTGCCCGAGCTGCTCGGCCTGCTCGGTACCAGCTTCGTCTCCAATCGCGCGCTGCTGCTGTACGCGCTGACCCTGCCGGCGATCGGCGTGCTGGAGCGCGCCGGATTGCGCGAACATGCCGCACGCTGGATCGGCAGCCTGCGCGGCCTGACCCTGGCGCGACTGCTGACCAGCTATCTGCTGCTGCGTCAGGTGCTGTCGATGCTGGGTCTGACCAATGTCGCCGGCCAGGCGCAAACGGTGCGCCCGCTGCTGGCGCCGATGAGCGAAGCCACGGCCGAACTGCGCGGACCGCCGCTCGGCGACGCTGATCGCCAGCGCGTGCGCGCGATGGCCGCTGCCACCGACAACGTCGGCCTGTTCTTCGGCGAGGACGTGTTCCTCGCGCTGGGCGCGGTGCTGCTGATCCAGGGCTTCTATGCCACCCATGGCATCGTGCTGGCGCCGCTGGCGATCGCGCTGTGGGCGCTGCCGACCGCGATCGCCGCATTCGTGATCCACGCCCTGCGCGTGCTGCTGTTCGAACGTGCGCTGACCCGCCGTCGCGCCGTCGCCGCTGCTGCCGAGACCGCGCATGCTGAGGATTGAATACGCCTACTGGCTGCTGGCGGCGTTTCTCGCCGCGGCGGCATGGATCAACCTGCGCGAGCGTCGCCTCGCGGCGGCGGCGTTCTGGGCGGTGCTGGCGCTGCTGTTCGGTGGCGGCACCGGAGTCCTCGCGGCCGATGCCGCAGGCAATCCCCTGCCTGCCCGCATCGCCGGCGTCGGTGTGCTGCTGCTGGCGCTGCTGGCCCCGCGCATGCGTCGCGTGCAGGTCGAAGAGGTCTCGCCGGAGATGCGCCTGTCGAGCGCGGTGCGGCTCGGCCATCGGCTGTTTCTGCCGGCGCTGCTGATCCCCGGCGTTACCCTGCTGGTGGCCGTGCTGGGCGGCTACCTGATCGCCGACGGCCACCGCCTGTTCGCTGCCGACCAGATGACGCTGACCGGACTCGCGCTGGCTTCGCTGCTGGCCGCGCTCGCCGCGCTGCGCATGACCCGAGCGCCGGCGCCGGCAGCGCTGCGCGAGGGCCGCCGTCTGCTGGACACGCTGGGCTGGGCGGCGCTGCTGCCGCTGGTGCTGGCTGCGCTGGGCGGCGTGTTCACCCAGAGCGGCGTCGGCCAGGACATCGCGCACGGGGTCGGCCTGCTGATTCCCGTCGACAGCCGGCTCGCCTGCGTGCTGGCCTACGGCCTGGGCATGGTCGTGTTCACCGTGATCATGGGCAACGCCTTCGCCGCATTTCCGGTGCTCACCGCCGGCATCGGTCTGCCGCTGCTGGTCCAGTTGCACGGCGCCAGCCCGGCGATCGTCGGCTCGCTGGGCATGCTCTGCGGCTACTGCGGCACGCTGCTGACACCGATGGCGGCCAACTTCAACATCGTGCCGGTGGCCCTGCTGGAGCTCGACAGTCCCTACGCCGTCATCCGCGCGCAATGGCCGACCGCGCTGCTGCTGCTGGCGTTCAATCTGGTCCTGATGAGCGCGCTCGCGTTCCGCTGACTGTACCGGAGACCGGCATGACGACCCGACGCCCCGCTTCCGCTCCGCCGCGCGTGCTGCTGACCGGCTTCGAGCCGTTCGGCGGCGAGACGGTCAACCCCTCGTGGGAAGCGGTGCGCGCGCTGCGCGGCCGGCGCATCGGCGGGCATCGCATCGAGGTCGCGCGGCTGCCGACGGCGTTCGGCGACGCGCTGACGACACTCGATGCGGCGCTGGCCGCGACCCGGCCGCGACGGGTGATCGCGGTCGGCCAGGCCGGCGGCCGCGACCGGCTGTCGCTGGAGCGCATCGCGATCAACGTCGACGACGCGCGCATTCCGGACAATCGCGGCCGGCAGCCGATCGACCAGCCGGTGATCGCCGGCGCGCCGGCGGCCTACTTCAGCACGCTGCCGATCAAGGCTGCGCTGGCGGCGCTGACCGCCGCCGGCATTCCGGCCGAGATCTCGCAAAGCGCCGGCACCTACGTCTGCAACCATGTCTTCTACGGCCTGATGCACGCGCTGGCGCAGCGACGCGGCGCACGCGGCGGCTTCGTGCACATCCCGTTCCTGCCGGCGCAGGCTGCAGCCCATCGCGGCGCACCGAGCATGACGCTGGAGATGGTGATCGCCGCGCTGCGCCTGATCATCGCGGTGTCGCTGCACACCGGCGACGACGCCCGCATCGCCGCCGGTGCGACGCATTGAAGGTATCGGGGCTCTTTTTGGGAACCTCTGACAAGTCCATCCTGGACTTGTCAGAGGGCGCCGAGTCCGGCGCAGGTCCGGACTCGGCTACGCCGCATCAAGCACATGCGTGCTCGATGCGCGGCAAGCCGTCCATGGCTTGAGGAAGGTCTGAACTTGTTCAGACCTTCCTTTGCTCGCCTGCCGTGCCTGGATCTTGTTGTCATCCTTCGCTGTGCAGATCCTCCGCTTCGCTCAGCAACTGTCTTGATCATGCTGAAGGCTTTGTCATGCTGAGCACAGCGAAGCATCTGGCCTGCCGGGCCACCCCGGCCGGCCATGCAGCGGGGTGCCCGTCGCCCGCAAGATCCTTCGGCCTTCGGCCTCGGGATGACACCGGGAGGACCTTGTCATGCCGAGCGCAGCGAAGCACCTGGCCTGCCGCGTCACCAAGGTTCTTGTCATGCTGAGCGCAGCGAAGGGCCTGGCGATCGACACCATCCGCGGCCATGGCGCAATCAGCGATGGCGCGCAGCTGCTCCGGCACGTCGAATTGGCGCTGTCCGTCAGATCCTTCGCGTAGCTCGGGATGACAAGACCACGAGCATCACGCGCAGCGCCCTGCCGCTCCGCAGAGCAAGTCGGCCCGGTGCGCTATTTCTTCTTCGGCTCCGCCTCGGCACGGGCGTTGAGCACGGTCAGCTTGCCGTCGAGCATGACGTAGCCGGTGAATCCGTAGGTCAGCTGCAGGCTGGCGAAAAAGCGCAGCTGGCCGTCCTTGATCTTGTAGTCCTTGCTCGGCTCCAGCAGCACCACCTTGGGCAGCTTTTTCTGTCCGTCGAGATAGCGGAAGTGGCTGGCGAGATCATCCGCCGACAGCAGCGCACCGTGGAGCAGGAACTGGCCGTCCTTGTAGCTCTGCAGGGTCATGTCGTAATGGCTGGGCGCCACCACCTCGACATTGGCGCCGCGGCGGATGTTGGGATTGCAGCCGGCGAGCGCGATCACGCCGGCCAGAGCCAGCAGCGCGACCAGAAGACGAAACGGCGATGGGATGCGAAGCATGCGGGGATTCTCCTCGGCGGCGATTTCAGGCGCGCGGCAGTGTAACGCCGCGCTGGCCCATGTACTTGCCGGCGCGATCACGGTAGCTGGTCGCGCAGACCTGGTCGGACTCGAAAAACAGCATCTGCGCCACGCCCTCGTTGGCGTAGATCTTCGCCGGCAGCGGCGTGGTGTTGGAAAACTCCAGGGTCACGTGGCCCTCCCACTCCGGCTCCAGCGGGGTGACGTTGACGATGATGCCGCAGCGCGCGTAGGTGCTCTTGCCCAGGCACACCGTCAGCACCGAGCGCGGGATGCGGAAGTACTCGACCGTGCGCGCGAGCGCGAAGGAATTGGGCGGAATGATGCATACATCGGCCTTGACGTCGACGAAGCTGCGCGCGTCGAAGGCCTTGGGATCGACGATCGTCGAGTTGATGTTGGTGAACACCTTGAACTCGTCGGCGCAGCGCACGTCGTAGCCGTAGCTGGAGGTGCCGTAGGAGATCAGCCTGCGGCCCTCGTGCTCGCGCACCTGGTCCGG
>JAKAZT010000121.1 GCA_021815695.1 Pseudomonadota bacterium
GCGGCCAGCCCTGCAACTGCCGCATGGCGGGCACGACCACCATCGGCGCATGCGCGAGCGGAATCGGCGCTGCCAGTCCGAGCGAGCGCATGGCGATCACGCGCGCGCCGTGCCCGAGCTGCGCGCGCAGCGTCGGATCGCTGGGTGCCTGCGGCTGCAGACCGAGTCGCGCCAGTGCCGGCGCGGCGATAACCATGGCCCCGCCGGTGTCGGTGTAGAAGCGCAGCGTGCCGCCATGTGCCAAAGCCGGGCGCAGATACACACGGTCGGCCCGGAATTGCACGGGCATGCGCTGGCGCTGCGGTGGCTGCGCATGGACTGCGGCGCCAAGCGCCGCGCAGAGGTCGATTATCAGGCAGGTCATGGACCGCCGAACGACGGACCTCCCCAGTGTCCGGTGAACTGCGCGCATGCTGGGCCTCTGCGTTCAATAATGGACCGCAATCAGGATACGCGCGGTCTGCGAAAACGTTCCAGTGCGTGGTCGTGCCGCCGCGATCAGCCCGCAAACGCGCGCCACCACAGCGCTGGCGCGGCGGCGCCGTAACCCTTCGCGTGCGAAATCTTGCCTGGCCGTGCGGTCGGATCATTCCAGCATGCGTGCGAAGTCCACCACTTCGGGGCTGGGCGCGCCGCGGCCGCATTCCACGAAACGCTTCAGGCTGACCAGAAAGTACGCCCAGCCGGTGGTGACCCGCGCGAACCACTCGTTCTCGTGCGCGAAGCCGCGGTGCGCGAAGGCCAGTATGCAGCCCGACCCCGCGGGTTCGAGATCGAACCGGATGCGCGTGTCCGGCCAGCCCGGCATGAACGAGTCGAGCACGGTCCAGGCCACGCGGGCCGGCGCATCGAGCGCATCGACGCGCACGCGAGTCAGCCGCTCGTGCTGGTAGAAGCGGAATTCACCGATGCCGCCGACGCGCGCGTCCAGTTCGGCATCGCGCGTCCACCAGCCGCGGATGCCCTCGGCGTGGGTCAGCGCGTCGTACACGCGTTCGCGCGACGTGTCGATCTCGAGACGATGCAGGATGTCGGGCATATTTGGTCTCCGCTGCGATTTCAGGCTGCGGCGGCGCGCGCCGCCACGCGCTCCCAGGTGGTGGCCTCGAGGCTGGGCCGCGCGCGCACGCGTTCCAGCCACGCGCACAGATGCGGCGTGTCGGCGGTGAGTACCGCCCACTCCGGCGTGGCGCTGAGAAAATCGAGCTGCGGCGCCAGCAGCACGTCGGCCAGGGTGAATGCCTCGCCGACGAGGAACGGCTGCCGGCCCAGCAGCGCGGACAACTCAGTGAACACCGTGCGCGCCTTGGGCATGGCCGCGGCGATGGCGGTCTCGTCCGGCGTCAGTCCCAGCAGGCGCGGACCGACGACGCGCTGGAAGCCGATCACGTTGGCCACGCCCTGGAACAGGTACCAGTCGTTGATCGCCATCAGCTGATCCATGCGCGCGGCGCGGCGCGCATCGACCGGCGTCAGCGGCGGCGCCGGCAGCACGCGGTCGAGGTAGCGCAGGATGGCCTGCGTCTCGTACAGGCGGAAGCCGTCGTGCTCCAGCACCGGCACTCGCGCGAACGGATGCCGCGCGGTGTGCTCCGGCGAGCGCAGGGTGCCTGGCGCCACCGCGGCCAGGCGGTACGCCGCGCCTTTCTCCTCCAGCACGATCAGCACCGCGCGACCGAACGGGCTGCCGGGAATCGTATGCACCGTGTACCCGCTCATGGCGCACTTCCGTTGCGCGCCGCCTCGCGCGCGTAGCACTCGAGCATGCCGGGCCAGCCGCCGTCGACATGGCCACGCATGCTTTCGCCATCGGCCTTGCCCATACGCTCGAAGTCGCGGTGTTCCAGCTCCACGCGCGTGCGCGCGGGGCCTTCGGCGATGAAGCGCACCTCCACCTCCGAGGCCAGTTCGACGCGGGCGTCGGGCTTCCATTGCGCACTGATCTCCCAGCCCACCACCAGCCGCGCGCCGGGCTCCCACACCCGCACGTGACCCACGGTGACCTCGCTGCCGTCGGCGTGGCGGGCGTACCAGCGCCCGCCGACGAAGGGCTCGATCACCGAGCGCGTGATCGGCCCCTGGCCGATGCCTTTGTCGCGCGGCCACCAGCGGTCGATGCCGGCGGTGAACACCGCGAAAGCGTGCGCGGCGCCGGTTTCGACGACGATGGATTTGCGCACCGGCGCGATGCGGATGCTGCGCGGCGCGGCCTCGCGGCCGGCCGGTGCGGGTGCGGGTGCGGGCGGTGCGGATTCACGGCTCATGGCTTTTTCCTCTCCGGCGGTGGCGTGCCGCGCGCCGGACGCCGGCGCGGCGGATGGGTTTCGGCCTCGTGCTTGAACGCGTCCAGGGCCTGATCCCAGAACCGGTCCAGCCAGCGGCGCAATTCGCCGAGGCCCTCGGGATCGATGAAATAGACGCGGCGCGCGCCTTCGGCGCGGTCGAGCACCAGGCCGGCGGCCTTCAACGCCTTCAGATGCTGCGACACCGCCGGGCGGCTGACCGGCAGTCCCGCGGCCAGTTCGCCCACCGCGCGCGGACCCTCGCGCAGGCGCTCGAACACCCGGCGGCGGGTGGGGTCGGCGAGACAGCGCAGGGCACTTTCGTAAGCCATGACTTACGGTAAGCATTTACTTACCACATGTCAAGCAGGCGCCATGCGCCGCTACCTGCCCTGGCGCAGCCGAGCACGTTTATCTTTTCGCTTGAACCGTGGGCTGCATGTCGAGCCGTGAAGCCGCGGACCGGCACCGCAAGGATGTCCCGCACATTTACTTTTGCAACCGCCAGCCACCGCAATGCGCGTGAGTGCAGAGTTTGATTCGACAGAACGATCAGGGTCTGTCTGCTCTCAACACGCGCGGACACCCGACAACTCGCGGGCCTGACGTGTCGCCTGCGCAGGGGACAACACGCCGCGCGCCAGCCCCTCGACCAGACTTTCGTTGGCACGCGCACGCAGTGCGAACATCGAAGTGCCCACCTCGTGGGCGGCATGCCCCAGCCGCTCGATGTCAGACTGGGCATGGCGTCCCGCTGGACGTGGACCGCATGCCAGCATACCGAACAAGTGTCCACGCAAGGCCAAAGGCAACGCCAGGCCCTCAATCCCCAATGCGCTGCCCACGCCGTGCAGGTCCAGTGGCGCCAGTGTCGCGCGCAGACGTACCAACGCGCGGTCATCCATGTCGAGACGATCCGGGAAAGCCGGGCCTGCCTCATCACGTCCACTGCATTCAAACCCGGTATCGCGCGCCTCATACAGCGCGGCACCCTCAACACCGGCATGGCGACTAAAGGCCTCGACCGTTCGCGCGATCAGCGTCTGCGGTGACTCAATGAAACCGGCGTCACGCACGAAGTCATTCAGCGCCCAACGCGCGCTGTGCTCGCGATGGAAAAACAAACGATCGACCAGCGCCTCGACATGCCGATGCAACTGATGAAACAGGATGCCCAGCACCAGTGGTACGCCAACCTCGAGTGCCAGGCCGGCGCTTTCGCCGATCGCGCTGCGCTCGATCAGACTCTCGATCAATCCGAACAGGCCCACTACCATGCCCATTAGCATGGCGAACACCAGCGCGCGGTTGACCACCACGCGCACCTCGACCAAGCGCTGACGCAGCACGGCATAGGTGTACAGACCCAGTACGGTGATGGTCATCGCCGTACCAGCCCAGCGCAGCCATATCATTGCCGGCGACTGCTGGATTGCCGCCTGTTGCAATGCAATCTGGATGAGCATCAACGGCAGCAGCAGACTGGTGCAGCTGAGAATCCAGCGAATGCGCAAACGCGCCTCGGCCGCGGCGTGTACGTAACCACGCAGCAAGACCCATAGCGGCACGGCCAGCCCCGCAAGCCCGGCCGTGATGATCAGGCCCTGCAGCACTGCAGGCATTTCGAGCACGGCGAACATCAAGGAAGCCAGCATGCCGCCGGCCTCGAGCGCGAACAGCGACAGCAGCGTCAGCAGATAGGCCATCACGGGACCGTGCAACAGATGCGGCCGCCAACCCACCAGAGCGTTCGCGGTGAGATAAAGCCCTGCAAACGCCATCGGTCCACCCAGCCATTGCATAACCATCAGCAACGCGAGACCGAGGAGCGGCGGACTGGGCAACCCGGCGAGGATGTCTGAAAACGTGATGCTGAGGGCAAACATCGCCAATCCCCACGCCGCCCAGTCGCGGCCACGCCAGAGGGTCAACAGGCCGAGCGCGAGCAGCATGGCCTGCTCCGCCCATGACGCCCAACGCAACCGGCTTGACTCAGCGCTTTGCGATTGCACCACGCTGTGCACCGCGACCGTCAGCACGCTGCCTGCGCGTTGCACGCGCAGGCTATAGATGCGGTTTTCGGGCACGTTTTCGCGAAGGAGCACGGCGCGCATCAGTAGCGTTTGCTGGCCATACGCCAGGCGGTCACCCACGCGCAGTCCGGCTGGCAGTGGGGTCCAGCCTCGCGCTTCGATCACACCCCCCGTGGCATCCTGGCGCAGGTGGAATGGCAGTTCACGGCGAGGGATCACCAAGGCCAGCGCAAAGCCCGCCACGGCGACTGCTCCGATGACCAGGCGCAGCACGGACCAGCGGTCGAATGCGAAACGCTCCATCATCCCCTCTCCGTCGCACCATGCGCACTTCGTGACGTGAATAGCAGAGTCCGCAGTAAATCCTCAGGGGGCTGCGTCGCTCACCGCACGGCTTACTTTACAGGCGATGCGTCAGTGTTTGGACCGTGACGGCGTTCGGGTCGCACCCGCGCCAGCAGCGCGTACAGCACCGGCACCAGCACCAGCACCAGCGGCATCTGCACGGCGAGGCCGGCGATGATGGCGATGGCCAGCGGCTGCTGCATGGCCGAGCCCTGGCCGATGCCCAGCGCCAGCGGCAGCAGCGCCAGCGCGGCGGCCAGCGTGGTCATGGCAATGGGCCGCAGACGGTTTTCGCCGGCCTGGATCAGCGCCTCGCGGAACGCTACGCCCGCGCCGCGCAGTAGCTGCAGCTCGGAGAAATAGAACACGCCGACCTCGGTGACGATGCCGAGGATCATGGTCAGGCCCATCAACGCGGTGATGTTCAAGGTCTGCCCGGTGATCCACAGCCCGAAAAACACGGCGCTGGCGGCCAGCAGCGACGCGGACATGATCGACAGCGCTACGCGGAAGCGCTCGTACATGAACAGCAGCGCCAGGAACACCAGCGCCGCGGCGGCGGCGAACACCATGGCCAGTCCGCGGAAGGCGATCTGCTGCTGCTGGTACAGCCCGCCCAGCGTGTAGTAGACGCCGGGCGGCAGCAGGCCGGGCCGGGCCAGCACGT
>JAKAZT010000122.1 GCA_021815695.1 Pseudomonadota bacterium
CCTTCATGACCCCCTTGGTTGTCGGTGTCACCAGTCACCGCAACATTCCCGCAGGCGAGATCGAACCGATCCGGCGGCGCGTGCGCGAATTCCTGGCACAGCTCAGGCACGATTTCCCGGCGCTGCCGCTCGTCGTGCTGTCGGCACTGGCCGAGGGTGGCGATCAGCTCGTGGCGGAGGAGGCGCTCGCCGTCGGTGCGCGACTGATCGCGCCGCTGCCCCTGCCACGGGATCTTTATGTCGAGGATTTTTCCGATCCCGCGACGCGCGCGAATTTCGAGGCGCTCTGCGCCCGCGCCGAGGTGCTGCAGCTGCCGCTGCACGCGGGCCAGACGCGGCATGCGGTCGGGCCGCCGGGCATGGCGCGCGATCGCCAGTACGCCCAGGCCGGGGTCCGCATCGTCGATCACTGCCACATCCTGCTGGCGATCTGGGACGGCAAGGAGTCCGATCGGATCGGCGGCACCGCACAGGTCGTGCGCTATCACCTGGGTGGCCCGATGCCTGGCCTGATCGACCGCCGCCGCGAGGCGCGCCATGTGCTCGGCGGCGGCGACGAGCGCCTGCTGTATCACATCGTTTGTTCGCGCGATGAAGCCGATGGCGCGGTAGCCACCGGCCTGCAGGCGCTGCAGGCGCTGTGGCGCACCACCGAGACTGCGACCGCGGCGGAAATGGGCATGCCGCCCGAATTCCGCCTGATGTTCACCCACATGGCCGAGTTCAATGTCGAGTGCGGCAATTACGCGGCCGCCATCAGCGTTGCGGCGAACAAGCACCGGGCTGCCGATGGCAATGCCGCGCTGCCGATGGGCGAGGTTTTTCACGCGGCCGACTGGTTGGCGATTCATTTCCAGAAGCGCGTGCTGCTTGCGATGCGAGCGACCTACACGCTGGCGGCGCTGATGGGCATCGCCTTCGCGCTGTATGCGCATCTGGCGGAACACAATTATCTGATCTACCTGTTCCTGCTGCTGTTCGCCAGCGGCGCGGCCGTGGTCGGACTGGCGCGCCGTCGCGGCTGGCACCGCAAGTACCTCGACTACCGCGCCCTGGCGGAGTTCCTGCGCGTGCAGACGTACTGGCGGCACGCGGGCATCGCGGTGAACGGCGGTCACGAGTTCGCGCACGACAATTTGCTGCAGCGACAGAACACCGAGCTGGGCTGGATCCGCAACGTGATGCGCGCCGTCGGCCTGGAGGCGCGCGCGGATCCGGCCGGAGACGGAGCGGATGCCCTGGCGCGGGTGATCGCGGAATGGGTTGGTGAATCCGGGACGTCGGGACAACTGCACTACTACGAGCGCAAGACGGTCGAGCGCTCGGGGCTGCACCACATCACCGAAATGGTCGGGTCGCTCAGCCTGTGGGGCGGCATCGCGATCAGCGTCGTGCTTGTCGTGTTCGCGCACGTATTCGAGCTGGAAACCAAGAACACGCTGGTGATGCTGATGGCGACGCTGTCGATCATCGCGGCGGTACGCGAGGCCTACGCCTACCGCAAGGCGGACAAGGAATTGATGCGCCAGTACCGCTTCATGCAGCGGATTTTCACCAGCGCACGCACGGCGCTGGATCGCTCGATTGATTCGGTCGAGCAGCGCGAAATCCTGATCTCGCTCGGCGAGGCGGCATTGACCGAGCATGCCGAGTGGACGCTGATGCAGCGCGAACGCGAGGTTGAGCAGAGCAAGCTGTGAGGGCCGGCCGGCAAGCGGTCAGCCGGTCCTCTCCCGGCGCGCCGAAAGGGCGGGATGCCGCGCGCTCCCGCTACAGCGACAACTTGAAGCCCGCGTACCAGGTACGGCCCAGCGCCGGCTCGATGCCGTAGGTCCACACGCGCGAGTAGTAGTGGCGATTGAACACGTTGGACACGCCGCCCAGCAGTTCGACGTGCGGGGTGAGGTTCCAGTTGGCGGCGAAGTCCCACACCGAATACGCCGGGATCAGCGCCGGCAGCAATACGGTCCCGCCGACGCCGGGCTGATCCTGCGCGCTGTCCTGCCAATACTGCGAACCCGAGAACACGCCGGTGAACGCCAGCTTGTAGTGGTCGTCGCGGCGCCAGGTGATGCCGGCCTTGGCCAGATGGCGCGGGGAGTACGCCGGAGACTTGCCGACCTGGTTGGGGATGGCACTGGCGACGAAGCGCGCGTGCAGCAACTGCAGGTTGGCGAAGGCTTCGAGGTGCTCGCCGCTGCCGCTGCCGTGCATGAAGTCGTAGGCCAGCTCGCCCTCGAAGCCCTGGTTGTGGGTGTCGCCGCTGTTCTGCTCGATGGACACGATCGGGCTCAGGTTGAGCGTCTCGATGCGATTGTGGAAGTTCATCCAGAACAGGCTGACGTCGTAGAACAGGCCGTCGGCCGGTGTGCCATGCACGCCCAGCTCGTAGGACAGCACCTTCTGCACCGCGGGTGCCGTGCCGGGGATGATGTTGGCATGCGGCGAACCGATGTCGAAGAAGCGCACCGGACGCCAGCCGGTGGAGACGTTGAAGTAGGTCTCGTTGAGGTGGCCGTTGTCGTAGAAGTCATTGCCGATGCCGAGACCGAACAGCGGCACGTTGCGCGACACCGTCGTGTCGAGCAGCGGTCGCGACAGGTTTGGCGGGCGAACGGTTTCGAACACGCTGACCTTCTCGTGATCCAGGCGCAGCGAAGGCACGATGTGCCAGTGATGACCGGGGCCGAAGCGGAGCAGGCTGCTGGCGAACACCGAGGCGTAATCGGAATGGCGCGCCTGCACCAGCGTCGGTACGCCCCCGGTCGCGTTGCGCGGAGCCAGCAGGTCGGTGTAGTTGGCGCCCAGCAGCGGCGCATCGGATCGGTACAGCTCGGTGCCGAAAGTCAGGGTGTCGCCGGGGCCGAAGTCGTGACGCAGGCGCAGGTCCGTGCCCGCATAGCGGAAACGCGCGTCCTGGATATTGGTGACGGCGGGCAGCGGCTGCGGCGGCACCGAGGGACTGGCCACGCGCTGGGTCAGGTCCGAGGTTCCTGCCCAGGCCTTGCCGTAGAAGCGCCAGTGCTCGCCGAGCTGCTGCTCATGGGTCAGCACGGCAACGTTGCGATTGGCCCACTCGCGGTTGGCCGGGGTAGTGGTGAGATTGGAGTTGGCCGTCCATTGCGGCCAGGTCAGGCGGCCGGCGTCGTTGGACGCGGCGTCGTACAGATGCAGGTCCAGGCCCCACCGCGAGGTCGCGCTGGGCGTCCACAGCAGGTTGGCGTCGACGCCCTTGACGTTGTAGCCGCTGTTGGCGCGCGGACCGTCGCTGCGGTTGATCCAGCCGGCCACGCGCCAGGCGAGATCGCCTGTGCTGCCCTTGACCACGTTGTAGGTCTGCCAGCCGCCGTGGCTGCCGATCATCTGTTCGGTGCTGGCGCCGAATGGCGCACCGGCCACCGCGCCCTTGGACACGAAATTGATCACCGGCGCCGGCTCCGGCCCGTACAGCAGACTGTTGCCGCCGCGGATCACCTGCACTTCGCGCACGCCCTGCAGCGGCGGCTGGTAGTACAGCGTCGGGAAGCCGATCCAGTCCAGCTCGGCGGGGATGCCGTCCTGCAGCACCAGCACGTACTCGGACTCCTGCGGATTGCCCAGCCCGCGGTAGGTGAGATTCACGCGCAGCGGGTCCTGCTCCTGCGAGACGATGATGCCGGGGGCGCGCACGAACAGCTGGGTGAGGTTGTCCTGCGCCACGGTCGGGATCTGCTCCATGTGCGTGACCGTGGCCTTGGTGGTGACCGTGATCAGCGCACCGTCCACCTCGGGCAGCAGGTACTGCAGCTTGGCCAGCCAGGGCGGTTGCTTGCCGGTGACGTCGACCTGCGGCAGGCGATAGGGGGGATGTTCCGCGGACGGCGCGTCCCGGGCGGTGGCGAGCAGCAGGGGCAGGGCGGCGAGCATGAAGGGTCCGTCAGGGATCGGGCAAGAGCGTGAGCGTAGCGGCAGCGCGCGGGTTCGTGGTCCCTGCCGGAAGTCATGCCGGAGCGCGACCTTGCGCCGTCCGCTGGACAGGACAGGCTCCGCGCCCCATTCCGGCGCAAGACTTACGGTTCGCAAGCAGGCGCCGCCTGCGCGTCCGGTTTCTTGTGGCGCTGGCGCCATGCCAGGTGCGCCCTGCCGGGTGCGCCCGGCCGGGCGACGGCCGCAGGCGCGGCCCAGCCGCTAAACTCGGATGCTTGCACGGAGCCGCCGCATGACCAACCGCATCCGCGTCCTCACCGGCATCACCACCACCGGAACGCCGCATCTGGGCAACTACGTCGGCGCGATCCGTCCGGCCATCACCCTGAGTCGCGCCGCGGACACCGACGCGTTCTTCTTCCTCGCCGACTACCACGCGCTGATCAAGTGCGATGAGCCCGAACGCATCGCGCGATCACGTCTCGAGATCGCGGCGACGTGGCTGGCGGCAGGTCTGGATCCCGGGCGCGTGACCTTCTATCGCCAGTCGGACATCCCCGAAATTCCCGAGCTGACCTGGCTGCTGACTTGCGTCACCGCCAAGGGTCTGATGAACCGCGCGCACGCCTACAAGGCGGCGGTGGACGCCAACCTCGCTGCCGGCGAAGACGCCGACGCCGGCATCGCGATGGGTCTGTACAGCTATCCGATCCTGATGGCCGCCGACATCCTGCTGTTCAACGCGCAACGCGTGCCGGTCGGCCGCGACCAGGTGCAGCATATCGAGATGGCGCGCGACGTGGCGGCGCGCTTCAACCACGTCTTCGGCGCCGGACGCAGTTTCTTCGTGCTGCCGGAGGCGGCGGTCGAGGAGCAGGTCGCGACCCTGCCCGGCCTCGACGGCCGCAAGATGTCGAAGAGCTATGACAACACCATTCCGCTGTTCGGCGGCGGCACCGCGGCACTGAAAGACGCCATCGCGCGCATCGTCACCGACTCGCGCGCGCCGGGCGAACCCAAGGACATCGAAGGCTCGCACCTGTATGCGATCCATCGCGCCTTCGCCACCGGCGCGGAGAGCGCTGCGCTGGCGAAGGATCTGCGCGCCGGACTGGCCTGGGGCGAGGCCAAGCAACGCCTGTTCGCGCGCGTGGACGCCGAACTCGCGCCGTTGCGCGAACGCTACGAGGAGCTGATCGCCAGGCCCGGCGACCTTGAAGACATCCTGCAGGACGGCGCCCGCAAGGCGCGCGCGATCGCCGCGCCCTTCCTCGCCGAGCTGCGCACGGCGGTGGGGCTGCGGCCGCTGACCGTGCAGCCGGCCGCGGCGGGCACGAAGAAAAAACCCGCCGCGCGCGGCGCACGCTTTGTCACCTTCCGCGACAAGGACGGCCATTTCCATTT
>JAKAZT010000021.1 GCA_021815695.1 Pseudomonadota bacterium
CGGGTCCGGCCTGGGATTACGCGCAGTCCGGCGGGCGCGCCGGCCAGGGCCGGGTGATCGTCGAGGGCTTCATCGACTTCGACTACGAGATCACCCTGCTGACGGTGCGTCATCGCGACGGCGTCAGCTTCTGCGCGCCGATCGGCCACCGCCAGGAGGACGGCGACTACCGCGAGTCCTGGCAGCCGCAGCCGATGCCGGACGCAGCGCTGGCCGAGGCCGGGCGCCAGGCCGCGGCGATCACCGCGGCGCTGGGCGGTCGCGGCGTGTTCGGCGTGGAGTTCTTCGTCCACGGCGAGCGTGTGATCTTCTCCGAGGTCAGCCCGCGTCCGCACGACACCGGCCTGGTCACGCTGATCTCGCAGGATCTCTCGGAGTTCGCGCTGCACGCGCGCGCCATCCTCGGCCTGCCGATTCCGCTGATCCGCGCGTTCGGGCCCTCGGCATCCTGCGCGGTGCTGGCCGAAGGCGAGGGCGCTGCGCCGCGCTATCACGGCGTGGCCGAGGCGCTGGCCGAGCCCGACACCGCGCTGCGCCTGTTCGGCAAGCCCGAAGTGCACGGGCGCCGGCGCATGGCGGTGGCGCTGGCCCGCGACGCGACCGTCGAGGCTGCGCGGGCCAAGGCACGACGCGCGGCGGCGGCGCTGCATGTCGAGCTGCAGGACCGGACCAGTCGCGATCCCGCGGGCTAGCCTGGTCGCCTCAGGCGCCGGCTTCGCGCAGCGCCGCGCCGAATGCATCCGGCGTCGTCAGCGGCTCGCGGCAGCTCGATCCCTCGCAGACCCAGGCCACGCCGCCCGCACGCGCAACGCGCTGCGCCAGCAGTCCCGGCAGCGCGGTGGCGTCGTCGGGAATCAGGAACACCGCGACGTCCGCGGACGCTGCGCGCGCCGCGGCCTGCCAGGCCGCCGCGGAGCCCGCGTCGGTGCGCACTACCGCCTGCGGCGGCGGAGCGATCGCGGCGCGCAGTGCGCGCAGCAGGCCGGGAGCGGCCTGCGGGTGGCGGTCGAGCACGCTCTGCGCGGCATCCAGCGCACGCCCGGCGGCGGCCAGGCAATCGCCGTCGCCGGTCAGATGGCCCAGCTGCAGCAGGGCGCGGATCGCGACCGCATTGCCGGCGGGCAGGCTTTCGTCCAGCCACGGTTTCGGGCGCTGGATCAGCGCTTCGGCGTCGTGCGCGGTGAAGTAAAACCCGCCGCGCCCGGCATCCTCGAAGCGTGCCCGCAATGCCGCGGCCAGCGCGAGCGCAAAGTCGAGGTCGACGTCGCGCCAGCGGCACTGCAGCAGTTCCAGCACGGCGTCGAGCAGGAAGGCGTAGTCGTCGAGGTAGCCCTCGCCGCCGGCACGCGGATCCGCCAGTGCGTGCAGGCGGCCGTCGCGCCACGCCAGACGCCGCAGCGTCGCCAGCGCGGCGTCGGCCTGCGCGATCAGCGCCGCGTCGTCGAGCAGGCGGCCGGCACGAGCCAGCCCGGCGATGGCCAGCGCGTTCCAGGCGGTGAGGCGCTTGTCGTCACGTGCCGGTGGTACCCGGCGATTGCGCACGGCGAGCAGGTTGCGGCGCGCGCGCTCGAGCCGGTGCTGCGCCGCATCGATGTCCAGCCCGAGCATCGCGGCGACCTCGGGCAACGGCCGCACGCCGCGCAGGTGCCAGGCCCGGCCCTCGAAGTTGGGCGGCGCATCGAAGCCGAAGTGCAACGTGGCGACCGCCGCCGCGTCGGCATCGAGCGCAGTCGCAAGCGCTTCGCGCGTCCACACGTAGCAGCGGCCTTCCTCGCCCTCGCTGTCGGCGTCCAGCGCGCTGGCGTAACCGCCGTCGGCCAGGCCGAGTCCGCTGTCGAGCCACGTGGCGGTGGTGCGCGCGATTTCGGCAAAGCCCGGCTCGGCGAACTCGCGCGCCGCGCGCGCATACAGCGGCAGCAGCTGCGCCTGGTCGTAGAGCATCTTCTCGAAGTGCGGGATGCCCCAGTCTGCATCCACGCAGTAGCGGAAGAAGCCGCCCGCGAGGTGATCGTACAAGCCGCCCGCAGCCATGCGCTCCAGCGTCCGCCGCGCCATCGCCGCGCAGTCCGCGGGTGTCGGCGCACCGCCGCTGCCCGCCCCCTGCGGGCGCGCGGCCTCGTCGAGCAGCAGGTCGATCTCGCCCGCATGCGGAAACTTGGGCGCGCCGCGGCTGCCGCCGTGCTCGGGATCGAAACGCGCGGCGATGTCCTGCAGTGCCCTCGCGACCGGAGCCGTGTCGGCGCGCCGCGCGACCGGCGCGGCGGTGTCGAACTCGTCCAGCCAGGCGCGCAGACGTGCATTCTGGTCGCGCACCGCGCCGCGCTCGCGGTCATAGAACGCGCGCACGCGTTGCAGCAGATCGCGAAATGCCGGCAGCCCGTGGCGCGGCGCCGGCGGGAAATAGGTGCCGGCGAAGAACGGCGTCAGGTCCTCGGGATCGAGCACCAGCGTCAACGGCCAGCCGCCGGGGCGGCCGCTGAGCGCCTGGTGGGCCAGCTGATAGACCTTGTCGAGATCGGGACGCTCCTCGCGATCGACCTTGATGCTGACGTACAGCGCGTTCATCGTCGCGGCGGTGGCTGCATCCGCGAAGCTCTCGTGCGCCATCACGTGGCACCAGTGACAGGCCGCATAGCCGATCGACAGCAGGATCGGCTTGCCGCTGGCGCGCGCTTCGGCCAGCGCGGCGGTGTCCCAGGGCTGCCAGTGCACGGGATTGTCCGCGTGCTGGCGCAGGTAGGGGCTGACGGTGCCGGCGAGTCGGTTGGGCATCTGCGGGTGGCCGGGTGGCACGAAGCGCCAGACTAACGCGAGGCGGCCGTGCTTGTGGCCCGGGGATGGCTCGGTTACCGTTCCGGCCCCTTCCGCAAGGCGCCGTCGTGGCCCCCGAGCCTGCCTGTCCCGCCCTGTTCCTCAAACGCGGCGAGGAAGCGCGCCTGCGCGCCGGCCACCTGTGGGTGTTTTCCAACGAGATCGACGTCGCGCGCTCGCCGCTGGATGCCTTCGCGCCCGGCGACGCCTGCACCATCGTCGACGCGCACGGCAAGCCGATCGGCATCGGCTACGTCAACCCGCATTCGCTGATCGCGGCGCGCCTGGTCAGCCGCGGTGTCGGGCACGCGCTGGACCGCTCGCTGCTGACGCATCGCCTGAATGTCGCCCTGGCGCTGCGTGAACGCCTGTACGCCGAGCCGTATTACCGCCTGCTGTTCGGCGAGTCCGATGGCGTGCCGGGGCTGACGCTGGATCGCTACGGCGACGTGATCGTGGCGCAGGCGACCAGCGCCGGCATCGAGCGCCTCAAGCCCGAGGTCGAGGCGGCGGTGCAGAAGGTGCTCAAGCCCGCGGCGATGATCTGGAAGAACGATGCCGGCATCCGCACGCTCGAAGGCCTGCCGAGCTATGCCGACATCGCCTTCGGCGCGCTGCCGGACGCTGGCGCCGTGGTGCGCGAGGCCGGACTCGAGTTCGGCGTCGATCCGATCGGCGGCCAGAAGACCGGCTGGTTCTACGACCAGCGCGCCAACCGCGACCGTTTCGTGGCCCATGTCGCGGGCAAGCGCGTGCTGGATCTTTTCAGCTACCTCGGCGCCTGGGGCCTGCGCGCCGCCGCTGCCGGCGCCGGCGAGGTGGTGTGCGTGGACGCTTCCGCCGCCGCGGTCGAGGCGGTGCGCGCCAACGCCGCGCGCAACGGGCTGGGCGAACGCGTGCGCGCCATGCACGCCGACGCCTTCGATGCCCTGCGCGATCTGCGCGCCGCGCGCGAACATTTCGACGTCGTGGTGGTCGATCCGCCGGCCTTCATCAAGCGCAGGAAGGATCTCGTCGAGGGCCGCCTGGCCTACCGCCGCATCAACGAGGCGGCGATGCAGGTGCTCGGCCGCGACGGCTTGCTGGTGAGCTGTTCGTGCTCGTATCACCTGGGCCGCGGCGACCTGCTGGCGTCGCTGCAGGCGGGCGCGCGTCATCTCGACCGCCAGTTGCAGGTACTGGAGAAGCTGCAGCAGGGGCCGGACCATCCGCTGCATCCGGCGATCCCGGAAACGGATTACCTGAAGGGCTATCTGTGCCGCGTGCTGCCCGCCTGAGCGCCCGCGGATCGCCTGCGGTCCGATCCGCAGCGGGCAACGCCCGCCCGCACGGGGTCGATGGCCCTGCAGACGACCCGCAACGATTTCTTTTCAAGTGCGACGCCGGCTCGCCTTAGACTGCGGCACCTTTTTGCGCGCCGGCGGTCTCGGCGCCGTCCACTGTGAGCACGTCCATGCAGCATCCGATCTTCGTCGACATCGATCCCATCGCCTTCCACATCGGCCCGCTGCCGGTGCACTGGTACGGCCTGATGTATCTGGGCGGCTTCATCGCCGCGTGGTATCTCGGCGAACGCCGGCGCGCCGCGGGTCGCCTGCCGGTCAGCCGCGAGGCCTTCGGCGACCTGCTGTTCTACGGCATGCTCGGCGTGATCCTGGGCGGCCGCATCGGCTACATGCTGTTCTATGTCGACCTCAGCTGGATCTGGAAAAACCCCATCCAGATCCTGCAGATCTGGGACGGCGGCATGAGCTTCCACGGCGGGCTGGTCGGCGTCGTGCTGGCGACGTGGTGGTGGTCGCGGCACCACGCGATCAAACTGTTCGACACCGTCGATTTCGTCGCCCCGCTGGTACCCATCGGCCTGGGCCTCGGGCGCATCGGCAATTTCATCAACGGCGAGCTGTGGGGTCATCTCACCGACAAGCCCTGGGGCATGATCTTTCCGCGCGCGCTGCAGGAAGCCGTGCAGTGCGCCCAGCTCAGCCCCACGCAGATCAACCGCACCTGGGACTGCGTCGGCCTGAGCGCCGCGCAACTGGTCCAGGCACGCCAGTTCGCCGGCATGGACACGTCGCAGCTCAAGGCGCTGTGGGCGACCGGCGCGCTGGACAGCTTCGCGCGCGAGCCCTCGCAGCTGCTGGAGTGTTTTCTCGAGGGCGCGGTGCTGTTCGCGGTGCTGTGGCTGTACTCGCGCCGGCCGCGCCGGCGCTACGCGGTGTCGGGCTGGTTCGCGCTGTTGTACGGCGTGTTCCGTTTCAGTGCCGAGTTCATCCGCGATCCCGATCCGCAGCTGGGCTATCTGCTGGGCACGCACTGGCTGACCATGGGCCAGGTGCTGTCGCTGCCGCTGATCGCCGTCGGTCTGATCCTGCTGGGCCTGGCGCGCCGCCAGCCCGTGCCGGTCGTGCCCGTCGCGGCATAATCGCGGCATGCGCGCCTACCTCGACCTGCTGCAGCACGTCCTCGACCACGGCGCGCGCAAGGACGATCGCACCGGCACCGGCACGCTGAGCGTGTTCGGCTGGCAGATGCGTTTCGATCTGCGCGCGGGCTTTCCGCTGGTCACGACCAAGAAGCTGCATCTGAAGTCGATCGTCCACGAACTGCTGTGGTTCCTGCGCGGCGAGACCAACATCGCCTATCTGAAGGAGCATGGCGTCGGCATCTGGGACGAGTGGGCCGACGCCGACGGCGAGCTGGGGCCGATCTACGGCCGGCAATGGCGATCCTGGTCCGGCGCCGACGGCCGTACGGTGGACCAGATCGCGTGGGTGGTGGACGAGATCCGCCGCAACCCCGATTCGCGCCGTCTGATCGTCAGCGCCTGGAACGTGGCCGAACTGCCGCGGATGGCACTCGCGCCCTGCCACGCGCTGTTCCAGTTCTATGTGGCCGACGGGCGGCTGTCGTGCCAGCTCTACCAGCGCTCGGGCGACATCTTCCTCGGGGTGCCGTTCAACATCGCCAGCTACGCCCTGCTGACGCACATGGTCGCGCAGGTCAGCGGTCTCGGCGTCGGCGACTTCGTGCATACGCTGGGCGACGCGCATCTGTATCGCAATCACCTCGAGCAGGCGCGCGAGCAGCTCGCGCGCACGCCGCGGCCGCTGCCGCGCTTGCGCCTCGATCCCGCGGTGCGCGCGCTGGGCGACTTCCGCTACGAGCACGTCGCGATCGAGCACTACGATCCGCACCCGGCGATCCGGGCGCCGGTGGCGGTGTGAGCGCGGCACCTGCGCTGACGCTGATCGCCGCGCGCGACCGGCGCGGCGCCATCGGTCGCGCCGGCGCGCTGCCCTGGCATCTGCCCGACGACCTCAAGCGCTTCAAGGCACTGACGCTGGGCAAGCCGATCCTGATGGGTCGGCGCACGGCGGCAGCGCTGGGGCGTGCACTGCCGGGACGGCTGAACCTGGTGCTGACGCGCAGCGGGCGTGCGCCGTTCGCCGACATGCAGGCCGTCGTCTCGCTGGATGCAGCGCTTGCGATCGCCGGCGATGCGCCGGAGCTGTGCGTGATCGGCGGCGGCGAGATCTACGCGCTGACGCTGCCGCGGGCGACACGCTTGCATCTGACCGAGGTGGATGCCGTCGTCGCCGGGGCCGACGCGTTTTTTCCATCCTTCCCGGTCGAATGCTGGCGCGAGATTGCACGCGAGCAGCATCCGGCCGATGCGCGTCATGCGCTGGCATTCGATTTCGTCGACCTGGAACGCGCATGAGCGTTACCGCATGAGCGGCGGGAGTTCGTCGCCGCTGCACGTTGTCGCCGGGGTGCTGGCGGATGCCGCGGGTCGCGTGCTGCTGGCACAGCGACCGCCGGGGCGCGATTGCGCCGGACTGTGGGAGTTTCCCGGCGGCAAGATCGAGCCGGGCGAGGATGCGCATGCGGCGCTCGCACGCGAACTGCGCGAGGAGCTGGGCATCCGCATCGGCCCCAGCGAGCCGCTGATCCGCGTGCCGTGGCGTTACCCGCACCGGCGCATCGTGCTCGCGGTGCGCCGCGTCACGGCGTGGCAGGGTGCGCCGCAGCCGCATGACGCCCAGGCGCTGGCCTGGGTCGAGCCCGCCGCGATCGATCCGGCGACGTTGTCGCCTGCCGATCGTCCGGCATGGACGGCGCTGCGCCTGCCGCCGCTGCTGGCGATCAGTCCGCCGCTGGACGATGCGACGCTGCTGTTTGCATGGGCGCAGGGCGTCATCCGGCGCGGTGCGCGTCTGCTGCAGCTGCGCCAGCCGCAATGGGCCGCCGGCAAGCTGCGCGAAGCCGCTGCCGCGTTGCGCGTCGAGGTGCAGGCGGCCGGCGCGACGCTGCTGCTCAACGGCGACATCGAGGGTGCGCAGGCACTGGGTCTCGGCGTGCAGCTGCGCGCGGCGCAGCTGGCGCATCTGCGCGCGCGCCCGCTGCCATCCGGTCGATGGGTGGGGGCCTCGTGCCATGACGCCGGCGAACTCGAACGCGCGGCGGTGCTCGGCTGCGACTTCGCCCTGCTGGCACCGGTGGCGGCCACGCCCACCCACCCGCAGGCGACGCCGCTGGGTTGGTCGCGCTTCGCCGCGCTGGCAGCCGATGCGGCCTTGCCGATCTATGCGCTGGGCGGCGTCGGTGCCGACGATCTGCCGCGCGTCCGCGCCGCCGGCGCCCACGGCGTGGCCGCCATCCGCGGTTTCCTGGAACGACCCTGAGCGCGGGAATCCGCCCCTGCTGCCGGGTGCGGTCCGTGGCGGGAACGGCCGCTGGCGCACCCGCAATCGGCGCGCTGCTGGCGGCACGGCTCCGGCCGCACGTATAGTGGGCCACGGTCGCCGCGGCGTGCGCGGCACGGGTGCACGCCGCCTGGCGATCGCTCACGGGATTCGCAGACGCTGCATCCGCAGCGTGCCGGGTCCGTCGTCACTGCTCACGGAGTCCCGGGAACCGTCATGTCGAATCGCCACCGATTTTTGTTGCCACCCGCGCTGCGCACGATGTGCCTTGCGGCGGGGTTGTTCATCGTCGCCGGCGCGCTGCCCGTGTCCGTCCGGGCCGCGGGCATGCCGGCGGTCGCCGCGCCCGCGGTGCTGCCGCTGGCCAAGGCCCAGACGCTGGTTACCGGCGCGAGCAAGGGTCGCGCCAAGGCGCTGAAGGTGTTCGCCGGCCCCGGCGGCCTGACCGGTGTGCTGGTGCAGGTGGGCGAGGGCAACGCGGCCCAGCGTTCCATCGTCTGGGCCAATGCGGACGGATCAGCGCTGCTGGTCGGCAATCTGGTCAGCGCCGACGGCACCGATCTGAATGCCGGGGCGGCGGTGCAGGCCGGGGTTTACAAGGCACCGGCCGAGACGCTCGCGGCGACGCTGCTGCCGGCGGCCAGGGCCATCCTGAGCAAGGGCCACGGCCCGGTGTTGACGGTGTTCATGGACCCCAACTGCATCTTCTGCCACATGCTGTTCAAGGACCTCGCGCCGGTGATGGCCAGAGGCGACGTGCGCGTGCGCTTCGTGATGGTCGGCGTGGTCAAGGAAGACAGCCTGGCCAAATCCGCAACGATCCTCGGCATGGCCGATCCGCTGCAGGCGCTGACCCGCGACGAACAGAAGTTCAACAAGGCCCAGGAGGAGGGCGGCATCGCCCCGTCCGCGAAGCCGGATGCGGCCCTGTTCGCGGCGGTTGCCGCCAACAACCGCCTGCTCTCCGATGCCGGCGGCCACGGCACGCCGATGCTGCTCTATTGCAGCAAGGCATCCGGCCAGGTGAAGCAAGTCGAGGGCGTGCCGCAGGATTTCGGCGCCTTCATCGGCGATCTCGCGACCGGCCCCGCCGCGGGCTGCAACGGCTGAGCGGCGGCGCGCATGTCGGCGATAATGCCGGCATGCCATCCGCACCCGCCGCCGGATTGACCAGCATCGTGGTCGTCGTCGCCGACAGCGGCGGCGACGCGCTGACCTGCGTCGAGGCGGCGCTGGCCAGCACCGTCGCGGTCGAACTGATCGTGGTCGACAACGCGTCGCGCGACGGCGTCCCCGAGGCGCTGGCCTGCGCCTGTGCGGGTGATGCGCGCGTGCGCCTGCTGCGCAACGGCGCCAATCTCGGTTTCGGTGCGGCGGTCAATCGCGGCGCGGCGCTGGCGCAGGGCGATGCGCTGCTGGTGCTGAACCCCGATTGCCGGCTCGCGCCCGATACGCTGGCGCGGTTGCGCGCCGAACTTGCCGCGCAGCCGCGCGCCGGTCTGGTCGGCGCGGTCGTTTGCGGCGTCGACGGCCGGCCCGACCGCAATGCCTTGCGGCGCGACCCGCTGCTGGCGCGGGCGCTGACGACGTTGCGCGCGCGGGCGCTGGGACGTGCCGACGCCGCCGCGCCGGGTGGCGTGCACGTCGAGGGGCCGATGCCGGCGACCAGCGTGGCGGTCGAGGCGGTGTCCGGGGCGCTGATGCTGCTGCCGAAGGCGGTTTTCGAGACCGTCGGCGGATTCGACGAGGGTTATTTCCTGCATTGCGAGGACCTCGACCTGTGCCGGCGTGTCCGCGATGCCGGCCATGTCGTGCTGCTGGCCGGCGACGTGCGCGTGCTGCACGCCGGCGGCGGCTCCAGCCGGCGCCGCCCGCTGTTCGTCAGCTGGCACAAGCATCGCGGCATGTGGCGCTGGTTCCGCCGCTTCGACCCCGCCGCGCGCCGCCCGCTGCTGGCGGCGGCGGTCTGGCTCGGTCTGTGGGCGCACTTCGCGCTGACCGCACCGCGGCGGGCCTGGTCGGGATGGCGCGCGCGGCGCATGCCGCGCCCGGCGCTCAGCGGCAACGATTGATCGCATCGCGCAGGGTGCGCGCGGCGGCGCGCGCCGCGGTCGCGAAATCGGCACCGGAGCTGGCGTAGAGGATGGCGCGCGACGAGCTGATCAGCAGGCCGCTGCCCGCCGTGGTCTTGCCGTGGCGGACGACCGCCTCGACGTCGCCGCCCTGGGCGCCGACACCGGGCACCAGCAGCGGCATGTCGCCGACCCGCTGGCGCACGTCGGCCAGTTCCTGCGGGTAGGTGGCGCCGACCACCAGCAGGCAGTTGCCGTTGGCGTTCCAGTCGCGCGCGACCGTGGTCGCCACGTGCTGGTAGAGCCGCTGCCCGCCGCTGCCGGCCAGCACCAGATCCTGCAGGTCGCGGGCGCCGGGATTGGAGGTGCGGCAGAGCAGCGCCACGCCCTTGTCGGCACGGTCGAGGAACGGCTGCACCGAGTCGCGGCCGAGATAGGGATTGACCGTCACCGCGTCGGCGCCATGGCGATCGAACGCCTCCTGCGCATAGCGCATCGCGGTGCTGCCGATGTCGCCGCGCTTGGCGTCGAGGATCACCGGCACGTCCGGGTGGCGGTCGTGGATGTGCGCGATCAGGCGTGTCAGCGCATCCTCGGCGCCGAGCGCGGCGAAGTGCGC
The DNA here is from genome assembly GCA_021815695.1 of Pseudomonadota bacterium. Classification (GTDB taxonomy): domain Bacteria; phylum Pseudomonadota; class Gammaproteobacteria; order Xanthomonadales; family Rhodanobacteraceae; genus Metallibacterium. The sequence goes on from JAKAZT010000021.1 coordinate 10,212, forward strand.
GATCTGCGGCTTGAAACAGCACACCAGATCCGCGGTTGCATCGACGATCGCCGCGCAGAAGCCGAAGATCGCGTCGGCGTCGCCGCGCAGCGGAGCCGGCAGCCGCCCGGGTTCCGGATCGAGGCCCACGCAGACCAGCGACTCGTTGCGTTGCCAGGCCGCGGCGAGCTGGGCCATGAAAGTCATGCGGATGCTCCGTCGGGTGCATGGCCGGCCGTCACGGCGCCGCCACTGCGCCGGCATGATAGCGGCGCGGCGCCGCACCCGGCAGCCGCATGCGCTGGCGGCGGGCGATCAGAGCGCGAGGCGGACGTGCAGCACGCCGGGGTCGCCCGGCACCGGCACCCGGGTGAAACCGAGCTCGGCGCAGAGGTCGAGCATCGGGTGATTCTCGGCCAGCACATGGCCCCAGAGTTCGCCCAGGCCGCGCTCGCGGCAGGCGCGGATCAGCTGCGTCATCAGCAGGGCGCCCAGTCCCTGTCCGGTATAGGGTTGTTCCACCAGCAGGGCGAATTCGGCGTCGGTGGCGGCGTCGATATACAGCCGCGCGACGCCGCGCATCTCGGCCCGCGCATCATCGGCGGGATCCATCAGCACCCAGGCCAGCTCGCAGGCGTGATCGAGATCGGTCATGCGCCGCGCCAGCACGTCCGGCAGTTCGGTGACGCTGTGCATGAAACGCATGCGGATCTCGCCCGGCGTCAGCCGGGTGAACAGCCGCTGCAGTGCGGCGACATCGGACGCCTGCACCGGGCGCAGCTTGAGGCAGCGGCCGTCATCCAGCAGGACCGGTTCGCCGGGTGGCGGCGGTGCGCCGATGGCGCTGCCGTAGCGATCGCGCGCGGGCGGCGGCGGTCGCGGCGTGGAGCCGGGGAGCGGCGCGGAGGCGATCGACGCGCGGGCGGGCATGGCACTCATGTTCTCATGTTGCGCTGCCGCAATGGAGCAAACCCTCTAATGTGAACGCGGGCACCGCGCGCGGCCGAGGCCCGCGCGCCGGCGGGCACGCAGCGACCGCGTGCCGCACGGGCGCGGCCACCGGCTGACCCGGATGCGGCGGCAAAAGGTCGCGCGGGGATGCGACGATGCCGCCTCGGAAAGTCACGGGAGTCGTCCATGCCGCGTCTGCAACTGGCCTCGCAATCGCCGCGCCGGCGCGAGCTGCTGGCCCGGCTGGGGATCGACTTCGGCGTGCTCGAGGTCGATGTGCCCGAGCTGCGGATGCCCGGCGAGCCGGCTGCGGACTACGTCAGCCGCGTCGCCCGCGAGAAGGCCGGCGCCGGACTGTTGCGCATGGCCGGGCGCGCCGACGCGGTGGTGCTGGGCGCCGATACCGAAGTGGTGCTGGATGACGTGGTGTTCGGCAAACCGGCCGACGCGGCCGATGCCGCGGCGATGCTGCGGCGATTGTCCGGGCGCACGCATCGGGTGCTGTCGGCGGTGTGGCTGGTCAGCGCCGGTCGCGAGGCGCGCGCGCTCAGCGTCAGCACGGTGCGCTTCGCCGCGCTCGACGAAGCGGACATCGCCGCCTACGCCGCCGGCGGCGAGCCGTGCGGCAAGGCCGGCGGCTACGCCATCCAGGGCCGCGGCGCGGCCTTCATCGCCCACCTCGAAGGCAGCTGCAGCGGCGTGATGGGTCTGCCGCTGCACGAGACCTGGACCCTGCTGCGGCAGTTCGGCCTGATCGCGGGGTGAATCGGCGCATGGCGGCCGCGGCGCAGGCCGGCTATAAAGCCGCAGCACATGGAGAACCCGGTGAGCGAGGAAATCCTGATCAACGTCACGCCGCGCGAGACCCGCGTGGCGGTGGTCGAGAACGGCATGCTGCAGGAGGTGCATGTCGAGCGCGCGCTCAGGCGCGGCTACGTCGGCAACATCTACAAGGGCCGTGTCAGCCGGGTGATGCCGGGCATGCAGGCGGCATTCGTCGAGATCGGTCTGGAGCGCGCGGCCTTCCTGCACGCATCCGACATCGTGCGTCCGGCGCTGGCGGTGGTCGATGGCAGCGAAAACGGTCACGGTCCGATGCCGCCGATCGGCGAGCTGGTGCGCGACGGCCAGGAGATCGTGGTCCAGGTGGTCAAGGATCCGATCGGCAGCAAGGGCGCGCGGCTGTCCACCTACCTGTCGATTCCCTCGCGCTACCTGGTGCTGCTGCCGCATGCGCGCGCGCTGGGGGTGTCGGCGCGCATCGAGGACGAGGCCGAACGCCAGCGACTGAAGGACACCATCGCGCGTCTGGCCGGCGCGACGGCCCCGGGCTACATCGTGCGCACCAACGCCGAAGGCCAGGCCGAGCCGGCGCTGGCGTTCGACGTCACCTACCTCGGCAAGGTCTGGCGGGTGGTGCAGGAAAACATGACGCGCGCCGCGGTCGGCGAGCGCGTCTACGAGGAGCTGGCGCTGCCGCAGCGGGCGCTGCGCGACCTGCTGCACGACGGCATCGAGAAGGTGCGCGTGGATTCGCGCGAGACCTTCGAGAAGGTGCAGCGATTCGTGCTCAAGTTCATGCCGGAGCTGGCCGAGCGCATCGAGCATTACCCGGGCGAGCGGCCGATCTTCGATCTCTACGGCGCCGAGGACGAGATCCAGCGCGCGCTGACCAAGCAGGTGCCATTGAAGTCGGGTGGTTATCTGGTGATCGACCAGACCGAGGCGATGACCACGATCGACGTCAACACCGGCGGCTATCTGGGCACGCGCAATCTCGAGGAGACGGTGTTCCGCACCAATCTCGAGGCGGCGCAGTCGGCGGCGCGCCAGCTGCGCCTGCGCAATCTCGGCGGCATCATCATCATCGACTTCATCGACATGCTCGATCCCGAGCACCAGCGCCAGGTGCTGCGCACACTGGAAAAGGCCCTGGCCCACGACCATGCCAGGACCACGGTCTATGCGATGTCGCCGCTGGGCCTGGTCGAGATGACCCGCAAGCGCACCACCGAAAGCCTGGAACGCCAGCTGTGCGAGCCGTGCACCACCTGCGGCGGGCGCGGAACCCTGAAGACCGCCGAGACGGTGACCTACGAGATCTTCCGCGAGATCACCCGCGCGGTGCGCCAGTTCGACACCGAGAAACTGCTGGTGCTGGCGGCGCCCAGGGTGGTGCAGCGCATCCTCGAGGAGGAATCGGGCGCGGTCGCCGAGCTGGAGGAGTTCGTCGGCAAGACCATCCGCTTCCAGCCCGAGGAGCATTATTCGCAGGAGCAGTTCGATGTGGTGCTGCTGTAACCCGGAGCCGCTCGCGTGCGCGTGAATCTGCTGCAGCGCGCGCCGCACCGCTCGTGGCCGCGGCGATTGCGCTTCGCCTTCGGCGCGCTTGCCGCGACGCTGCTGATCCTGCTGGCGCTGGGCATGGCGGTGGGGCAGATCCTGCTGCCGCTGGCCGCGCGCTATCCGGATCGCGTGGCTGCGCTGCTCAGCGCGCGCCTCGGCCGGCCGGTCAGCTTCGCGCACATGAGCGGCGTGGCGCGGCCGTCGGGGCCGGAGCTGACCCTGACCGGCCTGCGCCTGGGTGCCACCGCGCACGGCGCCGCGTTCGTGCTGCCGCAGGCGCGCCTGCGTTTCGATTTCGGACGCCTGCTGCTGCCGGACCGGCACTGGATCGTGCTCAGTGTCGACGGTCTCGACCTGCGCCTGCAGCGCGCCGCCGATGGCCGCTGGAGCCTGCTCGGTTTCAACTCCGCGGGCGCCGTCGGCGAGGGCGACCTGTCCTCGCTGCCGGTCGACCTGGCGCTCAGCCGCGTGCGTCTCACCGTGGCGACCGCGGTGCCGGCGCGGCAGTACCACATGCGGGTCGATGCGGCCCTGGTGTCGAGCCGCGATGGCCGGTTGCGTTTCGGTGCACTGGTGCGTCGCGCCGGCATGGCACAGGACCTGCGCATCAGCGGCCTGCTCGCCGGCAACGGTCGCAGCGGACGGATCTACCTGGCCGGCAATCCGCTGGATCTGGGCCTGCTGCTGCGCGACGTCGACGCGGCCGGCTATGCGCTGCAACGCGGTGCCGGCAGCATCGAAGCCTGGCTGGACTGGCACGACGGCCGCCTGACGCGCGCCGTCGCGCGCGTCGATCTGCAGCAGCTGGAACTGTCCGGCCCGCAGGGCCGCCGCGCGGTGCTGCCGCGCCTGGCCGGACTGGCGGACCTGCAGCGCACCGCGGGCGGCTGGCAGCTCGATTACCGCGGCCCGGCCGTCCGCGGCGTCCTGCCCGGCAGCGTCAGCCTTGCCTGGACGGGCGCGCCGGGCGGAGTGCTGCGCGCACGGATGCGCGCGCAGCATCTCGAGCTGGCACCGCTGCTGCCGCTGGCGGGTCTGGCGCCGCAGGCCGGGCCGGGCCTGGCGGACTGGCTGGCGCGCGCCGCGCCGCACGGCCGCATCGGGCAGCTCGATCTGCATTGGGCCGGCGTGCACGATTTCGCGCTCGACGCTCGTCTTGAAGGTCTCGGCTTCGCCGCCGCAGGCCGGCTGCCGGGTGTCGATGCGCTGAGTGCGACGGTGCGCGGCGACGCCGAGGCGATCGCGCTGGAACTGCCGTCGCAGCCGCTGACGCTGCGCTATCCGCATGTGTTCCGGCAGCCGCTGGCGATCACCGCGCTGGATGCCACGCTGGCGTTGTGGCGCACGGACGCCGGCTGGCATCTCGGCATCGCCGGCCTGCGCTTCGACGCCGCGGATTTCGCCGGCTCGGCACGCGGCGAGATCGGTTTTCGTCCCGGCTCCGCCAAGCCGGTGCTCGATCTCGCCGCGACCCTGCGGCGCGGCAATGTCGCCGCGGCCAAGCTGTTCTGGCCGATCAACGTCATGCCGCCGGGCGCGGTGAAGTGGCTCGATCGCGCGCTGGTCGGCGGCAGCCTCGACGATGGCCGCATCGTCTTTCGCGGTGACACCGCCGACTGGCCGTTCCGCGATCAGCAGGGGCGCTTCGCCGCGCGCGCGCAGTTCCACGCGGTCACGCTGGCCTACAGCGACGCGTGGCCCGCGGCGCAGGGCCTCGACGGCACGGCCAGCTTCGTCGATGACGGCCTCAGCGCCGAAGCCGACGCCGGCAGCACGCTGGGCAATCCGCTGGGTCATGCGGTGGCGCGCATTCCGGATCTCAACAATGCGGTGCTGACCCTGGCCGCGCAGGGCGAGGGCCGCAATTCGCAGCTGATGGACTTCATCCGTCAGAGCCCGATCGGGCGGCCGCACGCCGACGTGCTGCGCGGGCTGAAAATCGGCGGCCGGGCCCGCTGGCAGTTCACCCTGGTGCTGCCGGTGCACGACGTGAAGAGCACGGTGATCGAAGGTCAGGCCGAACTGGCCGCCGCCTCGCTGGAGCAGTCCAGGTGGCAGCTGGCGATCCACGACATCGCCGGGCCGCTGACGTTCGATCGCCGCGGTCTCGATGCGGCGTCCCTCAGCGGCCGCTTCCGCGGCCAGCCGGCGACGCTGGCACTGGCGATCGGCGGCGCGACCGGCGATCCGGCGACCGCGCTCAGGGCTGGACTGACCGGCACCTATGACGTGCCGACGCTGATCCGCGGCTACGACGTCCTCAAGCCCTTCGCTGCGATGAGCACCGGCGCCGCGCCGGTCACCCTCGGCCTGACCGTGGCGACGCCGCCCGGCGCCGCCACGACGACGACCACGCTCACCGTCGATTCCCGCTTGCAGGGCATCGCCATCACCTTGCCGGCACCGCTGGCCAAGCCGGCCGCGCAGCCGCTGTCGCTGCATCTCGCGGTCGCGCTGCCGTTCGCCGGTCACACCGTGCGCGCGCAGCTGGGCAGCCTGCTGGCGGCGCAGGTGCACATCCCCGCGCAGGGCGCCGCGGTGGCCGCACTGGCGCTCGACGGCGCCGCGCTTCCGGCTTATCCGGCGGCCGGCATCAGCGTGGCCGGGCACGCCGCCACGCTGGACCTCAGCGGCTGGGCCCTGCACGGCATGGGCGGCGCGCCCGACACGCCGCGACTGCCGCTGACGGCCAACATCAGCGCCGACGTCGCCGAGGTGTTCGGACGTCCATTCAAGGATCTCGCCCTGCAGGCCCGCACCGATGCCATCGGCCTGCACCTGCAGGTGAGCGGACCGGCGGCGCAGGGCCGGGTGGACATTCCGGTCGATCTGCAGCGAGCCGGCATCACCGCGGATCTGGAGCGGCTGTACTGGCCCGACGAGGCCGGGACCGCCGGCAACGTCGCCGCGGCGCCCGCGCCGATGGCCGATGTCGCACCGGCGTCCGTGCCGCCGCTGCACCTGCGTGTCGGCGATTTCCGTCTCGGCCGGGCGCAGTTCGGCACCGCCCGCTTCGAGAGCGTGCCCGGCGCCGGCGGCATGCGCATCGAACAGCTCGATACGCATTCGCCCAATGTGCAGATGACCGCACGCGGCACCTGGACCGGCGCCGCCGCGGCCAGCCGCACGGCGATGGTGATCGACTTCAGCGCCGAGGATCTGGGTCGCATGCTGGCGGCGTTCGGCTACCCCGGCCTGGTCGCCGGCGGGCGTACCGTCGCCCATCTCGACGCTTCCTGGCCCGGAGCGCCTTCGGCGTTCGCGTTCGCGGCGCTGGACGGCAGCCTCAAGGTCGATGTCAGTTCGGGCCGCGTGCTCGAGGTGCAGCCCGGCGTCGGCCGCCTGTTCGGCCTGCTGTCGATCGCCGAGCTGCCGCGCCGGCTGACCCTCGACTTCGGCGACGTGTTCGCCAAGGGGCTCGCCTTCGATTCCATCCGCGGCAGCTTCGCCCTTGGCGGCGGCAATGCCACCACGCCGGACCTCGAGATCAAGGGCCCCTCCGCCGACATCAGCGTGCGCGGCCGCACCGGCCTGCGCGCGCACGACTACGACCAGACCGTGATCGTGCATCCCAAGGTCGGCACGACCCTGCCGATCCTCGGCGCGATCGCCGGCGGCCCGATCGGCGCTGCCGCCGGACTGGCGATGCAGGGTCTGCTCGGCAAGGGCCTCAGCCACGCCGCCGGCACCACCTATCGCATCACCGGCAGCTGGGACCAGCCGAAGATCGTGCGCCTGCCCGATGCCGACGAGCGCAAGTCCGCCGTCGGGCGGGGCGCGACCGGCGGTTGAACGCCGGGCCGCCGCGCTTGCATCGCGCACCCTGCGCCCCTACGTTGATCGTTGTCATCTCACTCGCGTCCGCCGCTCGGACGCCCGGATACCCCGCATGGACTCCCTGATCAGCCTTGCCGAGCAGCGCCTGTTGCTGCCGGGCGACCTTTCCGCCGCGCAGCTGGAGCGGGTGTTTTGCGAGCTGATGGGCCCGGCGATCGACGCCGCCGACTTGTACTTCCAGCATTCGCGCAGCGAGTCGTGGGTGCTCGAGGACGGCATCGTCAAGGACGGTCACCACGCCATCGAGCAGGGCGTCGGCGTGCGCGCGATCGCCGGCGAGAAGACCGGATTTGCCTACTCCGACGACATCGTCCTGCCGCAACTGCTGGAGGCCGCGCGCGCCGCGCGCGCGGTCGCCCATGGCGGCCACGGTGCCGGCCGGCCGCTGGCCGTGCGCACCTCGCCGCGGCTGTACCCGGCGGTCGATCCGGTCGAGAGCCTCGACAATGCCGACAAGATCGCCGTGCTGCGCAGGCTCGACGCCCGCTGCCGCGCGTGCGATCCGCGCGTGCGCCAGGTGATCGTCAGTCTGGCCGCCACGCTCGACACCGTGCTGGTGGCGGGCTCCGACGGCACGCTGGCCGCCGACGTGCGGCCGCTGGTGCGCCTGAGCGTGCAGGTGATCGCCGAGCACGACGGCCGCCGCGAGCAGGGTCACGCCGGCGGCGGCGGTCGCCACGACTATCGCGAGCTGCTGGCCGACGGCCGCGCCGAGGCCTGGGCCGACGAAGCCGTGCGCCAGGCGCTGGTCAATCTCGACGCGGTGGACGCTCCCGCCGGCAGCATGACCGTGGTGCTGGGCCCGGGCTGGCCGGGCGTGCTGCTGCACGAGGCGATCGGCCACGGCCTCGAGGGCGACTTCAACCGCAAGGGCACCTCGGCCTTCAGCGGCCGGCTGGGCCAGCGCGTCGCCGCCGCGGGCGTGACCGTGGTCGATGACGGCACCCTGCCGGGTCGCCGCGGCTCGCTCAGCGTCGACGACGAGGGCACGCCGACCGAGTGCACCACGCTGATCGAGGATGGCGTGCTCACCGGCTACATGCAGGACAAGCACAACGCGCGCCTGATGGGCATGGCCGCCACCGGCAACGGCCGTCGCGAGTCGTTCGCGCACCTGCCGATGCCGCGCATGACCAACACCTACATGCGCGCCGGCACGCACGATCCGGCCGAGATCATCCGTTCGGTCAAAAAGGGCTTGTACGCGGTCAACTTCGGCGGCGGTCAGGTCGACATCACCAACGGCAAGTTCGTGTTCTCTGCCAGCGAGGCCTACCTGATCGAGAACGGCGAGGTCACGCGGCCGGTCAAGGGCGCGACCCTGATCGGTTCCGGCCCCGAGGTGCTGACCCGCGTCAGCATGGTCGGCCGTGACCTCAGACTCGACGAGGGCGTCGGTGTCTGCGGCAAGGACGGCCAGAGCGTGCCGGTCGGCGTCGGCCAGCCGACCCTGCGCGTGGACGCGATGACGGTGGGCGGCACCGCGGCCTGAGCGGCGGGCTTGCGTCCTGCGGATGTCGCGCGCCGATGCCGCGATATGCGCGCGCATCGCTGCGCTGTGCCGCTGTCGGTCCGCCGCTGCGGCTCGCGGCACGACCTCTGATCAGGGCCGCGGTTGTCGGCAGTCGAGCGGCGTCAGCGCACGCGTTCCACGCGCAGGCTGTCGCTGCAGCCCTGCACGTACATCAGCCAGCTGTCCATCATCATCGGCTTGATCGTCACCTTGGGGTCGGTGAGCTGCTGGCAGCTGCCGCTGCTGCCGTCGGAGGTCCGCCAGACCTGGCCGTTGGCGAGGTTGAAGCTGCTGTGGCTGTCCCAGCCGGCGAACGGACCGGTCAGGGTCGACTCCACGACGGTGCGGGCCTGGGCGACCGGTGTGCGGTAGCCGTACATGTTGGCCGAACCGACCACCACCGGTGCCGCGGCGCCGGCGGTCGTGCCGTGCGCCCGCAGCCACTGGTCGAGATACTTCAGTTCGGCGGGGCTGAGCTTCTCGAGGCCGGCGCGCTGGAAATCGGCCTGCGACATGCGCTCCTCCAGCGAGGAAAACGTCTGCGCGTGCACGCCGGTGGCGGCGACCAGGAGGGCGAGGGCAAGGATTCGGATACGCATGGCGCCATGCTAGCAGGCGCCCCGGCGCGCTCACAGGGGGCCGCGCTAAGCTTGCCGGCATCCCTGACCGTCGTGACCGCATGCGCCTGGAACGCGATCCCCTCGACAGCTGGCGCGCCGGCGATCCGGCGCCGGCGCCGGTGCTGGCACGGGCGCTGGAGCTGGCCGCGGCGGGCGTCAGCGACGGCGCGCTGGCGGCGGCCACGCTGGATATCCTGCAGTCGCTCGGCTGCGACAGCGATACCCTCGCCGCGGCGCTGTGCTACGAACGCGCCGGCGTGGCGCCCGCGGCGTGGGATGCGGTGGCCGAACAGTGGCCCGAAGGCGTGCGCCGCCTGGTCGAGGGCCAGCGCGCTGCCGAGCAGGTGTGGACGCTGCATGCGCAGCGTGGCGCGCGCGGCGGCGCCGAGGGCCTGCGCCGGCTGCTGTTGGCGATCATCCGCGATCTGCGCGTGGTGTTCGTGCTGCTGGCGCGCCAGCTGGCGCGCATGCGCGCCGCCGCCGGCCGTCCCGAATCCGAACGTCGCGCGCTCGCCGAGCTGAGCGCCGACATCCATGCGCCGCTGGCCAACCGGCTGGGCATCTGGCAACTGAAGTGGGAGCTGGAGGACCTCGCCTTCCGCTTCCTGCAGCCCGACACCTATCGCCGCATCGCGGCATTGCTCGACGAGCGCCGCGACGATCGCGAACACTACATCGCGCAGTGCGCGCGCCTGCTCGCCGCGGCGCTGGGCGAGGCCGGCATCCGCGCCGAGCTGACCGGACGGCCCAAGCACATCTATTCGATCTGGAAAAAGATGCAGCGCAAGGGCGTCGGGTTTTCCGACCTGTACGACGTCCGCGCATTGCGCGTGCTGGTGGACGACGTGCCGGCCTGCTACGCCGCGCTGGGCGTGGTGCATCAGCTGTGGCCGCATGTGCCGGGCGAGTTCGACGACTACATCGCGCGCCCCAAGGGCAACGACTACCGCTCGCTGCATACCGCGGTGACCGGCCCCGAGGACAAGTCCTTCGAGGTGCAGATCCGCACCCGCGAGATGCACCGTGCCGCCGAACTCGGCGTTGCCGCGCACTGGCGCTACAAGGAAGGCGGCGGTGCCGATGCCGCGTTCGAGAACAAGGTGGCGTGGATGCGCCGGCTGCTCGAGGCACGCGGCGAGGGCGAGGATGATGCCGCGCTGCTGGCGGGTTTTCGCACCGACCTGCTCGAGGATCGTGTCTACGTGCTGACGCCCAAGGGCGAGGTGATCGACCTGCCGCGCGGCGCGACGGTGCTCGATTTCGCCTACCACATCCACACCGAGGTCGGGCACCGCTGCCGCGGCGCCAAGCGCAACGGCCGCATCGTGCCGCTGACCTTCCAGCCGGCCAGCGGCGACCGCGTCGAGATCCTCACCGGCAAGGTCGCCGAGCCGAGCCGCGACTGGCTGTCGCCGCATCACGCCTTTCTCGCCACGGCACGGGCGCGCGAAAAGGTGCGCGCCTGGTTCCGCCGCGTCGAGCACGACGCCAATCTCGCCGCCGGGCGTGCCCTGTTCGAACGCGAGTTGCGCCGGCTGGCGCTGCCCACGGTCGACGTCGAGCGGCTCGTCCAGCAACTGGGCCTGAAGTCGGTCGATGAGCTCCACGAGGCGCTGGCGCTGGGCGAGATCGGCAGCGGTCAGCTGGCGCGCGCGCTGCACGAGCCGGTCGCCGCCGGCGTGCGTCCGGTTGCCGTGCCGGTCCGGCCGCCGCGCAGCGACCCGGGTGCGCTGACCATCGACGGTGTCGGCAATCTGCTGATGGTGCTGGCCCGCTGCTGCCAGCCGCTGCCCGGCGACGCCGTCGCCGGTTTCGTCACCCGCGGGCGCGGCGTCTCGGTGCATCGCGTCGATTGCCGCAGCCTGGCGCGACTGGCGGCGCGCAGCCCCGAGCGGGTGATCCCGGTGCAGTGGGGGCGCGCGCCGGCGCAGGCCTACGAAGCCGACATCGGCGTGCGCGGCTACGACCGCAAGGACCTGATCAAGGACGTGACCGGTCTGATCACCCATGCCGGCGCGCATATCGTCACCTCGTCCACGCGTGCCGCGGAAGGTGGCGAGGTGGACATGCGTTACACCCTGCGGGTGCGCGATTTCGAGCAGCTGGCGACCCTGCTCGCCAGGCTCGGCGCGCTGGCCAACGTGTTCGACGCCCGCCGCCTGCGCGCCGACTGAAGCGATCCCCGGCGCCGACCGGCCGGCACCGGGGCGCGCCGCCGATCGCACGCGCGACGCGTCTGGCCGGCGGCTGAATCCGGACCCGCGCGTGCCCGTCCGTCGTGACGACGGATGCTAGAGTGAGTGATGAACGCGCGAAGACCCGCCAGCGCATGAACACGCCGCACGACCGCGAACGCCGTCCACCGCCGCGCACCGAGCCGACCCTGGGTGACATCGATCGCCTGCGCCCGGCCGACGACCTGCCGCACATCCGCGTCGAGCCGCGCGTGCGCGCGCCGTCCGCCGCGCCGCCGCGCCGGCCGGCGCGCCGGCGCGCCTGGTGGCCGCTGCTGCTGATCCTGCTGGCGCTGGTCGCCGGCTCATGGGTGGTCTTCAATCCCGGGCCGCTGCGCGCGCTGTTTCCGAGCACCGAGCTCAACATCCTGCTGACGCGCGGCGACCGCGCGCTCGCCGCCGGCCAGCTCGGCGGCGACGGTACCCAGGGCGCGCGCGAGGACTACGAGGCCGCGCGCGCGATGGAGCCCGACAACGAACGTGCGCTGGCGGGGCTGAACCGCGTCGGCCAGGCCGAGCTGACGCGGGCCCGCGCGGCACTGGCGGCGCATCGGCTGGATGCCGCCGAGGCGGCGCTGGCGCAGGCTCGCGAGCTGCTCGGCGGCGGTCCCGGCGTCGACCGTCTGGCGACCGCGCTGCGCGCCGCGCGCAATGCCGGCGTGCAGATCGAGGCGCTGGTCGGACGCGCGCAGCAGGCACTGGCGGACGGCAACCTCGACGGCAGCGATGGCGCGGCCGCGCTGTATCGCCAGGTGCTCGCTGCCGATCCCGGCAATGCCGTCGCCCGCCACGGTCTCGACCGGGTCGGCGACGCGCTGGCGACGCAAGCGCGCGCGGCCCTGGATGCCGGCGACCGCGCGCAGGCCGCGACGCTGCTCGATCGTCTGGCCGCGCTGCGCCCCGCCGACGCCGACCTGCCCGATCTGCGTGCACGCCTCGCCGCCATGCAGCGCGATGCCGACACCGCGCTGCGCCAGCATCTGGCGCAAGGTCGCGCCGACCTGCGCGGCGGCCACTTCACGATGCCCGCCGGCGACAACGCGCTGACCCAGTTCCAGGCTGCGCTGGCGCTGGACCCGACCAACACCGAGGCGCGCAGCGGACTGGGCCAGGTCGCCGAGGCCTTGATCGTGCAGGCGCACGCCGACACCGACGCCGCGCAGTTCGCGCGGGCTCGCCAGCTGCTCGACCAGGCCGCGCAGCTGGCGCCGGATTCGGCCGATCTTGCCGCCGCGCGCGCGCGCCTGGCCGCGCGTCAGCGCCAGGCCGCGTCCGCCAGCCGCGCTCCGGTGACGCTGAGCGCGGCCCAGCATGCGCAGCTGCGCGCGCTGCTCGCGCAGGGCGCGCAGGCCGCCGCCGCCGGACGCCTGCTGTCGCCGCCCGGCGATTGCGCCTACGACCTCTACCGCAGCGCGCTGGCCATCGATGCGCAAGACAGCGCCGCGCTGGGCGGGCTGGCCATGCTGCCGGCCCGCGCGCAGACGCTGTATGCGCAGGACCTGCGCGGCGGACGGCTCGATCAGGCCGGCGTCATGCTCGACAGTTTCGTGCAACTGGCGCCGGCCGACCCGGCCGCGGCGCAGATGAAACGCCAGCTGGCCGATGCCTGGCTGGACCGCGCCGCGCAGCGGCTGGCGCAGGGGCTGAATGCCGATGCCCGTGCCGCGCTCGACCACGCGCGCGCGCTGGCGCCGGACGATCCGCGGGTGGCGGTGCTGGCCGCGCGACTGAGCAGCGGCAGCGGCGGCTGAGCGGCCGCGAATGGGCGCGCGGCTGCCCGCGCAGCCAGCGCCCGCTTGCCGCCGCCGCGCGTCGTGCAAGGGGCGAAACGCGGCCCGATCCGTGACCCGCGCATGAATTTCGCGCCGCGGCCTCTGGCGCGGTTCCGGCGCGCGCGGCACAGTAGCGCGATGCCCGCCCCCGATTCCCGTCCCTCGCTGCCCGTGCGCTTCGCGGCGGCATGGCGTGCCGCGTGGCCGCTGCTGCGCTGGCCGTTCTGGCTCGGCTTCGGCCTCGCCTGCGGGTTCCTGATTCCGTACACGATGCTGCTGGACCGGCGCGTGCAGGAGCGCTTCGGCGACCTGGTGTTCAGCCAGCCGACGCGGGTCTATGCGCGGCCGCTGCCACTGGCGCCCGGCGAGCCGATGAACGCGGCGACCCTGCGCACCGAGCTGGCCTTCGCCGGCTACCAGCCGGTCGGCGACGCGCGCCTGCCCGGCAGCTGGAGCGCGGACGGCGCGAACACCTACGTGATCGCCTCGCGCGGCTACGCCGACCCCGACGGCGGCGAGCTGCCGCGACGGGTGCGCCTGACGCTGGCCGGCGGCACCGTCGGCACGCTGACCGATCTCACCGCGCGGCGTCCGCTCAAGGTCTGGCACCTCGACCCCGCGCGCATCGCCACGCTGTACGGCGCCGAGCAGGAAGAGCGCGAGGTGGTCAAGCTCGACCAGCTGCCGCCGCTGCTGATCAGCGGCCTGCAGGCGGTCGAGGACCGCGACTTCGGCCACCACATCGGCATCGACTTCAGCGGCATCGCGCGCGCCTTTCTCGCCAATCTGCGCGCCGGCCACGTGGTGCAGGGCGGCTCGACACTGACCCAGCAACTGGTGCGCGACCTGTTCCTCGACCGCAACCAGAACTACGTGCGCAAGTTCAACGAGGCGCTGCTGTCGGTGCTGATCACCGCGCACTACAGCCGCGGGCGCATCCTCGACGCCTACGTCAACGAGGTGTTCCTCGGCCAGCAGGGCGGTCAGGCGGTGCACGGTTTCGCCGCCGCCAGCAAGTTCTATTTCGGTCGTCCGCTGCAGGCGCTGCAGACGCAGGACATCGCGCTGCTGGTCGGCCTGGTGCGCGGACCCAGCTACTACGATCCGCGCCGCTATCCCGGGCGCGCGCTGGCGCGCCGCAACGAGGTGCTGGCGGAGTTCAACGCCACCGGCCTGATCAGCGCCGCCGCCATGCGCCGCGCGCAGGCCGCGCCGCTGGCGATCAATCCCGACGCGCGACTGCCGCGCGACCGCTTTCCCGCCTTCATGGATCTGGTGCGCCGGCAGCTGGCGCAGGACTTCAGCTCCGGCCAGCTGCGCGGCGGCGGGCTGGCGGTGTACACCACCCTCGATCCCGCCACCCAGCTCGATGCCGAGCAGGCGCTGGCGCAGACGCTCGACGGCCTCGGTCCGCGCGGTGCGGCGTTGCAGGGCGCGGTGGTGGTCACCGGCGCGCATGACGGTCAGGTGCTGGCGCTGGTCGGCGGTCGCGACCCGGGCGCGCCGGGCTTCAACCGCGCGCTGGACGCGCGCCGCCAGGTCGGTTCGACGATCAAGCCGTTCGTGTATCTGGTGGCGCTGGCGCAGCCGC
>JAKAZT010000022.1 GCA_021815695.1 Pseudomonadota bacterium
TCACCCCCTCGGATGATGCGCGGCGTGGAGGCGCTTGAGGCCTTCGCGCGCGACCAGGGTGTAGATCTGGGTGGTCGACAGCGTGCGGTGACCCAGCAGCATCTGCAGCGCGCGCAGGTCGGCGCCATGGTTGAGCAGATGGGTGGCGAACGAATGCCGCAGCACGTGGGGCGAGATGCGCGAGGCCGGGATGCCGGCGGTCTGCGCGTGACGCTTGATCAGCGTCCACGCCATCTGCCGGGTCATGCCGCCGCCGCGCCGGGTCAGCAGCAGCGCCTCCGGCTGGCCGCCGCGCGCCAGCGCCGGCCGCGCGCCGGCGAGGTAGCGCTCGATCCAGTCCTGGGCCACCTCGCCGACCGGCACCAGGCGGTCCTTGCCGCCCTTGCCGGTGACGCGCAGCACGCCCTGACGCAGGTTCAGCGCCGCCAGCGGCAGGCCAACCAGCTCGCTGACGCGCAGACCGGCGGCGTACATCAGTTCGAGCAGGCAGCGGTCGCGCAGGCCGAGCGGCGTGGCGACATCGGGTGCGGCCAGCAGGGCCTCGATCTCGCGTTCGCTGAGCGCCTTGGGCAGACCGCGCGGCAGTCGGGGCGGATCCAGCAGCAGGGTCGGATCGACAAAGGCCGGCTCGTTGCGCGTGCGCTGGGCATAGTAGCGGCGCAGCGCCGACAGCAGCCGCGCATTGCTGCGTGCCTTGATGCCCGCCGCCCCGCGCACCGCGAGATAGCGGAAAATGTCCTCGCGGCCGGCGTCGAGCAGGCGCATGTCGCGCGCGGCCAGCCAGCGCGCGTAACCCTCGAGATCGTTGCGGTAGGCGGCCAGCGTCAACGCCGCCAGACCGTCCTCGGACCAGGCGCGTTCGAGAAAGCTGTCGATGCTGGCACGATCGGCCTCGGCGATGACGGTGGTGCTGTCCATGCGAGCATGCTCGCCGGCCCTGCCGACGACGGCAAGTCGCCTGACCCCCTCCCGCTCAAGACAACGCCATGACCCCTGATGCAACACCCGGTCGCCCGTTCGGGCCCTGCCCTTTCGCCGTGCGCCTGACCGCGCTGTTCTACGACCTGCTGACGTCGCTGGCGATCGTGCTGGTGGTGGGCCTGCTGGCGCAGCTCGCCACCGGCGGCCAGCTGATCGCCGTTCGCGACGGGCACGCCCACTCGCCGGTGTGGTACCCCTTGCTGCAGCTGACCGCGCTGGCGACGTACTTCATGTGGTCGTGGATGCGCGGCGGCCAGACCCTGGGTGCGCGCGCGTGGCGCATGCGGGTGGTCGCCGACGCCGGCCGCGTCACCCTGCCGCGGGCGCTGGCGCGCTGCGCGATCGCGGCCTCGCCGCTGCTGCTGCTGGCGCTCGGCCCGCTGCTCGAGCCGCGCTGGCTGCTGGCGGCGATGCTGCTGGCCTGGAGTGCGGACTACGCCGCGGCGCTGCTCGACGGCGACCGCCGCGCCCTGCACGACCGCTTCAGCGGCACCCGCCTGCTGCGCGCGAACTGAAGGCTCGCACGCGCCGGCTCAGGCCGTGCGCCGGTGCACCAGCGTCGCCACCGCTGCCAGCAGCAGCAGCGGCAGCGCATTGGCCAGCCATGCCGACATGCCGTAGACGGTACCGAGATTGATCAAGGCGCGCTGCACGAAAAACCAGGCGATCGCGATCAGCAGACCCGACAGCAGGCGTTTGCCGAAACCGCCGGCGCGCAGGGCACCGAAGGCCAGCGGCAGCACGCACAGCACCAGCAGCAGCACGTCGAAGGGATAGAACAGGCGCTGCCACAGCGCGTCGGCATAGGCCTGCGGATTCTGTCCGTTGCGGCCGAGGTAGCGGATGTTGCGCAGCAGATCGCGGATCGACTGGCTTTCCGGATCCAGCACCGACAGCCGCAGCAGGCGTGGATCGATGTGCGTGTCCCAGACTGCCTGCGCCGCCGTCGAGGTCTGTGCGCCGGCGGCATCGAAGCGGGTATCGCGGACCTGATCGAGCATCCAGTGGCCGCCGCGGAACTCGGCGTCGGCGGCCCAGCGCACCTCCAGCAGGCGACCCTGCGCGTCGAGGCGGTAGATGCGCACGTCGCGCAGGCGGATGTCGGTGCCGTGCGCAGCGGGCACCGCCAGCGCGCTCTTGACGTTGACGATGCTGTCGCCGTCGCGCGTCCACAGACCCGACGAGGTCGTCGCGGCGATGTTGCTGGCGCGCAGCGCCAGCTGGATCGCGGTGGCGTGCTGCTCGGCCGGCGGCATCGCGTATTCGGCCAGCAGCAGCACGCCGGCACCGAGCAGCGCGACCAGCGCCAGCACCGCGGCGCCGATGCGCAGCCGCGACATGCCGGCGGCGCGCAATGCGGTCAACTCGTTGCCGGCCGCAAGGCCGCCAAGGCCCAGCAGCGCGCCGATCAGCGCCGCGTTGCCGAACAGGTCGACGATGCGCCGCGGAATGCTGTAGAGGATATAGATCGCGGCGCTCGCGAGGGTGTAGCCGTTGCGGCCGAGCTGGCCGAGCTGGCGCGCGAACTGCAGGAACGCATCGAAGCCGACCAGCAGCGCCCACACCAGTGCCAGCGAGCCGAGCACGCTGCCGACGATCACGCGGTCGGCCCGTTTCAGCGGCAGGCGCCAGGCGCTCACGCCGGCCTCCGCGCAGGCACCCGTCGCGGCGCGTTCTGGCGTGCGAACGCCCACAGCGCCAGCGTCAGCGCCAGCAGCGGCACGCCCCACAGCGCGTACTCGCCGATGCTGCGGCCCTGCATGATCGCGGCGCGGCCGATGCCGAGCAGATTGGAATAAAGCAGATAGGCCAGCAATGCCAGCAGCATGCGTCCGTAGAACGGTTCGCGCGGTCCCTGCCGCGCCAGCGGCAGCGCCAGCAGCCCCAGCACCAGCGTGCTCAGCGGCGCGGTCAGCCGCCACGCCAGCTCGGCGCGGTCGGGCGGCGTCGGCGAACCCCACAACTGCGCGGTGGTCTTGTCGTGTGGCGTGCCCTGGGCGTCATCGTCCGTGCCCTGGATAGTCGACAGGGCGATGTCGTTGCGCCGGTAGCGCATCAGCTTCCAGGCATTCCCGCCCAGCGCGCCCTGGTAGCGGTGACCGTCGAACAGGGCCAGGAAGCGTCCGTCGCCCTGACTGTCGAGATACAGCTCGCCATGGGTGGCGGTAATCAGATCGACGCGCGGGCGGCCGTCCGGCGCGCTGCGCTCGCTGGCGACGAATACCTGGGTGAGCCGGTTGCCGGCGACGTTCATGCGGTCGACGAACAGGATGCCGCCGCGTCCGGGCAGCTCGACGAAGCGTCCCGGCGCCAGTCCGGCGGCGATCACCGAGCTGTTGGCGGCATTGACCATCGCCTGCGACGTGCGCGAGGCCCATGGCCCCAGCCACAACGCGATCAGCGCCACCAGCGCGAACACCGGCAGCGTCAGCAGCAGAGTTGGTCGCAGCAGGCCCCGCGGGCCCATGCCGGAGGAGGCCAGCACATGCATCTCGCTGTCGCGATACAGCCGCGCCAGCCCCAGCAGCACGCCGAGAAACAGCGCCAGCGGCAGCAACAGCGACAGCGCGTCGAGCACGCGCAAACCCAGCACCGGCAGCATCACGCTGGCCGGATAGCGGCCGGCCGCGACCTTCGACAGCACGTCGGACAGGGTGCCGCCCACGGTCACCACCAGCAACAGCGCGGCGCTGCCGATCAGGGCAAACGCCAGCTCGCGCAACAGGTAGCGGTCGAGGATGCGCAGCATCTAAGATGAAAGGCCCGCCGCGCCGCGCGCGGCCAAGTCGCGAAGTCTAGCCGGTCGCATCGCGGCCGTGCCCGCCCCAGGAGCTCCCCGCATGTCTCTCGAGTTCAGCCTCGGTTCCGCGCCAGCCGAAAGCGTCGACGCCCCCTGCATCGTGATCGCCGCGCATGAGCGCGGCGTCCTCAGCGCGGCCGCGCAGCGCGTGGACGCGGCCAGCGGCGGGCTGCTGGCGCGCCTGGCCGCAGCCGGCGATCTGCCTGCCAAGCCCGGCAGCAGCATCCTGCTGCATCACGTTGCCGGCGTGCGGGCGCCGCGCGTGCTGGTCGTCGGCGCCGGCGCCGCCGACGCCCTGGACAGCGCGCGCTATCTGCGCGTCTGCGCCGAGGCCGGGCGCGTGCTGAAGAGCCTGCCGATCACCGCCGCGACCAGCTTCCTGCCCGAACTCGCGGTGGCCGGACGCGACAGCGCGTGGACCGTGCGCGCCGCCGCACTCGTCACCGATCACCAGACCTACCGCTACACCGCCACCGTCAAGCCGAAGGATCCGGAGCCGCGACTGGCCGCGCTGGCGCTGGTCGCAGCGGCCGACGCCGCGCACGGACTGCAACAGGCGCGCGGCATCGCCGCCGGCGTGGCGCTGGCGCGCGAGCTGGCCAACCTGCCGCCCAACCTCTGCAACCCCGCGCATCTGGCTGCCGAGGCGCGGCGCATCGCCGACACCCATCCCGGCGTCGGCCTCGAGGTGCTCGAACGCGCCGACATGGAAAAACTCGGCATGGGTGCGCTGCTGGCGGTGGCGCGCGGATCGGCCAACCCGCCGAAGCTGATCGTGCTGCGCTGGAACGGCGGCGGCGAGACCAGGCCCTACGCGCTGGTCGGCAAGGGCATCACCTTCGACAGCGGCGGCATCAATCTCAAGGTGCAGGGCGGCATCGAGGAGATGAAATACGACATGGGCGGCGCTGCCGGCGTGCTGGGCGCCTTCCTCGCCGCGGTCGAGCTGAAGCTGGCGCTGAACCTGGTCTGCGTGGTGCCGGCGGTGGAGAACATGCCCGACGGTGACGCCTATCGCCCCAGCGACGTGCTGACGACGATGTCCGGGCTGACCGTCGAGGTACTCAACACCGACGCCGAGGGTCGCCTGATCCTGTGCGACGCGCTGACCTATGTGCAGCGCTTCGAGCCGCAGGCGATCGTCGACGTGGCCACGCTCACCGGCGCCTGCGTGATCGCGCTGGGCAAGCACGCTTCCGGCCTGATGAGCAAGCACGACGATCTTGCCGCCGAGCTGCTGGCAGCCGGCGAGGCGAGTCACGACCGCGCCTGGCGCCTGCCGCTGTGGGACGACTACGGCAGCCAGCTCGAGAGCACGTTTGCCGACCTCGCCAACATCGGCGGCAAGGGCGCCGGCGCGATCACCGCCGGATGCTTCCTGGCGCGCTTCACCGAAGGCCGGCGCTGGGCGCATCTCGACATCGCCGGCACTGCCTGGGACGAAGGCCGCAAGGGCATGGCCACCGGCCGCCCGGTCGGTCTGCTGGCGCAGTGGCTGATCGACCGCTGCGGCTGATCCCGCGTCGCCATGCCGCGCGCCGACTTCTACCTGATCGCCAGGCCGCGCTTCGCAGCCGAGCCGCTGCGGCTGGTCTGCGAACTGGTGCGGCGTGCCCATGCGGCGCGCCAGCCGACGCTGATTCTCGCCCGTGATCTGGAGCAGGCCGAGGCCCTGGATGAATTGCTGTGGGCATTCGACGAGGACGCGTTCATCCCGCACCAGATCGCCGGTGACGACGATGACGCGGTCACCGCGGTGCTGATCGTGCCGCCCGGCGTGGCCACGCCCGACCGGCCGCTGCTGATCAACCTGCGCGACGACTGCGTGACGGGCACCTGCGAACGCGTGCTGGAAGTGGTGGCCGCCGATGCCGCCGCCCGCGAAGGTTCACGTGCGCGCTGGCGCGGCTACCAGCAGCGCGGCTTCGAGGTCACCAAGCACGATATGTGAGCGTTCGCCGTGCCACCCACCAGGGATGGTTACGCCAGCCGGCCGTGGCACTGCTTGTATTTCTTCCCGGAGCCGCAGGGGCGAGGCGGGGATTTCGCGAGATGCCGGGGGCATCTCGCGCCGGCGAGCGCCCGGCCATGGACGGCCGGGCCGGTGCCACCCGCCAGGGATGGTTACGCCAGCCGGCCGTGGCACTGCTTGTATTTCTTCCCGGAGCCGCAGGGACACGGATCGTTGCGCCCCACCTTGGGTCCTTCACGCACCGTCGGTGCCATCGCCGCGGCAACCGCTGCCGGCAGCGCGGCGGGATCGGCCGCGACCGGTTCCGGCGCAAAACCGCTGACCTCGGCGTGATGGAACTCCAGCGCCGCGCGCGCCGCCAGACGCTGCTGCTCGGCCTCCATCGCCGCGACTTCGGCTTCGCTCTGCACGCGCACGCGCGCCAGCATCTGGGTGATCTCGTTCTTGATGCGATCGAGCATCGCCGAGAACAGGATGAACGATTCGCGCTTGAACTCCTGCTTGGGCTGGACCTGGGCATAGCCGCGCAAATAGATGCCCTGGCGCAGGTAGTCCATGCTGGCCAGATGTTCCTTCCAGGCGTTGTCGAGCACTGACAGCATCACGTGCTTTTCCAGCGCGCGCATGGTGTCGGCACCGACCGCCGCTTCCTTGTCGCGGAACAGGTTGTCGGCCGCCTGCTGCACCCGCTCCTGGATCGCCTCGGGGTCGGCGTCGCTGTGCGTCTCGGCCCAGTCATGCAGTCCGAGCTTGAGGCCGTACTCGCCTTCCAGTGCGGCATCGAGCCCGGCCAGGTCCCACTGCTCGTCGACACTGTCCGCCGGCACGTGACGCTGCACCAGCGCAGCGAACACGTCGCGGCGGATGTCGGCAACGGTATCGGCGACCGACTCGGACTCGAGCAGTTCGTTGCGCTGCTCGTAGATCACCTTGCGCTGATCGTTGGCGACGTCGTCGAATTCGAGCAGGTTCTTGCGGATGTCGAAGTTGTGCTGCTCGACCTTGCGCTGCGCCTTCTCGATCTGGCGGCTGACCATGCGCTCCTCGATGGCGTCGTCCTCCTTCATGCCGAAGGCGCGCATCCAGCGGCCGACGAATTCGCCGCCGAAGATGCGCATCAGGTTGTCGTCGAGCGAGATGTAGAAGCGCGAGGAGCCGGGATCACCCTGGCGTCCGGAACGGCCGCGCAGCTGATTGTCGATGCGCCGCGACTCGTGGCGCTCGGTGCCGATGATGTGCAGACCGCCGGCGGCGAGCACGGCGTCGTGACGCTGCTGCCATTCGCCGCGCACGCGCGCGCGGTCGCTCTCGGCGGCGTCCTCCGGCAGCGCGGCCAGGGCAGCCTCGAGGCTGCCGCCGAGCACGATGTCGGTACCGCGACCGGCCATGTTGGTGGCGATCGTGACCGCGCTCGCGCTGCCGGCCTGGGCGACGATATGCGCCTCGCGCTCGTGCTGCTTGGCGTTGAGCACCTCGTGCGGAATCTTTTCGGCCTGCAGGCGCTTCGACAGCAGCTCGGAGGTCTCGATCGAGGTCGTGCCGACCAGCACCGGCTGGCTGCGCGCATGGCAGTCCTTGATGTCCTCGACCACCGCCTTGAACTTGGCCTCCTGGGTCAGGAACACCAGGTCATGATGGTCCTTGCGCACCATCTGCCGGTGGGTCGGGATCACCACCACCTCGAGGCCGTAGATCGTCTGGAACTCGTAGGCCTCGGTATCCGCCGTGCCGGTCATGCCGCCGAGCTTGGCGTACATGCGGAACAGGTTCTGGAACGTGATCGTCGCCAGCGTCTGGTTCTCGCGCTGGATCGGCACTCCCTCCTTGGCCTCGACCGCCTGGTGCAGACCCTCGGACCAGCGTCGCCCCGGCAGCGTGCGGCCGGTGAACTCGTCGACGATGATCACCTCGCCGTCGCGCACGATGTAGTCGACATCGAGGTGGTAGATCGCATGCGCGCGCAGGCCGGCGTTGAGATGATGCACCACCGCCAGATTGGCGGTGTCATAGAGGCCACCGCCGGATTCGATCACGCCGGCCTCGCGCAGCAGCTGCTCGGCGTGCTCCATGCCGTCCTCGGACAGATGCACCTGCTTCTGCTTCTCGTCGACGAAGTAGTCGCCGGCGCCGTCTTCCTTCTCCTGGCGGATCAGCTTCGGCACGATGCGGTTGAGCTTGACGTAGAGCTCGGGCGAATCCTCGGCCGGACCGGAGATGATCAGCGGCGTGCGCGCCTCGTCGATCAGGATCGAGTCGACCTCGTCGACGATCGCGTAGAACAGGCCGCGCTGGTAGCGCTGGTCCTTCGACAGCGCCATGTTGTCGCGCAGGTAGTCGAAGCCGAACTCGTTGTTGGTGCCGTAGGTGATGTCGGCCGCATAGGCGCCCTGCTTGTCGGCGTTGTCCATGCCGGGCCAGACCACGCCCACGCTCATGCCGAGGAAACCGTAGACCTTGCCCATCCATGCCGAGTCGCGGCGTGCGAGGTAGTCGTTGACCGTCACCACGTGCACGCCCTTGCCCGCCAGCGCATTCAGATACACCGGCAACGTCGCCACCAGGGTCTTGCCCTCGCCGGTACGCATCTCGGCGATCTTGCCCAGATGCAGCACCATGCCGCCGATCAGCTGCACGTCGTAATGGCGCTGGCCGAGCACCCGGCGCGAGGCTTCGCGCACGCTGGCGAAGGCTTCCGGCAGCAGATCGTCGAGCGACTCGCCGCTGGCCAGCCGCGCGCGGAACTCGTCGGTCTTCGCGCGCAGCGCGGCGTCGGAGAGCTTCAGCCATTCGGGTTCCAGCGCGTTGATCCGCGCCACGTTCCGCGACAGCTGGCGCACCACGCGCTCATTGCGGCTGCCGAACATACTCGTCAGGACACGGTTCAACATCGGCGGAAGCACGCTCGAGGAGGAGAGGGGATGCGCGGGTCGCGCAAGGGCGCCGATGATACTACGTCACCCCGCGCCTCCTTCCGCATGGCGGCTGCGCGCGCGGGATTCAAGGTGGCCGCTGACCGCGGCGCTCAGCGGCGATTGCGCACGTAGGCCAGCGGATTGACCAGCTGGCCGCGATACCAGACCTCGAAATGCACATGCGGTCCGGTCGATCGGCCGGTGGATCCGACCAGGGCGATGTCCTGGCCGACACGCACGCGCTCGCCGACATGCACCAGCAGCTTTTCGGCATGCGCGTAGCGCGTCATGAAACCGTTGCCGTGGTCGATCTCGACGACCTCGCCGTATCCGGAACGCTCACCGGCATAGCTGACGACTCCCTCGGCGACGGCATGGATCGCGGTACCGGCCGGCGCCGCGATGTCGAGGCCGGGGTGGAACTCGCTGCGACCATCGAAGGGATCGGCGCGCATGCCGAAATAGGACGAGATGTAGCCGTCCCGCACCGGCATGCCGGTCGGCTGCAGGGCGGCATCGATCTTGTGGTCGAGCAGCAGGGTCTCGAGCGCGGCCAGTTGCTCCTGCTGCCGGTCGAAGCGCCGGCCGAGCGCCGCGATGCTGCGCTGCAGATCGGCCGGCGTGCCATAGGCGGCAGACCCGACGGCGATTTCGGGGCCACCGACGCCGGGCTGGACATCGAAATTGAACTCGCCGCCGTCGAGCTTGCCGGCATGCGCCAGCCGCTCGCCCAACGCTCCCAGCCGCAGCGATTGCGCCTCGAGCTGGCCGAGCTTGACCGCCAGTGCGTTGACATCGCGCTGGGCGTCACGCTGCACGCCGCCGAGCTGGTTCTGCTGCGCCTGCACCTGCACGCGCAGGGCGCGCACCTGGGCCAGCGCGCGCTGCGACGGGCTGGCAAGCAGCAGCGCCAGCGCTGCTCCGCTGCCGATCAGTACCAGCACGGCGGCGGCCAGTGCCGCGGCGCAGCGCAGGCGCGTGCGCGGGCAGCGCAGATCGAGGGTCTTCGGCGCCGAACGCGCAGTAGTGACGAGTATGATGTTCATGCCGCCCCAAGCCGTCAGGTTTCGCCCGTGCAGCCGTCGCGTCCGCGTTCCCGTTCGCTTCTGCGCACCGGCCTGCGGCCGGTGGCGGAGTGCGACCCGGTGACGACGCTCGCCCCGCGCGCGATGGCGCTGGACCAGCTCGACCGGCAACTGCGCCGGATGCTGCCGGGCGTCCTCGGCGAGCAGGTCCGGCTCGCCAGCGTGCAGCCCGATCGCATCGTTTTCCTGGCCACCTCCGCCGCCTGGGCTTCGCGGCTGCGCCTGCAGCAGGCGCAGATCCTCGAAGCCGCCCGCGCCCTCGGCGCGGTGGCCACAGCGATCACCGTGAAAGTGGCGCCTCTGCCACCCGTCCCCCGGGTCCCGGCAGAGCGCAAGCCGCTTTCGCCCGCCGCCGCCCGACACCTGCGCGCCGCGGCGAAATCCCTCTCGGATCCGGACACCCGGAACCTGTTCCTTGCCCTGGCGTCCCTCGCCGTGGATGTTCCCGGGGAGAAGTGAATCACTTCCCGCGGCGGTCGGAGCGGACCGCCGTCACTCTTTGCAAACAAGTGTCACATTGCCTGCGCCGGATGGGCGTAGGAGATCGGCGCGCTGGCGGGGTCGTCGAAATAGACCTCTTCCCAGGCACTGGCGTCGGCCATCAGCGTGCGCAGCAGCAGGTTGTTCAGCTCGTGGCCCGACTTGTGGCCGAAGAACGCGCCGATCAGGCTGTGCCCGAGCAGATAAAGGTCGCCGATGGCGTCGAGGATCTTGTGCTTGACGAACTCGTCCTCGTAGCGCAGGCCGTCCTCATTGAGCACGCGGTAGTCGTCGAGCACGATGGCGTTGTCCATCGAGCCGCCCAGCGCCAGATTGCGTTCGCGCAACATCTCGATGTCGCGCATGAAGCCGAAGGTGCGCGCGCGACTGACTTCCTTGACGAACGAGGTGGTCGAGAAGTCGATCTCGGCGGTCGAGGTGCGCGAATTGAAGATCGGATGGCGGAACTCGATCGAGAAGCCGACCTTGAAACCGTCGAACGGCTCGAACCGGCACCACTTGTCGCCATCCTCGACGCGCAATGATTTCTTGATGCGGATGAAGCGCTTGGGCGCGTTCTGCTCCTCGATGCCCGCCGACTGCAGCAGGAACACGAAGGGGCCGGCGCTGCCGTCCATGATCGGCACTTCGGGCGCCGACAGGTCGACATAGGCATTGTCGATGCCCAGCCCGGCCATGGCCGAAAGCAAATGCTCGACGGTGGAGACCCGTGCCTCGCCCTTGACCAGGGTGGTGGACAGGCGGGTATCACCCACGT
The DNA here is from genome assembly GCA_021815695.1 of Pseudomonadota bacterium. GTDB lineage: Bacteria > Pseudomonadota > Gammaproteobacteria > Xanthomonadales > Rhodanobacteraceae > Metallibacterium. Next base: position 11,009 of record JAKAZT010000022.1, read on the forward strand.
TCTCGCAACGCGAAGGAATGTCCACCGGCACGGCCAGATCGGTGCGGCGAAACACGATGCCGGTGTTGGGCGCAGCCGGCCGCAGGGTCATATAGACCTTGTCGCCCGTATGCAGCCCGACGCCCGTCGCCCGGATGACGTTCTTGAGCGTGCGCTGCTTGATCATTTTTATGATGGACCCGGGGCAGCAACAAAAGTGGGCGGGAATGTAGCACAGGGTTTACGGTCCGAAAACAAACCGGCGCGTTCAGGAATATCACGATCCGTGCGCCGGTGCACGGGTGCACACAATGACGCGCCGCCTGCGACCGGGGACGGAAACCCGGCCGCAGGCGGCACGATCCATGCGCATCCCGCGCACGGAAAGCCCGTCAGCCCGCGCCTCAGTCGGCCTGGCGGCGCAGGAAGGCCGGGATGTCGAGGTAGTCGATACCCGGGTCGGCGGTGCCGGCCTTTGCCTCGGCAGACGGTTCGGCCTGTGTGCGCGGCACCGCCGATGCCCGCAGCGGCACGTTCATCACTTCGGCCCCGCCGGTACCGGTGCGCAGCATCACCGGGCGCGGCCGCGGCGCCGGAGCGACCTCTTCGCGGCCGGCATGGCGCACCGGCTGACGCACGGCGGCGCCGCGGTTGAGCCCGGTGGCGACCACGGTGACGCGCACGTCGTCCTGCAACTCCGGATCCAGCGCGGTGCCGATCACCACGGTGGCGTCCTCGCTGGCGAAGTCGTGGACGAGACGGCCGATCTCGTCGAACTCGCGCATGGTCAGGTTGGGGCCGGCGGTGACGTTGACCAGGATGCCGCAGGCGCCGGCCAGGCTGACGTCCTCCAGCAGCGGGTTGTTGATCGCCGCCTCGGCGGCGGCCTGGGCGCGGTCGTCACCGCGGGCGGTACCGCTGCCCATCATCGCCATGCCCATCTCGCTCATCACCGTACGCACATCGGCAAAGTCGACATTGATCAGGCCCGGACGGGTGATCAGGTCGGCGATGCCCTGCACGGCGCCCACCAGCACCTCGTTGGCGGCCTTGAACGCCGACACCAGGGTGACCTCGCGGCCGAGCACGGTCAGCAGCTTCTCGTTGGGAACCGTGATCAGCGAGTCGACGTACTGGGCCAGGTCCTCGATGCCCTTGAGCGCCACCTGCATGCGCCGGCGACCCTCGAACGGGAACGGCTTGGTCACCACCGCCACGGTCAGGATGCCGCGCTCCTTGGCCAGTTGCGCCACCACCGGCGCCGCGCCGGTGCCGGTGCCGCCACCCATGCCGGCGGTGATGAACACCATGTCGGCGCCGCTGAGCATCTCCTCGATGCGCTCGCGATCCTCGAGCGCAGCCTGGCGGCCGACCTCGGGATTGGCACCGGCGCCGAGGCCCTTGGTGACGTTGGCGCCGAGCTGCAGGGTGACGCGGGCACCGGAGTTCTTCAGCGCCTGGGCGTCGGTGTTGGCGCAGATGAACTCCACGCCATCGATATCGGCGTTCAGCATGTGGCTGATGGCGTTGTTGCCGCCACCGCCGACACCGATGACCTTGATCACCGCGTTGGGGGTGAGTCTCTCGATCAGTTCAAACATGATGCGTTCTCCGTCGGTATCGCTGTCGTTGTCGTTCGGACCGCCCCGCGCATCCGGCGCGTGGCGGCAGTGCGGCGTGTCCGCCGCCTGCGGCGCTTCCTGCGCCGCCAACGGGGCCTGGCAGGGCCCCTCCCTCCGCCCGGGGCGAGCCCCGGTCAGAAATTCTTCGAAAGCCAGCCGCGCATGCGGCCGAGCACGTTGCCGACGCTGCCCGCTGCCGCGCCGCCGCCGCGCGTCAGGTCGCCGCGCGCGCCGTGCAGCAGCAGACCGACCGCGGTCGCGTGCACATGCCCGGACACGGTTTCGGACAGGCCGCCGACGTGCTGCGGCAGGCCCACGCGCACCATCTTGTGGAACACCTCCTCGGCCAGCTCCAGCGCGCCTTCCATCTGCGACGCGCCGCCGGTCAGCACGATGCCGGCCGCGACCATGTTCTCGAAACCCGAGCGGCGCAGTTCGTCCTGCACCATCTCGAAGATCTCCTCGTAGCGGGCCTGGACGCTCTGTGCCAGCGCCTGGCGCGCCAGCCGGCGCGGCGGGCGGTCGCCGACGCTGGGTACCTGCACGGTTTCGTCGGCGTGGGCCAGCTGCGCCAGTGCGCAGGCGTACTTGACCTTGATCTCCTCGGCGTGCGCGGTCGGCGTGTGCACGCCGTAGGCGATGTCGTTGGTGACCTGGTCGCCACCGACCGGCAGCGCGCGGGTGTAGCGGATCGCGCCCTGGGCATAGATGGCGATGTCGGTGGTGCCGGCGCCGATGTCGACCAGGCACACGCCCAGCTCGCGCTCGTCGTCGGTCAGCACGGCGCGCGCGCTGGCGATCGACGAGGGCACCAGCTCGTCCACCGACAGCCCGCAGCGCTGGATGCACTTCTGCAGGTTCTGCACCGCGCTGGCGGCGCCGGTGACCAGGTGCACGCCGGCCTCGAGGCGCACGCCGCTCATGCCGACCGGATGACGGATGCCATCCTGGCCGTCGATGCGGTACTCCTGCGACTCCTTGTAGAGCAGCTTGCGGTCGGCCGGGATCGCCACCGCGCTGGCCGCTTCCAGCACCTGCTCGAGATCGGACGCGGTCACCTCGCGGTCGCGGATCGCGGCGGTGCCGTGCGAATTGCGCGTCTCCAGATGGCTGCCGGAGATCGATGCGCAGACCGAGCGGATGTCGCAGCCGGCCATCAATTCGGCTTCCTCGACCGCGCGCTGGATCGAATGCACGGTGGATTCGATGTCGACCACCGCGCCGCGTTTCATGCCGCGCGAGACGTGCGAGCCGAAGCCGATCACCTCGATCGGCTCGCCCGGCGCGTATTCGCCGACCACGGCCATCACCTTGGAGGTGCCGATATCGAGACCGACCACCAGCTGCTTGTCGTTTCTGCGATTCATCTCAGACCCTTGCTGCAGAAGGCGCGGCCGCGGGCGCGGCGGGAGCATTCGGTGACGGTGCCGCCACCGGCGGCTCCGGTGGCCACTTCACGGCGAAGCCGTTGGTGTAACGAAGATCGGCGTACTCGAAACCTTGCGGGTGGGCGGAGGCCAGTTGCGGCCAGACCGCCAGAAAACGCGCCAGACGCCGCGTCGGCTGCTCATGGCCGACACTGATGCGGGCACCGCCGGCGAGCGTCAGCGCGTAGCTGCCGCGGCCGGTCAGATCGACCGCGGCGACGTGCAGCCCGCGCGCCGCGCAGGCCGCGGCGGCGTCCCGGTAGAAGGCGATCACGTCGGCCAGCCGCGCATCCGGCCCGGTCAGCTGCGGCAGACCGCCGAGCGCGGCCGCATCGGGCACGCTGAACACGGTGCCGTCGGTGGCGATCAGCCGGCCTGCGGTCCAGCGCGCCCACGGCGTGCGCTCGGCGATGCGGATGGTCACGGTGTCCGGCCAGCGCTTGCGCACCTGCGCGCTGGCGACCCACGGCAGCGCGGCAACCGCCCGCTGCACCTGGTTGAGATCGATGGCGAAAAAGCCGCGCGTCAGCAGCGGTGCCGCCACGGCGCGCACCTGCGCGGCATGCACGTGCACGAAGGGCGCCTCCAGCGTCAGGTAACGCACCGGCCAGCGCCCGGCGGCCAGCCAGCCTTCCAGCACGCCGACCACCGGCAGCGCCAGCAGCGCCAGTGCGGCGACCCAGCCGGCGAGGCGGATGGCGCCGGCGCGGGTCATGCGCCCTCCATGCGGAACGAGGTCTCGAGAATGCGCCAGCACAGCGTCTCGAAATCGATGCCGATGGCGCGCGCGGCCTTGGGCACCAGCGAGTGGCTGGTCATGCCGGGGGTGGTGTTGACCTCGAGCAGATGCAGGCCGCCGGAGTGGTCGCGCATCAGATCCACGCGGCCCCAGCCCGAGGCGGCGGCGCTGGCGAATGCCTTCAATGCCAGCGTCTGCACGGCCAGCTCGCCGGCGGCGTCGAGCCCGGGACACAGGTACTGCGTGTCTTCGGCGACGTACTTGGCGTGATAGTCGTAGAAGCCGCCCCTGGGCACGATGCGGATGCTCGGCAACGCCGCATCGTCGAGGATGCCGACGGTCAGCTCGTCGCCCTCGATCAGTTGCTCGGCCAGCATCTCGCCGTCATACCGCGCGGCAAGATCCACCGCCGCCTCGAGATCGCCCGCGGCATAGACGCGCGTGATGCCGACGCTGGAGCCCTCGTGCGAAGGCTTGACGATCGCCGGATAGCCGACGCGCGCGATCGCGGCGCTGACATCCTCGCCGCGCCCGAAGGCGGCGAAGCGCGGCGTCGGCAGGCCGTCGGCCAGCCACACCTTCTTGGTCCGCACCTTGTCCATGGTCAGCGCCGAGCCGAGTACGCCCGAGCCGGTACAAGGCACGCCCAGCGAATCGAGCGCGCCCTGCAGCACGCCGTCCTCGCCGCCGCGGCCGTGCAGGATGTTGAACACGCGGGCGAAATGGCCGGCGCGCAAGGCATCGAGCAGCGCCGGAATGCCGTCGATGCCGTGCGCGTCGACTCCGCGCGCCTGCAGCGCCGCCAGCACGTTGGCGCCGGAGTCCAGCGACACCTGGCGCTCGGCCGAGCGTCCGCCCATCGCCACGGCGACGCGGCCGAACTGGCGCGGATCATCGATCTGTCGGGTCATGGCCGCACCGTTTTCAGTTGTCCGGCGGCGGCCAGCTCGGCGGCCGCGGCACCGATGTCGCCGGCGCCCAGCAGCAGCAGCAGGTCGCCGTCGCGCAGCAGCGCCGGCAGCACGCCGGGCAGTTCGCGCGGATGCTCGACCAGCACCGGATCGACCTTGCCGCGCGCGCGCACCGCGCGCGCCAGCGAACGGCCGTCGGCGCCGGCGATCGGCGCCTCGCCGGCCGGATAGACCTCGGTCAGCACCAGCACGTCGGTCTCGGCCAGCACCCGGGCGAAGTCGTCGAGCTGGTCGCGCGTGCGCGTGTAACGGTGCGGCTGGAATGCCACCACCAGGCGGCGCCCGGGCCAGCCGCCGCGCGCGGCGGAAAACACCGCGGCCAGCTCGCGCGGGTGATGTCCGTAGTCGTCCACCAGCAACGCATGACCGCGATCGAGCGCGATCTCGCCGCGCTGCTGGAAACGCCGGCCGACGCCCTGAAACCGTTCCAGCGCCTGCGCGATCGCCGGCGCTTCCACCCCCAGTTGCCAACCGGTCGCCGCCGCCGCCAATGCATTGAGCACGTTGTGGCGGCCGGGCAGGTTGAGGGTGACCGCCAGCGCCTCGACGCACCCGGGCAGGTGCAGGTCGAAGAGCATCCGGCCGCCCTGCTGACGCACGCGGCTGGCGCGCACATCGGCATCGACGGCGTCGATGCCGTAGCTGATCATGCTGCGCGGCGTGACGCGCGCCAGCGCGGCCACCTCGGGATCGTCCGCGCACAACACGGCGATGCCGTAGAACGGCAGCCGGTGCAGGAAATCGGCGAAGGCCTTCCTTACCCGCTCGAAGTCGCCGCCGTAGTTTTCCAGATGGTCGGCGTCGATGTTGGTGATGATCGCCAGCACCGGCGACAGCAGCAGGAACGAGCCGTCGGACTCGTCGGCCTCGGCGACCAGGTACTCGCCGCTGCCGAGGCGCGCGTGGCTGCCGGCCGAGTTGAGCAGGCCGCCGATGACGAAGGTCGGATCGTAACCGGCCTCGGCCAGCACGCTGGCGACGAGACTGGTGGTGGTGGTCTTGCCGTGGGTGCCGGCGACGGCGATGCCGCGCCGGAAGCGCATCAGCTCGCCCAGCATCTCGGCGCGCGGCACCACCGGCACGCGGCGCGCGCGCGCGGCGAGCAACTCGACATTGTCGGCGCGGATCGCGCTCGAGGTCACCACCGCGTCGGCGCCCTCGACATGACGCGCGTCGTGCCCCTCGAACACCTCCACGCCCTGCGCGGCGAGCCGCGCGGTGACCGCGTTGCGGGCGCGGTCGGAACCGGACACCTCGTAGCCGAGCGTATGCAGCACTTCGGCGATGCCGCCCATGCCGGCGCCGCCGATGCCGATGAAATGCACGCGCCGGAACGCGTACATGAAGTCGTCCTGGGCGCGCAGGCGACGCGGCGTCATGCGGCCACCTCCAGACAGGCGCGTGCGATCGCGGCCGCCGCATCGGGGCGCGCCTGGGTACGCGCGGCCGTCGCCAGCGCCAGCAGCCGGTCGCGGTCACCCAGCAGGCCGCCGAGCCGGTCGGCCAGACGCGCCGGATCCAGATCGCGCTCCTGCACGCACTCGGCGGCACCCGCCGCCACCAGCGCCTCGGCGTTGCGCGTCTGGTGATCGTCCACCGCATGCGGGAACGGCACCAGGATCGCCCCCAGACCGGCCGCGGCCAGCTCGGCGATGGTCAGGGCGCCGGCGCGGCAGATGGCCAGATCGGCCCAGGCGTAGGCCCCGGCCATGTCGTCGATGAAGGGTTCGACGCCTGCCACGATGCCGGCCCGCGCATACGCGGAGCGTGCCTCGTCCACGCCGCGCGCACCGCACTGATGCCGCACCTCGGGTCGCAGCGCGGGCGGCAGCAGTGCCAGCGCCTGCGGCACGACCTGATTGAGCGCGCGCGCCCCCAGACTGCCGCCCAGCACCAGCAGGCGCGGACGCCCTGCACGCGCGGCCCAGCGCGCCGCGGGCGGCGGCAGCGCCACGATCGTCGCGCGCACCGGATTGCCCACCCACTCGGCGCCCGGCAGGGCATGCGCGAAACCCGCCAGCACGCGCCGCGCCCGACGTGCCAGCACGCGATTGGTGAACCCGGCCAGCGCATTCTGTTCGTGCACCACCAGCGGCCGCCGCAACAGCCAGGCTGCGACGCCGCCGGGTCCGGCGACGTAACCGCCCAGCGCCAGCACGCTGCGCGGATGCACGCGACGCAGCGCGCCGAGCGAAGCGGCGAAGGCGCGCAGCAGCATCAGCGGCGCGCGCAGCCGCGCCGCCAGACCCTTGCCGCGCAGACCGCTGACCGGCACCGTCTCCAGCGCGATGCCGCGCGCCGGCACCAGCCGCGTTTCCAGGCCGCCGCTCGCGCCGAGCCACACCACCGGCACGCCCGCTGCCGCCAGCGCCTCGGCCACGGCAAGGCCCGGGAAGATGTGGCCGCCGGTGCCGCCGGCCATGATCAGCACGGGCGCGGCGACGCTCATGCGCCGTCCTCCGCCGCCAGGCCGGCGAAAGCCGGGTTGCGCACGGCCATCCGCCGCGCATCCTCGGCACGGGTGATTTCGTAGCTGGCGCGCAGCAGCACGCCGAGCATCGCGCAGGTCATCAGCACGCTGGAGCCGCCGGAGCTGATCAGCGGCAGGGTCAGGCCCTTGGTCGGCAGCACGCCGAGGTTGACGCCGATCGACACCAGCGCCTGCACGCCGAGGCACAGCGAGATGCCGAACGCCACGTAGCCGGCATAACGCTGGCCAATTTCCGCGCCCTTCAGCGCCAGCCACAGGCCGCGCCCGACCAGCAGCGCGAACAGGCCCAGCACCAGCACGATTCCGGCCAGGCCGAGCTCCTCGGCGATCACCGCGAGGATGAAGTCGGTGTGCGCTTCGGGCAGATAGAACAGCTTCTGCACCGACGCGCCGAGGCCGACGCCGAACCACTCGCCGCGGCCGACCGCGATCAGCGCCTGGGTCAGCTGGAAGCCGTCGCTGAAGGGGTCCTTCCACGGATTGAGGAACGAGGTCAGGCGCTCGACGCGATAGCTCTTGCTCAGTGCCGCCCACGCCATCATCGGCACCAGCGGCAGACCCATCATCACCAGATTGCGCATGCGCGCGCCGGCAAACCAGACCATGCCGACGGTGATCGCCAGCACCAGCGAGGCCGAGCCGAAGTCCGGCTGCGCCAGCAGCAGCACGGCGAGGAATCCGGCGACCGCGACCGGCTTGAGCGCGCCGAAGAACTTGCGCTCGACGCCCTCGCGATGGCGCACCAGGTAACTGGCCACGTAGAGGATCACCACCAGCTTGACCGCCTCGACCGGCTGGAAGCCGGTGATGCCGAGGTTGATCCAGCGCCGCGCGCCGTTGATGCGCATGCCCAGCACCGGCACGAACACCGCCAGCAGCGAGGCCACCGCCAGCAGCATCAGCACGAAGCCGTACTTCTCCAGCTGCCGCAGCTCGGTGCGGATCGCGACCAGCGCCAGAGCGCCACCCAGCGTCAGGAACAGCAGATGCCGCTTGAGATAGTAGAACGGCCCGATGTGACGCCCTTCGGCGACCGCGATCGAGCTCGACGCCACCATCACGATGCCGAGACAGACGATGCCGGTGATCGCCAGCAGCAGCCACGGGTCGTAGCGGCCGCGCGGACCGCTGTGACGCTGGGCTTGGGCGGGGCGCAGGAAGTCGAGCATCAGCGCACCTTCAGGGTCGCGAGACCGATCAGCACCAGCACCACGCTGATGATCCAGAAGCGCACGATCACGCGCGGCTCGGGCCAGCCCTTGAGCTCGAAGTGGTGATGGATCGGCGCCATGCGGAAGATGCGCTTGCCGGTCAGCTTGTAGCTGGCGACCTGCAGCACGACCGAGGCGGTTTCCATGACAAACACGCCGCCCATCACCAGCAGCACGATCTCCTGGCGCACGATCACCGCGATGCAGCCCAGCGCGGCTCCGATCGCCAGCGCGCCGACGTCGCCCATGAACACCTGCGCCGGGTAGGCGTTGAACCACAGGAAGCCCAGGCCCGCGCCGGCCAGCGCGCCGCAGAAGATCGCCAGCTCGCCGGCGCCCGGGATCGCCGGGATGTCGAGGTAGCTGGAGAACACCGCGTTGCCGGCGAGATAGGCGAAGATGCCCAGCGCACCCGCCACCAGCACGCTCGGCATGATCGCCAGCCCGTCGAGGCCGTCGGTCAGGTTCACCGCGTTGGAAAAGCCGACGATCATCAGATAGGCGATCGGAATGAAGCCGACGCCGAGCGGAATCGCCACCTGCTTGAACAGCGGCACGTACAGCGCGGTCGCCGCCGGCACCGGCGCGCTGGCGAACAGCAGCACGGCCGCGGTCAGTCCGACCAGCGACTGCCAGAAATACTTCCAGCGCGCCGGCAGGCCGCGGCTGTCCTTCAGCACCAGTTTCCTGTAGTCGTCGTGGAAGCCGATCGCGCCGTAGGCCACGGTCACGCCCAGCACGATCCAGACGTAACGGTTGCCGAGGTCGGCCCAGAGCAGGGTGGCGAGGACGATCGCCAGCAGGATCAGGGTGCCGCCCATGGTCGGCGTGCCGGCCTTGCTGAGGTGCGACTGCGGGCCGTCGCTGCGGATCACCTGGCCTGCCTTCTGCGCGGCCAGGCGACGGATCAGGCCCGGACCGAGCAGCAGCGAGAAGGCCAGCGCCGTCAACGCACTCATGATGGTGCGGAAGGTGATGTACAGGAACAGATGGAAGCCGCCGACGTAGCCCTGCAGCCAGCGCGCCAGTTCAAGCAGCATGCGCGGATCCTCCCGCGGCATCGCCGCTCAGCGCCGCCACCACGCGCTCCATGCCGGACGAGCGCGAGCCCTTGACCAGACAGGTGACGCCCGCGCGCAGGGCGTCGCGCAGGGCCGCGATCAGCGCCGCCTGATCGTCGAAATGCGCGCCCGCATCGCCGAACGCCACGCTGGTCGCGCGGCTCAGGCGGCCGACGCTGAACAGGCGGCTGATGCCCGCGGCGCGCGCCTGCGTGCCGACGGCAGCGTGCAGCGCTTCGGCGCCGGCGCCCAGCTCGGCCATGTCGCCCAGTACCAGCCAGGTCTCGCCGCCGGCCAGCGCCAGCGTGGCGATCGCCGCGGCCACCGAACCGGGATTGGCGTTGTAGGTATCGTCGATCAGGGTCCAGCCGCCGGCCATCGCGCGCCGCACCAGCCGACCGGGCACCGCGCCGGCGGTTTCCAGTCCGGCCACGATGTCGGCCAGCGGCATGTCCAGCGCGATCGCGGCCGCCGCCGCCGCCAGCGCGTTGTGCACGTTGTGCCGGCCGGGCAGCGGCAGCCGCACGCCGGCGGCGCCCGCGGGCGTCATCAGCCGGAAGCGGCTGCCGTCGACGGCCAGCGCCAGTTCGGCGGCGCCCACCTCGACCGCGCTGCCGAGACCGAAGCGCAGCACTCGACGCGTACCGGCCAGACCGGCGAAGAAACCGGCATAGGCGTCGTCGGCATTGATCACCGCGACGCCGTCGGCGGGCAGCGCCTCGTAGAGAGCGCCCTTGGTGCCGGCCACGCCGTCGATGCTGCCGAGTCGCTCCAGATGCGCCGGCGCGATGTTGCTGACCAGCGCCACCTGCGGCCGCGCGATCGCGGCCAGGTAGGCGATGTCGCCGGGCTTGCCGGCGCCCATCTCCAGCACCGCGTATTCGGCATCCGCGGGCATCGCCAGCAGGGTCAGCGGCAGGCCGATCTCGTTGTTGTAGTTGCCGGCGGTGACATGGGTGCGGCCGCGGCGCGCGAGAATCGCCGCCAGCAGGCCCTTGATCGTGGTCTTGCCGCTGGAACCGGTGATGCCGACCACCCGCGCGCGCCGCTGCGCGCGTACCGTGCTGGCCAGATCGCCGAGCGCCAGCAGGACATCGTCCACCAGCACCTGCGGCAGCACCGTCTCGACGCGACGCGCAACCAGCGCGCCAGCTGCGCCGCTTGCCGCCGCCGCGACGACGAAATCGTGACCGTCGGCGTGCTCGCCCTTGAGCGCCACGAACAACGCCCCCGGCTCGACACGGCGCGAGTCGGTGACGACCGTGTCGATGACCGCGTCGGCGCCGAACAGGCGACCGCGGGTCCACAGGGCCACTTCGCCGAGGCGCAGGTTCAGCATGGCCGCGCCTCCAGCACCGCGCGCGCCGCGGCGAGGTCGTCGAACGGGCGGCGCGTGCCGGCGATCTCCTGATAGGGCTCGTGGCCCTTGCCGGCAATCAGCACCGCGTCGCCCGGTCGCGCGGTCGCGATCGCGGTCGCGATCGCGGTCGCCCGATCGCGCTGCACGCTGACCCGCGCGCCGGCCGGCATGCCGGCGCGAATCGCCGCGACGATGGCGTCACCGTCTTCGCCGCGCGGATTGTCGTCGGTGACGATCGTGCGATCGGCCAGGCGCGCGGCGATCGTGCCCATCTCGGGGCGCTTGCCGGCATCGCGTTCGCCGCCGCAGCCGAACACGCAGATCAGCGCGCCGCGGCAGTGCGCGCGCAGCGCGGTCAGCGCCTGCTCCAGCGCATCCGGCGTGTGTGCGTAATCCACCACCACCAGCGGCGCGGCGCCGCCGCCGAGCCGGCTCATGCGCCCGGGCACCGGAGTCAGCGCCGCCAGCGCGGTCCGCAGCGCGTCGAAGTCCGTGCCCAGCGCGCCCAGCGCGGCGGCAACACCCAGCAGGTTGGCGACGTTGAAGCGTCCCAGCAGCGCGCAGGTCACCTCTGCCTCGCCCCAGGGCGCATGCAGACGGAACGCCAGTCCGGCGTCGCTGCCGCGAATGGCGCTGGCGCGCACGTCGGCGTCGGTGCTGGTGATGCCGGTGGTCAGGCAGCGCACGCCGGGCGGCAACCGCGCCGCGAGCGTGCGGCCGAAGTCGTCGTCGATGTTGATCACCGCGGTGCGCAGTCCCGGCCAGGCGAACAGCCTGGCCTTGGCGGCCCCGTAGGCGGCCATGCTGCCGTGATAGTCGAGATGGTCGCGGGTGAGATTGGTGAACAGCGCCAGATCGAAGTCGACGGCGTTGACGCGGCCCTGCTCCAGCGCGTGCGAGGAGACTTCCATCGCCACATGGCTGGCGCCGGCATCGCGGAACCCGGCCAGCAGGCCGTGCACCGCGACCGCGTCCGGCGTGGTGCGTTCGCCGGCGGTCAGCTGACCGTGCAGGCCCGCGCCCAGTGTGCCGATGGTGGCCGCGCGCCGGCCGAGGCGCTCGAATGCCTGCGCCAGCAGCTGCACGGTGGTGGTCTTGCCGTTGGTGCCGGTGACGCCGATCACGGTCAGCGCCCGCGAGGGTTCGCCGTACCAGCGCGCGGCCAGCGTGCCGGCGCGCGCGGCGAGATCGCCGATCCACAGCACCGGCACTTGCGGCAGCACCGGCAGATCCTCCGGCGCCGGCGCGTCGGCCAGCACCGCCGCCGCGCCGCGGGCGACCGCGGCCGGCGCGAACGCGATGCCGTGCGCGTGCGCCCCGCGCAGTGCCAGGAACGCTTCGCCGGCGCGCACGCGGCGTGAATCCAGGCTCAGTCCGCGGATGCGGATCGCGCCCGCCGCGCCGGCATCGGCGATGCCCTCCAGCAAGGCGGCCAGCGGCATGCCGGCGCTCACGGCGTGCCCTCCTTGTAATTGGTCGCGCCGGGCGCGTAGTCCGGCGCCGGGCTTCCGGGCCGGATCGGCTGCGTCGCCGCCGGACCGCCGGCGTACCAGCGCTGCACATTGTCGGGCGGCACGTCGAGCAGGCGCAGCGCGCCGTCCATCACCGCACTGAATACCGGCGCCGAAACGATGCCGCCGTAATAGCCGCCCTTGGTCGGATCGCGGATCACCACCACGCCGACCAGCCGCGGATCGGTCGCCGGCACCATGCCGACGAAGACGCTCTCGTACTGGTTCTCGTAGCCGCCGGCGGCGGCGATGTGCGCGGTGCCGGTCTTGCCGGCCACGGTGTAGTTGGGAATCGCCGCCTTGAGCGCGGTGCCCTGCGGACTGACCACGGTCTCCAGCATCCTGATCACGGCGCGCGCGATCGCCGGATCGATCACCGCGTTGCCGCGCGAATCCTCGCCCTTGACGAAGGTGGGCGTGTGCAGCACGCCGCCGTCGGCGATCGCGGCATAGCCCTGCGCCAGTTGCAGGGCGGTGACATTGAGCCCGTACCCGTAGGCGATGGTGGCGGTGCGGATCTGGCTCCAGTGCCCGCCATCCGGCAGCAGGCCCGAAGCCTCGCCGGGGAAACCGCTGCCGGTGCTGGTACCGAAGCCGAAGCGGCGATCGACGTCGTAAAGCTCGCCCTTGGGCAGGGTGATGGCGATCTTGGAGGCACCGACGTTGCTGGAATAGGTGATCACCTGGGTGACGTCGATCTTGCCGTGGTCCTCGACGTCCTGGATCTCGTGTCCGGCCAGGGTGTAGTAGCCGGGCGAGGTGTCGATCGGCGAGGTCGGCGTCCACTGCCCGCTCTCCAGCGCGGCGGAAATGGTGAACGCCTTCATCACCGAGCCCGGTTCGAACACGTCGGTGACCGCGCGGTTGCGGCGCTGCGCGGCGTTGCTGCCGTTGACGTTGTTGGGGTTGTACGACGGCTGGTTGACCATGGCGAGGATCTCGCCGGTGCGCGCATCGAGCACCACCATCGAGCCCGAACTGGCCTGGTGCGCCAGCACCGCCTCGGCCAGCTCGCGGTAGGCGAGGTACTGGATGCGGCGATCGATGGTCAGGGTCAGGTCGCGCCCGGGGTGCGGCTCCTTCAGCAGATCGACGTTCTCGACCACGTGGCCGAGGCGATCGCGGATCACGCGCTTGAGACCCGGCTTGCCGGCCAGCCAGCCGTCGAACGCCAGCTCGAGGCCCTCCTGGCCGCGGTCGTCGATGTTGGTGAAGCCGATGACGTGCGCGCTGACCTCGCCCGACGGGTAGTAGCGGCGGTATTCGCGCTGCCGATTGACGCCGGGGATGCCCAT
>JAKAZT010000023.1 GCA_021815695.1 Pseudomonadota bacterium
GCGTGCGGCCGGGACAGGCGGTGATCGACGCCCGCGGCATCGTCGGCCAGGTCGTCGAGGCGCTGCCCGATACCGCGGTGGTGCTGCTGATCACCGACCCCAGCCATGCGATTCCGGTGACGGTGGCACGCACCGGCCTGCGCGCGATCGCCGACGGCAGCGCCGCCGGCGATCGCCTGGAGTTGCCCAACGTGCCGATCTCGGCGGACCTGCGCGTCGGCGACCAGCTGCTGAGCTCGGGGCTGGGCGGCCGTTTTCCGGCCGGCTTTCCGGTCGGTACGGTGACCGCGGTGCGGCCGGATCGCTCGGGCATGTACGCGCGTGCCTGGGCGCGGCCGGCGGCCGATCTCGGCCGCGTCGGCGAGGTGCTGCTGCTGCACGACCTGGCCGATCCGGTCGGGCCGCCGGCGCTGGCGCCGGCGGCGGGCCCGCCCGCCCGCCTGAAGCCGGCGGCTGACGCGCCCGCTGCCCCGCGCAGCGCCGGAGCGGCGCCATGAACCGCCTGCGCGCGCGCCGCGCGATGTTCTGGGGCAGCCTGCTGCTGTCCCTGCTGCTGATGCTGGTGCCGCTGCCGGGCACGCTGTTGCCATTGAAGCCCTACTGGCCGGCGCTGGTGCTGCTGTACTGGACGCTGGAGGCGCCCGAGCAGGTCGGCATCGGCCTCGCGTTCGCCGTCGGTCTCGGTGCCGATCTGCTCGACGGCGCGCTGCTCGGGGAACAGGCATTGCGACTGACCGTGCTGGTGTTTCTGGCCCTGCGCTTCCGTTCGCGCCTGCGCTTCTTCCCGATGTGGCAGCAGGCGCTCGCCGTGCTGGCATTGCTGTTCAACGACCGCGTCCTGCTGCTGGCGGTGCGTCTGTTCGCCGGCGATCCCTGGCCGCCGGCGGCCTACTGGCTGGCGCCGTTCGCCGGCGCGCTGCTGTGGCCGTTCGTGTTCCTGCTGCTCGATGACCTGCGCGCGCGGCTGCGCGTGCGCGACGGCTGATGCTGCGCCGGCCCGCGCTCAAGGATCCGCGCCGCGAGCACGCCAGCTTCCGCGCGCGTGCCTGGATCGGCTACGCGCTGATCCTGCTGGCGCTGTCGGGATTGCTGGCGCGCTTCTTCTGGCTGCAGGTGGTCCAGCATCAGGAGTTTGTCACCCGCGCCAACGCCAACCGCATCCGCCTGGTCTATCTGCCGCCGCCGCGCGGGCTGATCTACGACCGCAACGGCGTGCTGCTGGCCGACAACGTCCCCGCCTACCGGCTGGAGGTGGTGCCCGAGCGCGTGCCGCACATGCAGGCCATGCTGCAGCAGCTGGCGCAGGTGGTGCCGCTGTCGGCGGAAGACCTGCGCCGTTTCCGCGACGAGCTGGCGCAGCAGCGCCCGTTCCAGAGCGTGCCGCTGCGGCTGAAACTGTCGGAGGACGAGATCGCGCGCTTCGCGATCAACCAGTGGCGTTTCCCCGGCGTGGCGGTGGTGCCCTATCTGATGCGCAACTACCCGCAGGGCAAGCTGTTCGCGCACGTGCTCGGCTACGTCGGACGCATCGACGAGAACGAGCAGGCCCGGCTCGACCCCGAGCTTTACGCCGGCACGTTGCAGATCGGCAAGAGCGGCATCGAGCGCCAGTACGAGACCCTGCTGCACGGCAAGCCCGGCTACGAGCTGGTCGAGGTCAATGTCGACCAGCGGCCGTTGCGCGTGCTCGAGCGCGTGCCGCCGACGCCGGGGCGCAATCTCTACCTCAGCATCGACGCGCGTCTGCAGCAAGCCGGCGAGGCCGCCTTTGCCGGGCGCCCCGGTGCCGCGGTGGCGATCGATCCGCGCAACGGCCAGGTGCTGGCCCTGGTCAGCGTGCCCAGCTACGACCCCAACCTGTTCGTCAGCGGCATCAGCGACGCCGACTACCGCGCGCTGCTGGATGACCCCGACAAGCCGCTGCTCAACCGCGCGCTGCGCGGGTTGTATCCGCCGGGTTCGACGGTCAAGCCCTACCTGGCCCTCGGCGGGCTGGAGCTGGGCCTGCGCACGCCGCAGGACACCGTGGATTCCACCGGCGAGTTCTATCTGCCGGGGCAGAAGCGCGGCTATCGTGACGACCAGCGCGGCGGTGTCGGTCGCGTCGCCATGGTGCAGGCGATCGAGCAGTCGGTGAACACGTATTTCTACAAGCTGGCGCTGGACATGGGCATCGACCGTCTGGCGACGTGGATGGGCAGGTTCGGCTTCGGCCGACCCAGCGGCATCGATCTGCCGGCCGAGGCCTCCGGCGTGCTGCCCTCGCCGGCATGGAAGCGCGCCACCTTCCACCAGCCGTGGTACCTGGGCGAAACGGTGATCGCCGGCATCGGCCAGGGTTACTGGGTGGTGACGCCGCTGCAGCTGGCGCACGCGCTGGCGACGCTGGCCGATCACGGCGTGGCCCGCGCGCCGCGCCTGCTGCTGGCCGAACAGTCCGGGATGGGCGCGCCGCGGGTGCCGGCGCCGCCAGCGCCCGTGACGCCCAGCTTTGCCACCAGCGTGCCGGACTGGGACACGGTGGTTCAAGGCATGGTCGGGGTGGTCAACGGCGACAAGGGTACCGCGCGTGGTCTGGGCGTCGGGTTTCCGTATCCGATCGCCGGCAAGACCGGCACCGCCGAGCGCTATTCGCGCACGACCTCGGCCTACGACACTCATCTGACCAACGCCCAGCTGGCCGCGCGGCACCGCGCGCTGTTCGAGTGTTTCACCCCGGCCGCTGATCCGCGCATTGCGGTGGTGGTCGTGCTCGAGCACGGGGCCTGGGGCGGCAGCGCCGCGGCGCCGATCGCGCGCCGGATCCTCGATGCCTGGGCGCGCGAACGCGGCCTGCCCGACACGCCGCTGACGCAGGCCCCTCCCGGATGAACGTCACCCTGGCCCGCCTGCGCCACGCGTTGCTGCGCATGATCGTGCGGCCGCGGCTGGATCTGCCGCTGGCACTGGCACTGCTGTTGCTGGCCGGCGTCGGCCTGCTGACCCTGACCAGTGCCGCCGACCTCGAGGTGCACGTGATCGTGGCGCAGGCCACGCGCTTCGTGCTCGGCGCGCTGCTGCTGCTGGCGGTGTCGCGGGTGCCGCCGGTGCGGCTGCGCAGCCTGACGCCCTGGCTGTACGCGATCAGCACCTTGCTGCTGGTGGTGGTGGCGGCCCTGGGCGAGGGGCGCGGCGCGCATCGCTGGCTCAATCTCGGCGTGCTGCGTTTCCAGCCCTCCGAGCTGCTCAAGCTGACCATGCCGATGATGGTGGCCTGGTATCTGGCCCAGCGGCCGCTGCCGCCGCGCTGGCGCGACATGGCCGTGGTCGGCCTGCTGATTGCGGTGCCGGCGGTGCTCATCGCCAAGCAGCCCGATCTCGGCACCGCCTTGCTGGTGGCCGCGGCCGGCGTGTTCGCGCTGTTCCTGTCCGGGCTGGCGTGGTGGCGCATCGGCGTGCTGTTCGGCAGCCTGGTTCTGGCGCTTCCGATCGCCTGGCACTCGCGTTTCATCCACCAGTATCAGCGCGACCGCGTGCTGACCCTGCTTCATCCCGAATCGGATCCGCTCGGCACCGGCTGGCACATCATCCAGTCGGAGATCGCGGTCGGCTCCGGCGGATGGTTCGGCAAGGGTTGGCACCAGGGCACGCAATCGCGGCTGGAATTCCTGCCCGAGCACACCACCGATTTCATCTTCGCCGTGTTCGCCGAGGAGTTCGGCCTGATCGGGGTGATCCTGCTGGTCGCGCTGTATGCCTTCATCATCGGCCGCTGCCTGTGGATCGCGGTGAACGCGCGCGACACCTATTCGCGCCTGCTCGGCGGCGCGCTGGCGATGAGTTTCTTCGTCTACGTGATGGTCAACGGCGGCATGATCACCGGCATCCTGCCGGTGGTCGGCGTGCCGCTGCCGCTGGTCAGCTACGGCGGCACCTCGGCGGTGAGCCTGCTGACCGGTTTCGGCGTGCTGATGTCGATCCACGCGCATCGCAAGCTGGTCGATTCCCGCGCCTGAGCACGGTGGCAGCGATCATCCGCGTGACGATCGCGTTCCGCCTTGCGTGCGCGTGCTACGCTGCCGCGCGCCGCCGGCCGCGGCGTCCGTGTTCCCTGCGCCCGACCATGTCGTCACGCCTGCGCCTGATCCTTCCGACCGTCTCGCTGCTGGCCCTGGCCGGCTGCGCCGGGGTGCCGTCGCAGCCGGCGCCCGCGCCGCAACCGGCCGCCGCGGCGATGGCGTCCGCGCCGACATCCCCGCCCGCCGTGCCGCCCGTCGTGACCGCAGCGGCGGACGAGGCCGCGTTCGTGCGCGCGCTGGTCGCCGCGCATCCCGGGCTGGACGCGCAGCGGATCACCGCGCTGCTGCAGCAGGCCACGGTGCAGCCCTCGATTCTCGCCGCGATGACGCGGCCGGCCGAGGCGCGGCCGTGGAGCGACTACCGTCCGATCTTCGTCAATGCGCAGCGCATCGAGGCCGGCGCGGCCTTCTATCGCGAGCATCGCGAACTGATCGACGCCACCGCCGCGCGCTATCGCGTTTCACCGACGATTCTGGTCGCCCTGCTGGGCGTCGAGACCCGCTATGGCCGCATCACCGGCCGCTACCGCGTGCTCGATGCACTGGTCACGCTGGGGTTCCACTACCCGCCGCGCGCGGTTTTTTTCCAGAAGGAACTGGCCGCACTGCTGACCCTGCCGGCCGACCGCCTGCCGGTCGCGGTCCAGGAGCTGCGCGGCTCCTACGCCGGCGCGATGGGCTGGTGCCAGTTCATGCCCTCGAGTCTTGCGCGCTACGGCGTCGATGCCGACGGCGACGGCCGCGTCGATCTGTGGGACTCGCTGCCGGACATCCTCGCCAGCACCGCCAACTATCTCGCCGCGCACGGCTGGCAGGCCGGTCAGCCGGTCAGCACGCCGGCATGGCCCACCGCCGGCGCCGCGCCGCTGTCGGCCGGCATGGCCTGGGCCGGCAAGCGGCCGACGCAGCCGCTGCAGGCGTTCGAGGCGCTGGGTTACGCGCCGGCAACGCGCGTGGATCCGGCACTGCCGGCGGCGCTGCTCGGCCTGCAGGGCGCCGGCGGCTCCGAACTGCGGTTCGTGTTTCCCGATTTCTATGTACTGACCCGCTACAACACCAGTCCGCTGTATGCGCTGGCGGTCAGCGAACTGGCCGATGCCATCGCTGCGCAGTCGGCGGATGCCGACGCCGCGCGCGCACCCGCTGCGGACGCTCCGCCGTCCGCGCCGGACCGCAGGTCGTGACGCGACGCGCATGACGACCGGACGCATCATCGAGGTCACCCGCAGCGGTCGCGAAAACCAGCCGGTGGTCGTGATCGAGAATTTCGTCCCCGATCCGCAGGCGCTGATCGACGATGCCTGCAGTCACGGCTTCGGTCCGCGGGGCGTCCACTATCCGGGCGTCCGCGCGCCGGTACCGCCCGCGCTCGTGCGCCGGTTCCTCGACGGGCTGGACGCGATCATCGCCGAGGTGTTCGGCATCGCTTCCGGCCACGTGCTCGAAACCTGGTACTCGCTGGTGACGACGCCGCCCGCGGCGCTGGCGCCGATCCAGCGCCTGCCGCACTACGACGGTCTCGAGCCCGGGCGGCTGGCCCTGCTGCACTTTCTCGGGCGCGAGGCGAAGGGCGGGACGGCGTTCTACCGGCATCGCTCGAGCGGCTGCGAGAGCGTCGACGCTGCGCGCTATCCGGCCTACAAGGCGCAGCTGGAGGCGGATGTCGCGCGCAGCGGCCTGCCGCAAGCCGGTTACATCGCCGGCGACACGCCGCTGTTCGAGCGCATCGCCCTGCACGCCGCGCGCTTCAACCGGGCGATCCTGTATCGCGGCAACACGCTGCACTGTGCCGACATCCCCGGTGACCTGAACCTGTCGGCGGACCCGGCCCGCGGCCGCCTGACGGTCAACACGTTCCTGATGGAGGATGCCGCGTGAGCGCATCGTCGCGGACCGCACATCGCGGCGTGCGTGCCGGGCTGGGCCTCGGCCTGCTGGCCCTGCTCGCCGGCTGCGCTTCGGCGCCGCGGCGCGCGCCGGAATCCTACGGCGGCTACCGCGAACCCGCGGGCGGCGCCGGCGGCCGCTACGCGCAGGCGCAGGACGGCGGACCCGGCGCGCCGCCGATCGACGTCAACGCGATCCCCGAGCCGGTGCCGAAGGTCGAGCCGCGGTCGCGTTTCGGCAATGCGCCGACCTACACCGTCAACGGGCGCACCTACCACGTGCTGGCGTCGGCGGCGGGTTACGACGAGCGCGGCATCGCCTCGTGGTACGGCAACAAGTTCCAGGGCTATCTGACCTCGAGCCTGGAACCCTACGACATGTACAAGTTCACCGCCGCCAGCAAGGTGCTGCCGCTGCCGAGCTACGCGCGAGTGACCAACCTGGCCAACGGACGCAGCGTGATCGTGCGCGTCAACGACCGCGGACCGTTCGTCGCCAACCGCATCATCGACCTGTCCTACGCCGCGGCAGTGAAGATCGGCATCTGGGCGCAGGGCACCGGTCTGGTCGAGGTGCAGGGCATCGATCCGCGCCGTCCGCAGGACCTGCCGGCACCACCCGCGGTCGCGGCGCGCGGTGCCGCGCCGGTGCTGTATCTGCAGATCGGCGCGTTTGCGGAGCGTGCCAATGCCGAGCGCGTTGCCGCGCGTCTGCGTCAGGCCGGTTTCGACGACGTTCATGTGACGGCGGCTGTAGTACACGGTCGCCGCGTGTTGCGCGTGCGGCTGGGGCCGCTGAGCGGCGTCGCCGAAGCCGACCGCCTCGGTCCGCGCGTCCAGGCCCTGGGCCTGCCCGAGCCGCAGGTCGCGGTGGATACTTCCCAATGATCCTTGCAGTGAGTCGCCCATGAGAACGTCGTCTTTCCGCCTTGTCCCGATCCTCTGCGCCGCGCTGCTCGGCGCGGCGACCAGCGCCTTCGCGCAATCCGGCGCGCCGGTGCCCGGCCCGGTGCTGCCCACGCCCGAACGACCGCAGCCGGCCATGCCGCAGATGCCGGTGCCGCAGCCGCCGGCGCTGGGCGCCGATTCATGGGTGCTGATGGACTACACCACCGGCCAGATCATCGCCCACCACAACGAGCACGAGCGTCTGGCGCCGGCCTCGCTGACCAAGATGATGACGGCGTATGTCGTCGACGCCGCGCTGGCGACCGGCAAGGTGCACTGGAACGGCAGCGTCTACATCAGCGATCACGCCTGGGACAAGGGCGGCGCCAGGACCGACGGCTCGACCAGCTTTCTCAAGCTGCACGACCGCTATCCGCTGTCCGAGGTCTACAACGGCATGATCGTGCAGTCGGGCAACGATGCCGCGATCGCGCTGGCCGAGCACGTCGCCGGCACCGAGGCCGCGTTCGTGCAGCTGATGAATGCCTATGCGCAGCGGCTGGGCATGAAGGGCACGCACTTCGAGAACGCCAGCGGCTATCCGCATCCGGACCACTACACCACCGCCTACGACCTGGCCTTGCTGGCGCGCGCGATCATTCACGATTACCCGCAGTATTACGGGGTATACAAGACCCAGTCCTACACCATCAACGGCATCAAGCAGGCCAACCGCAACCTGCTGCTGTACCGCGATCCCAGCGTGGACGGCCTGAAGACCGGCAGCACCGCCGAAGCCGGCTTCTGCCTGGTGGCCTCGGCACAGCGCCAGAGCCAGCGCATGATCGCGGTGGTGATGAAGACCAAGAGTCTTGCCGACGCCGCCAGCCAGGACGAGGCACTGCTCAACTACGGGTTCCGCTTCTACGACACGCATCTGCTGTATGCCGCCGGCAAGCCGCTGGCGACGCCGCGGCTGTGGAAGGGCGCTGCCGACACGCTGCCGGTGGGCGTGGCCGGCAACGTCGAGGTGACCATCCCGCGTGGCCGCTACGCCGATCTCAAGGCGGCGATGAACCTGCCGGCGACGCTGATCGCGCCATACCGCAAGGGCCAGGCCATCGGCACGGTCACCGTCAGCCTCGACGGCAAGCCGCTGGTGACGGCACCGCTGATCGCGCTGGCGGACGCACCCGAGGCCGGCTACTTCGGGCGTCTGTACGACAGCGTGCGGCTGTGGTTCCAGGGTTCGCCGGCGACGCCGGCGGGCGGTGGCAAGGGATGAAGGAGACGCCGTTCAGCGAATTGCCGCCCGGTGAGGGCTTCGTGTTTCCGGGCGAGTTCGAGATCACCGCGGTCGGTCGCGCCGGCGTCGGCCTCGAGGAGCGCGTGCCGGCGCTGCTGGCTGACGCCGATGGCGTGACGGTGATCGCCGGCAGCCGGCGCCTGCGGCCCTCGCGCGAGGGCCACTACGTCGCGGTCAGCGTCGGCTTCAGCGCGCTCTCGCGCGACGCCTACGACGGCGCGCATCGCGTCCTGCGCGCCGATCCGGACGTGCGCTACACGCTGTAGCGCAACCCGATCCGCGCTCACCGCCGCGTCAGCGCGCGCAGCGCCTCGCGCAGGACCACGGCCTGGTTGTGCGTCGCGTCGCGCGCGCCGTAGATCAGGGTCAGCGGACCGTGGCCGGCGGCGGTCAGCAGGGCGCGCAGCTGCTCTTGGGCGGCAGCCACGGACAGCTCGGCCCGATAACGGGCGCAAAAGGCATCCCAGCGCTGCGGCTGATGACCGAACCACTGCCGCAGCGCGGTACCGGGCGCCAGATCCTTGGCCCAGGCGTCGAGCGCAAGCTGCTGCCGGCTGCGGCCGCGCGGCCAGACGCGGTCGACCAGCACGCGGTAGCCGTCGCCGGGTGCGGGGTCGTCGTAGGCGCGCCGGATGCGGATGTCCATGTTCGGTTGGCTCAAACGGGCTCGTCGGCCGTCGTCGCGAACAGAGTCTGGACGCGTGCGCGCAGCTCCGGCAACAGATCCGCCGCGAACCACGGCTGCTGCCGCAGCCAGGGTGTGTTGCGCGGCGACGGGTGCGGCAGCGGCAGGAGCTGCGGGCCGCAGTCGCGCCAGGCGCGCACGGTACGGGTCAGATTGCTCTTGCGGCTCGTACCGAGCACCAGGCGTTGCGCGTACTGGCCGATCGCCAGGGTCAGTTCGATGCGCGGCAACTGCGCCCGCAACGCGGCGAACCACTGCGGCGCGCATTCGGGTCGCGGCGGCCGATCGCCGCCGGTGCCGCGGCCGGGATAACAGAACCCGACCGGCACGATCGCCACCCGTTCCGGATCGTAAAAGCACCCGGCATCGATGCCGAGCCAGGCGCGCAGGCGCTCGCCGCTGGCGTCATCCCAGGGGATGCCGCTGCCATGCGCCTTGCGACCCGGTGCCTGGCCGACGATCAGCATGCGCGCGCCCGGACCCGCCTGCAGGATCGGCCGCGGCCCAAGCGGCAGCCGTGCCGCACAGGTGCGACAGGCGCGGATGCGAACCAGCAGATGATCGAGGGTGGTCTGCTTCATGCTGCCGACGGGGTGTTCGCGGCGCGCGGCGGTGACCGCATGCGCCTGGCGCATCTTGCCGCGAAACAGCGGCCCCGCGCAGGGCGTGCGCAAATCCCGCGGGCGCATCGGCAATGCGCCCGCCGGGCAGCAGCGCGGACGAGCCGCCGACGCGGTCGTCCGGCGGATCATGCGCCGCGCGATACGACCCCGGCTCGCGGCGGCCGCGCGCGCCCGGTACGATCCCGGGATGATCCGATGCCCCTGAGCCGATGACCCCGATGACCTCGCAGCCTTCCGTTTGCCTCGTCGTCGTGCCGGTGATCTGCGCCGGATCGGCGCGGAGCGGCACATGAGTCACACCGCGCCGCGCGAGGCGCGCATGGCTTTCGTCGCCGAGATCGCGCGGCGCCTGCACCAGTACGGCACCGCCGCGCCAAGGCTGGAGAACGCTGTCAGCTTGGTCGCGCAGCGACTGGGACTGACGGCCGAGGTCTGGTGCAGCCCGACCGCGATCATTCTGACCCTGGCGGAACTCGACCACAGCGACGGCTCGCCGCTGACCCAGGTCATGCGGCTGCCGCCGGGCGACGTGCATCTGGCGCGGCTGTGCGCGGTCGACCGCATCGCTGATCAGGTGATCGCCGGCGCGCTCGATGTGACCGCGGGATTTGCCCAGCTGCGGGCCCTGTCGGCGCCGCCGCCGCGCGGCTGGGCCGCAGCCACGGTGGCCGCCTTCGGCATGGCCGCGGCGGCCGTGGCCGCGTTGTTGCACACCTCGTGGGCCGGGGTGCTGGCGGCGGGGCTGATCGGCCTGCTGATCGGCCTGCTCAGCATCGCGGGCAGCCGCCGTCCGCGACTGGCGGCCGCCAACGAGGCGATCGCCGCCTTCATCGCCACCCTGGTCGCCAGCCTGATCGCGGCCTGGATCGTGCCGCTGGCGGTCAAGCCGGTGGTGCTTTCGGCACTGATCGTGCTGATGCCCGGCCTGACCCTGACGACCGCGGTGCGCGAACTGTCGACCCAGCATCTGGTGTCGGGCGTGGCGCGCATGGCCGGCGCACTGGCGACCTTGCTCAAGCTGACCTTCGGCACGCTGGCTGCGGCGCAACTGTGCGTGCTGCTGGGCGTTCCCGAGGCGGTGCGGGCGCTGCCGCCGGTACCGGGCTGGGCCGATTTTCCGGCGCTGCTGTTCGGCGCGCTGGCATTCGCGGTGCTGTTCCAGGCGGCACGCCGCGACTGGCCGCTGGTGATGGCGGCGGCGGTGCTGGGCTACGCGGTGACGCGGGTCGGCGGCAGCCTGTTCGGGGCCGGTTTCGGCGTGTTCCTCGGTGGCCTGCTGATGGGCGCGCTGAGCAACCTGTATGCGCGCCACGTCGGCCGGCCCGGCGCGCTGGTGCGCGAGCCGGGCATCATCCTGCTGGTGCCGGGGTCGGTCGGTTTTCGCAGCGTCGGTTATCTGCTGGAACGCGACGTCAATCTGGGCGTCAACGCCGGTCTGCTGCTGATCACCCTGCTGGTCGCGCTGGTCGCCGGTCTGCTGTTCGGCGACCTGCTGGTCCCGCCGCGGCGCAGCCTGTGAGGCCGGCGGCGCGCTCCGCTCATTTGCCGTAGCGGCGCAGTACCAGGCTGGCGTTGGTGCCGCCGAAGCCGAAGCTGTTGGAAAGCACCGTGTCCAGCGTCGCGGCGCGCGAGGCGCGCACGATGGGCAGGTCAGCGGCACGCTCGTCGAGTCGATCGATGTGCGCCGAGCCGGCGATGAAACCGTCGCGCAGCATCAGCAGGCAGTAGATCGCCTCGTGCACGCTGGCCGCGCCCAGCGAATGGCCGCTGAGCGCCTTGGTCGAGGACAGCGGCGGGCACTGCGCAGCGAACACCTCGCGCAGCGCCTGCAACTCGGTGATGTCGCCCAGCGGCGTCGAGGTGCCGTGGGTGTTGATGTAATCGATCGGGCCGCCCGCCGCGGCCAGCGCCATGCGCATGCAGCGCACCGCGCCCTCGCCGCTGGGCGCGACCATGTCGGCGCCGTCGGAGCTGATGCCGTAGCCGGCCAGCTCGGCATGGATGCGCGCGCCGCGGCGCTGCGCATGCTCGAGATCCTCCAGCACCAGCATGCCGCCGCCGCCGGCGATGACGAAACCATCGCGGTCGGCATCGTAGGGCCGCGAAGCGCGCGCGGAGGTGTCGTTGAAGTGCGACGACAGCGCGCCCATGGCGTCGAACTGCGCGGTCATGCCCCAGTGCAGCTCCTCGCCGCCGCCGGCGAACACGATGTCCTGCGCGCCGCTGCGGATCTGCTGCGCGGCGGCGCCGATGCAGTGCGCCGACGTGGCGCAGGCCGCCGAGATCGAATAGCTCATGCCGCGGATGCCGAACGCGGTGGCGAGTCCCGCGGAAACCGTCGAGCACATCGAGCGCGGCACCATGTACGGGCCGATGCGGCGCACGCCGCGCGATCGCAGCAGGTCGGCGGTCTCGATCTGGCTGGCGGGCGAGCCGCCGCCGGAGCCGGCGATCAGGCCGCAGCGTTCGCTGCGCACCTGCTCCGGCGTCAGGCCGGCGTCGGCGATTGCCGCCTGCATCGCCACGCAGGCGTAGGCAGCGGCGTCGCCCATGAAGCGCTTGAGCTTGCGGTCGATGGCGGCGTCGAGGTCGATCTGCGGGACGCCGGCCACCTGGCTGCGCAGGCCCAGTTCGGCATATTCGGGCACGAAGCGGATGCCCGAGCGGCCTTCGCGCAGCGCGCCGCTGACCGTATCCGGATCGTTTCCGAGACACGACACGATGCCCATGCCGGTAATGACGATGCGCTTTTCCGGCATGTTCAGAAGCCCTCGGTGCTGGTGAACAGACCGACGCGCAGATTGCTGGCCTCGTAGATCGGCCGCCCGTCGACCAGCATGCGGCCGTTGCCGATCGACATCGCCAGTTTCTGCCGCATCACGCGGCGAATGTCGATCTGGTAGGTCACCAGACGCGCCGTGGGCAGCACCTGGCCGGAAAACTTCACCTCGCCGACGCCGAGCGCTCGTCCGCGTCCCGGCAGTCCCTGCCAGGCCAGGAAAAAGCCGACCAGTTGCCAGAGCGCGTCGAGTCCGAGACAACCCGGCATCACCGGATCGCCTTCGAAATGGCAGCCGAAGAACCACAGGTCGGGGCGGATGTCGAGTTCGGCCTCGATATAGCCGCGATCAAAGGCCCCGCCGTGGTCGGAGATGCCGAGGATGCGGTCGAACATCAGCATGTTGGGCAGCGGCAGGCGCGCATTGCCGGGGCCGAACAGCTGGCCGTGCCCGCAGGCCAGCAGCTGTTCGCGAGTAAAGGAAGCGGTGTTCATGACGGCTCCATCGGGGAACGGGCGAGAATCGGTACGGTGGTGCCGGCCGCCTTGATTTGCATGATGCATGCACCTCGATACATTGGCGCATGCATGCCTAGATTTCCACCTGTGTGCCCAGCTCGATCAGGCGATTGCCGGGAATGCGGAAGAACGCGGTGGCGGGCATCGCATTGCGGGCCAGGAACGCGAACAGCTTGTCGCGCCACAGCGCCATGCCCGGGCGGTTGCTGGAAATCACGGTCTCGCGGCTGATGAAGAAGGTGGTGTCCATCAGGTCGAAGCCGAGGCCCAGCTTCTGGCAACTGCCCAGCGTGCGCGGCAGATCAGGATCTTCCGCGAAGCCGAAGCGCAGCACCAGCCGGTAGAACTCGGCACCCAGCGACTTGAGTTCGATGCGCTCGTCGGGGTCGGCGCGCGGCGAGTCGAGGATCTCCACGGTCAGCAGCACGTTGCGTTCGTGCAGCACCTTGTTGTGCTTGAGATTGTGCAGCATGGCGATCGGCACGGCGCCGAGATTGGCGGTGAGGAACACCGCGGTACCCGGTACCCGCAGCGGCGGATGGTTGGCGATGCTGCCCAGGAAGGTGTCGACCGCCAGTCCGCCCTGCTTCATCTCGCGCAGCACCAGTTCGCGACCGCGCCGCCAGGTGCTCATCACGGCAAAGGCGACGGCGCCGAGTGCCAGCGGGAACCAGCCGCCGCTCTCGATCTTGACCAGGTTGGCCGCGAAGAACGACAGGTCGACGGTCAGCAGTCCGATGCCCAGCGGCAGCACCAGCACCAGCGGCCAGTGCCAGAGCTTGCGCGCCACCACCAGGACCAGCATGGTCGTGACGGTCATGGTGCCGGTCACGGCGATGCCGTAGGCCGCGCCGAGGCTGTCGGAGGTGCGGAAGCCCAGCACGGCCGCCAGCACCAGGATCAGCAGCATGCGGTTGATCCAGGGGATGAAGATCTGTCCGCGCTGTTCCTCCGAGGTGTGCTTGACCTGCATGCGCGGCGAATAGCCGAGCTGGATTGCCTCGCGCGTCATCGAGAAGGCCCCCGAGATCACCGCCTGCGAGGCGATTACCGTGGCCACCGCCGCCAGTGCCACCATCGGGTACAGGAACGGTTGCGGCACCAGCAGGTAGAACGGGTTGGACACGGCCCTGGGGTCGTCCAGCAGCAGCGCGCCCTGGCCGAAGTAGTTCACCACCAGCGCCGGCAGCACCAGGGCGAACCAGGCCAGGCGGATCGGCTTCTTGCCGAAATGGCCCATGTCGGCGTACAGCGCCTCGGCACCGGTCAGTGCCAGCACCACCGAACCCAGCGCCAGAAACGCATCGCCGTGGTTGTGCACGAAAAACAGCACGGCGTAATGCGGACTGAGCGCCGCCAGCACATGCGGCTGGCGCAGGATGCCGAGCACGCCGGTCAGGGTGATGCTGGCGAACCACAGGATCATGATCGGTCCGAACAGCGAGCCGACGCGGTGAGTGCCATAGCGCTGCATCGCGAACAGGCCGAAGATGATCGCCACCGTGATCCACAGGATGACGCTGCGAGCCAGGGTCGGCTCGGCGACGCGCAGGCCCTCGATCGCCGAGAGCACCGAAATGGCCGGCGTGATCACGCTGTCGCCATAGAACAGCGCGGTGCCGACCAGCCCCAGCGCCAGCAGCGCCCAGCGCACCCGCGGGCTGTTGCGCACGCCGCGCTGGGCCAGCGCCATCAGCGACATGATGCCGCCTTCGCCCTTGTTGTCGGCGCGCATCACGAACAGCACGTACTTCAGCGACACCACCACGATCAGCGACCAGAAGATCAGCGACAGCGCGCCGAGAACATTGTCGTGGCTGACGCCGATGCCGTGCTCGCCGAAGGTCTGCTGCAGCGAATACAGCGGGCTGGTACCGATGTCGCCATAGACGACACCGAGGGCGCCCAGCGCGAGAGCCGACCATCGCTGTCGGGTCGCGGTATCGACGGGCAGATCGTGCGCTTGGGTGGCCATGTCGGGTTCGGGGTTCCGGTGCCTAGGATGCGGAGCCGCCCAGCGCGATCTTCAGCGCCTTGCGGATGATGGCCTCGGCGCCGTCGCCGCTGACCGCGGCCTCGCGCGCCAGACGCTGCGCCTCGACGGGCTTGTAGCCGAGCTGTTGCAGGGCGACGGTGGCCTCGCCCAGCGCATCGCGCGGCGTGACGCCGGCGCCGCCGGAGGGCGGCGTCGCGGCCAGTCCGTCGACGCGGTCGCGCAGCTCGACGATGATGCGTTCGGCGGTCTTCTTGCCGATGCCGGGAATGCGCGTCAGCGCGGTGATGTCGCCGGCCTGCACCAGCCGCGCGAAATCGGCGGTCGACGCCCCCGACAGCACCGCCAGCGCGATGCGCGCGCCGATGCCGCTGACCTTCTGCAGGTTGCGAAACAGCACGCGCTCGGACTCGTGCAGAAAACCGTACAGTGCGACGGTGTCCTCCTTGACCGCGTAGTGCGTCAGCAGGCTTACCTCGCGGCCGGTCTCGGGCAGGTCGTAGAGGGTGGACATCGGCACTTCCAGTTCGTAGCCGACGCCGTGCACGTCCAGCAGCACCCACGGTGGCTGCTTGCTGACCAGGATGCCGCGCAGGCGACCGATCATCGGCGGGTCCTCCAGGCGCTGCGCGCGACACCCAGCTGGGCAACGCTGCTGCGCACATGGGCGTGGGTGATCGCCACCGCCAGCGCGTCGGCGGCATCGGTCTGTGGCGTCGCGTCCAGCCCCAGCAGCATCTTCACCATGTGCTGCACCTGGGTCTTGTCGGCCGCGCCGTTGCCGACCACCGCACGCTTGATTTCCATCGGCGCGTATTCGTGCACCGGCAGCGTGCGCGCAAGCACTGCGCACAGCGCCGCACCGCGCGCCTGGCCCAGCTTCAGCGCCGAGTCGGGATTGCGTGCCAGAAACACGCGCTCGATCGCGACTTCGTCCGGCCGATGGGTCTCGACGATCGCCGTGAGGCCGTCGAAAATGCGCTTCAGGCGCAGCGGGAAATTGTCCGCGTCGCCGACGGCCAGCGCGGTGTGAAAGACGTGTCGCGCGCGACCACCGACTCCGGCGTCGACGATGCCGACGCCAGTGCGCAGCGAGCCCGGATCGATGCCGAGGATGCGCGTCATGGGCAGGGCCGCTGGCGGAGCCGCACGGTCACCCGGCGACCTACGCGGCGTGCTCCTGCGGCAGCAGGGCGTTGTGGTAGACGTCGTGAACGTCGTCCAGCGCTTCCAGCCAGTCGATCAGGTCGAGCAGCGGCTCCAGTGCCTCGGCCGGCACCGCAACGCGCGCGGCCGGGCGCATCACCACCTCGGCGCGGGCCGGTGCCAGGCCGGACGCGACCAGCGCCTGGCGCACCGCCTCGACGTGGTCCGGCGCGCACAGCACCACGCTGACGCCGGGTTCGCTCACGACGTCATCGGCGCCGGCCTCGAGCGCGACCTCGAGTACCTTTTCCTCGAGCTCCGGCTTGCCTGCGGTCACCGTCACCAGCTCGCCGGTGCGGCTGAACTGGAACGCCACCGAACCGCTGGTGCCGAGGTTGCCACCGTGCTTGGCCAGCGCGTGGCGCACGTCGGCGACGCTGCGCTGCGGGTTGTCGGTGACGCAGTCGATGATCAGGGCGATGCCGGCGGGGCCATAGCCCTCGTAGCGCAGCTCGTGCATGTGGTCGGCGCCGTCGGCGCCCGAGCCGCGCTTGATCGCGCGCTCGATGGTGTCGCGGGTCATGTTGGCCGCCAGCGCCTTTTCCACCGCCGTGCGCAGCCGCGGGTTGTGCGCCGGATCGGGCAGCCCGGCGCGGGTGGCCAGGGTGATTTCGCGGATCAGCTTGGTGAACACCTTGGCGCGCTTGGCGTCCTCGGCGTTCTTGCGACCCTCGATGGAAGGACCTCTACCCATCTCGACCCCTGCATGGCGTTCGATTCAAGCGCGCAACTTTACCCCAACTGGCCTGCCAGGCCTCGCCGTGGCCGTGCCGGGCGCCGACCGCGGCCGTTCGACGCAGCCGGCATGGCACCCGGCCGGCCTCAGTCGGCAGGCGTCGCGATCACCCGCACGTGCAATTCGCCCAGTTGCGCGTCCGCCACCGCCGAAGGCGCCCCGGTGAGCAGGCACTGCGCGCTGGTGGTCTTGGGAAAGGCGATGACGTCGCGGATCGAGTCGGTGCCGACGATCAGTGCCGCGATGCGGTCGATGCCGAAGGCGATGCCGCCGTGCGGCGGCGCGCCGTGCCGGAGCGCGGTCAGCAGGAAGCCGAACTTGGCCTCGGCTTCGGCAGGTTCGATGCCGAGCAGGTCGAACACCGTGCTCTGCAGGTCCGGGCGATGGATGCGGATCGAGCCGCCGCCGATCTCGTTGCCGTTGAGCACCATGTCGTAGCCGCGGCTGACGGCGTGGGCCGGATCGGCGCGCAGCGCGGCGACATCATCGACCCTGGGCGCGGTGAACGGGTGGTGCAGGGCGACGTAGCGACCGGCCGCGGCATCGTGCTCGAACATCGGGAAGTCGGTGACCCACAGCGGCCGCCAGGCGTTGTCGACCAGGCCGCGCTCGCGGCCCAGCCTGAGCCGCAGCGCGCCCATGAAATCGCTGACGGTTTTCCACGGTCCGGCGCCGAACAGCAGCAGATCGCCGTCGGCGGCACCGGTCAGGCGCAGGACCTGCGCCAGCGCGGCATCGTCGAGAAACTTGGTCACCGGCGAGGACACGCCTTCGCGGCCCCTGGCCAGTGCCTCGACCTTCATCCACGCCAGGCCCCGTGCGCCGAACTTGCCGGCGTATTCGCCCAGCAGGTCGAGCTCGCGGCGGGTCAGCGCGGCGGCGCCGGGCACGCGCAGCGCCGCGACGCGGCCGGCGGGGTCGTTGGCGGGATCGGCGAACACCTTGAACTCGACGTGGCGCACCGCGTCGGCGATATCGACCAGCTCCAGCGCGATGCGCAGGTCGGGCTTGTCGGAACCGTAGCGACGCATCGCCTCGGCCCAGGTCATGCGCGGAAAGGGATCGGCCAGTTCGATGCCGGCGACTTCGCGCAGCACGCTGCGGATCAGGGTTTCGACGCAGTCCTGCACCGCGCGCTCGTCGACGAAGGCGAACTCCATGTCGAGCTGGGTGAACTCGGGCTGGCGGTCCGAGCGCAGGTCCTCGTCGCGGAAGCAGCGCGCGATCTGGTAGTAGCGGTCGAAGCCGGCCATCATCAGCAACTGCTTGAACAGCTGTGGTGACTGCGGCAGGGCGAAGAACTGGCCGGCGTGCACGCGCGAAGGCACCAGGTAATCGCGCGCGCCTTCGGGCGTGGCCTTGGTCAGGATCGGCGTCTCGATGTCCTGGAACCCGGCCGCGTCCAGATGCCGGCGCAGCGCCTGCACCAGACGCGTGCGGGTGCGCAGCATGCGCTGCATCTCCGGGCGCCGCAGATCGAGATAGCGGTAGGCCAGCCGCGTTTCCTCGCTGGGGTTCTCGTGCAGCGCGAACGGCAGGTCGCGCGCGGCATTGAGCACCTCGATGCGCGTGGCCGCCACTTCGACCCGACCGCTGCGCACGCGCTCGTTGACGCTGACGCGCCGGCGCACCGTGCCCTCGACGCGCAGGCACCATTCGTAGCCGACGCCGGCCAGCGCGGCGTAGGCCCCGGCGTTGTCGGGATCGACCACGATCTGCACGATGCCCTCGTGATCGCGCAGATCGAGAAACACCACGCCGCCATGGTCGCGGCGGGTGTCGACCCAGCCGCACAGCGTCACCGGATGGTCGATCAGGGCCTCATCGACGAGGCCGCAGTAATGGGTGCGCATGCAGGACTCCAAGCCCGGACGCCGCCGGATCAGCCCGCCATGCTAAGCCGCATGCGGCAGTGCGGCAACGCCGGAAGCGCGTCTCAGTCGCCGCCGCTGCTGCCGGCCGTCGCCGGTTTGGCCGCCGGGCGGGCATCGCCGGCCGCGGGCGTCGCAGTCGCTGCAGGCGTTGCAGGCGTCGCGGGCGCGGCGGGCGTCGCTGCGACCGGCGCGTCCTTGTGGACGACATTGCGCTGGCCGTCTTTCTTGAAGTCGGTCTCGTACCAGCCGCTGCCCGCCAGGCGAAAGGCGGGAGCCGTGATGCTGCGTTTCACGGCGGCCGCGCCGCAGGAGGGACAAACGTCCGGATCGGCGTCCGCCAATCGCTGCAGGCGATCGAACTGATGGCCGCAGGACTCGCAGTGAAAGGCGTAGATCGGCATCGGGGACTCCGAAACGGTGGGCCGGCGACGTGTGCCGGGCCGTCCCCTCAGTATCGTGGCCGCGGCGCGCAACTCAAGACTGAAGCAGTCCTGAGCATCGAGCCCGCGTTGTTAAGCGAATCGTAAATTGACCTTTACGATTCTGTCATGCATAGCAACATGACGGTCCAGGACAGCGCCGACCCCCATCCCCACCGAGAGGATTTCCGATGACTCGCTTCAATGCCCCCCTGCACCGGCATCCGCTTGCGCTGGCCCTGATCGCCGCGCTGGCCGCCGGCAGCGTGCATGCCCAGACCGCTCCGGCCGCGGCGGCCAATTCGTCGAAGGCCAAGCAGCTCGAGACCGTGGTGGTCACCGGCACTCGCGCGTTCGACCGCACCGAGGCCGATTCGCTCTCGCCGATCGACGTGCTGACGCCCAAGGACCTGACCGCCACCGGCGCCACCAGCCTGGCGTCGGCGCTGCGCACCCTGCTGCCCTCGTTCAACTTTCCGCAGCCCTCCGTCACCGACGGCACCGACGCGATCCAGCCGGCGCAGCTGCGCGGGCTGTCGCCGGACGAAACGCTGGTGCTGATCAACGGCAAGCGCCAGCACACCACCGCGATCGTCAATGTCAACGGCACGCTGGGCCGCGGCTCCTCGCCGGTCGATCTCAACGCCATCCCGATCAACGCCATCGCGCGCATCGAGGTGCTGCGCGACGGCGCCGCTGCGCAATACGGCTCGGACGCCATCGCCGGCGTGATCAACATCATCCTCAAGGGCGGCAACCACGGTGGCTCGGTCAACGCGACGGTCGGCCGCTACAACAGCCATGACGGCGCCGACGGCATGACCGTGCAGGGTGGCGCCGACGGCGGCTTCGCGCTGGGCAACAAGGGCTGGATCCATCTCAGCGTCGACGCCACCCATCAGGATCCGACCAATCTCGCGGGTCCGGATCTGCGCTATCCGACCGATCCGACCTACGGCCAGGTGACCTTCCACTACGGCCTGCCGCTGCTCAAGCAGCAGAATGCGGCGCTGAACATGCAGTACGACTTCACGCCGCAGGTCCAGTTCTACGCTTTTGCCCTCGTCAACAAGCGCGATGTCAGCTCGCCGGGATTCTTCCGCTCGCTGTCGGCGTACAAGACCAGCAGTCCGGCCGCGCTCGCGGTGTACCCGGCCGGTTACCTGCCGGTGGAAAACAGCGCGATCTGGGATGGCTCGCTGGTCGCGGGCCTGCGCGGCACGGTGCTCGACGGCTGGCATTACGACGTCAGCGCCAACACCGGCGGCAATCACTGGAAGCTCAATACCAGCAACACCTTCAACTACTCGCTGGGTTCCGCCTCGCCGACCGCGTTCTACATCGGCACCATCACCAACCAGCAGAACGTCTTGAACGCCGACTTCAGCAAGGACGTCAACGTCGGCGCCCTGCAGAACCCGCTGACCGTGGCCTGGGGCCTCGAGTAC
The DNA here is from genome assembly GCA_021815695.1 of Pseudomonadota bacterium. Lineage (GTDB taxonomy): Bacteria > Pseudomonadota > Gammaproteobacteria > Xanthomonadales > Rhodanobacteraceae > Metallibacterium. The sequence goes on from JAKAZT010000023.1 coordinate 20,421, forward strand.
CGGCAGGAGAAGTTCGCCATCAAGCAGGGCGACGCCGCGTCCTATGCCGGCGCCGGAGCACAGGTGTTCCCCGGCTACCAGCCGCTGGATGCGGGCAGCCACAGCCGGCACAACCAGGCGGTTTATCTGGATTTCGAGAACGACCTGACCGACAAGCTCTCCGCCGGCTTTGCCGTGCGCCACGAGAAGTACAGCGATTTCGGCAGCACCACCGCGTGGAAGCTGTCCGGCCGCTATGCTTTCAATAACACCATCGCCGCGCGCGCCACCGCCTCGACCGGGTTCCGTGCGCCCTCGCTGCAGCAGGAGTTCTACTCCAGCACCGCGATCAATTTCGTCAACGTCGGCGGCGGCAACCTGGTGCCGTACACCATCCGCACCTTCCCGGTGAACAATCCCGCCGCCGTGGCGCTGGGGGCGCAGCCGCTGCAGCCGGAAAAGTCGCACAACTACAGCGTGGGCCTGGTGTTCACGCCGCAGAATGGTCTCTACGCGACCCTCGACTTCTACCAGATCACCATCGACAACCGCGTCATCCTCAGCGGCAATCTGGTCGGTACGGCGGTGCAGAACTACCTGACCTCGGTCGGCATCCCGCAAGTCAGCGGCGGCCGCTTCTTCACCAACGCGGTCAACACCCGTACCCGCGGCGTCGATCTGGTGGGGACCTATCCCATCGATCTCGGAGCGGCCGGCAGCCTCAAGCTGACCGGCGGCGGCAACTACAACAAGACCGACATCCTCTACATCCGGCCCAATCCGCCGCAGCTGGGACTGGCCGGGCTGACCCTGCCGGTGATCGACCGTCCCACCCAGGGCCTGATCACCACGGGCACTCCGCGCGACAAGCTGTTCCTGGCGGGCGACTGGAGCTACGGCAACTGGCGCGTGCATGGCCAGGCCACGCGCTGGGGCTCCTTCGCGACCTACGGATCGTCGCCCTCCGGCGACCTGAGCTATGGCGCCAAGGTGACACTGGATGCGTCGGTCGGCTACGTCTGGAACAGCTGGAACTTCACCGTCGGCGGGGACAATCTCACCAACCAGTATCCGACCCAGGTTCCCGCGACGAGCGCATTCAACATCATCCTGCCTTACTCGCAGAACTCGCCGTTCGGTTTCAGTGGCGCGTATTACTACGCCACGGTGGCCTACCATTGGTAAGGGCAACCCGGTTCAGTCCGGCTGCTTCAATCTGATTTCGACGCCGGCCCTGTGCCGGCGTCGCTTTGTCAGGCGCGCGCTTTGCCAGATGCATTCACCGCGCGCGAGCGTGCCGGATGGCCGGAGCGGCCTATTCGGCGTAGGCGCCGCAAGCGCGCAGGCGCCGGTAGCGCTGCTCGAGCAGCGCGGCGACCGGCACCTTGTCGAGTTCGCCCAGGGTATCGGTCAGCACCTTCTTCAAGGTCGCGGCCATCGCGTCCGGGTCGCGATGCGCGCCGCCCAGGGGCTCGGGGATCACGCTGTCGACCAGGCCCAGTTCCAGCAGCCGCGGTGCGGTCAGGCCGAGCTGCTCGGCGGCGTCGCGCGCCTTGTCGGCGCTCTTCCACAGGATCGAAGCGCAGCCCTCGGGGCTGATCACCGAATAGGTGCTGTATTCGAGCATCAGGGTGCGGTCGCCGACGCCGATCGCCAGCGCGCCGCCCGAGCCGCCCTCGCCGATCACCGTGCAGATCACCGGCACCCGCAGGTCGGCCATTTCCAGCAGGTTGCGCGCGATCGCCTCGGACTGGCCGCGCTCCTCGGCGCCGACGCCGGGATAGGCGCCCGGGGTGTCGATGAAGGTCAGCAGCGGCAGCCCGAAGCGCTCGGCCATCTTCATCAGGCGCAGCGCCTTGCGGTAGCCCTCGGGGCGCGGCATGCCGAAGTTGCGGCGTACCTTGGACTTGGTATCGCGGCCCTTCTGGTGGCCGATCACCATCACCGCGCGGCCGTCGAGCCGCGCCGGGCCGCCGACGATCGCGGCGTCGTCGGCATAGGCGCGGTCGCCGGCCAGCTCGTGGAACTCCTCGCAGATCGCGCCGAGGTAATCCAGCGTGTAGGGGCGCGCCGGATGGCGCGAGACCTGGGCGATCTGCCACGGCGTCAGCTCGCGGAAGATGTCCGCGGTACGCTGGCGCAGTTTCTGTTCGAGCCGGCCGATGTCGTCCTCGACGTCGAGCGCCTGACCCTGGCCGGCCTGCCGCAGTTCCTGCAGCTTGGCCTCCAGTTCGGCGATGGGTTGCTCGAAATCGAGGAAGTTCGGGTTCATTCGCAACCGTTCGCCCGGCAAAGGCCGCAGTATAGCGATCGCATGGGTGGCGGTCAGCCGGCCGTCGGCCGTGCCAGCCGCAGCTCCGTGGCGATCACGCCGGGCAGGCTGCCCAGCGCGCGCAGCAGTTCCGGCAGGGCGTGCACGCGCCAGTCCTCGCCCAGCTCCAGATCGGCCTGTCCGCCGGCATTGCTGTAGCCGCTCAGCAGCAGCGGCGTGCGGCCACCGCGAAACGGTGCCAGCGTCTCGCGCAGGCGCGCCGGAAAGTCGGCATCGACACCGTTGAGCCGCAGCCGCAGCAGGCGTGCGTGGCTCTCGCAGACCTGCGCCAGCGACCATGCCCGGCGCGCGCGCAGGGACAGCCCGAAATCGCCGTGACGCAGGCCGCCCTCGACGATCAGGATGGCGTCGCGGGTCAGCAGCGGACCGTACTCGTCCAGCACCTCATTGAAGAAGCTGGCCTCGATGCGGCCGCTGCCGTCCTCGAGCTGGACGATGGCCATGCCCTGGCCGCGGCGGCGCACGTCGATCACCATGCCGGCCACGGTCCACGGCGTGTCCACCGGGCGTCCGCTGCGCGCCGGCTCGGGCGGCTTGTACTGTGCCTCGATGCTGCCCAGCGGGGAGGTGGCGAGCTGCGTCAGCAGATCCTGCCAGGGATCGGTGGGATGACCGCTGAGGAAAAACCCCAGCGTGGCACGCTCGCCGGCCAGCAGCCGTTCCAGCGGCCACGGCGGCAGCTCGGGCAGCGGCAGCGGCGCCGTCTCGCCGTCGGCCGCGAGCGGCGCGCCGAACATGTCGTTCTGGCCGGCGGCGCGGTCGCGCTGCTGCTGCTCGGCCGCCTTCACCGCTTCCGGCAGTTGCGCCATCAGGACCGCGCGATGCGGCGCCAGCGCATCCATCGCTCCGGCCAGGATCAGGGCCTCGAGCACGCGCTTGTTGAGCTTGCCGGGATCGACGCGACGGCAGAAGTCGCCGAGGTCGCGGAATGGTCCGCCGGATTCGCGCGCGCCGACGATGGCCTCGCAGGCGCCGCGGCCGACGCCCTTGATCGCGCCGAGGCCGTAGCGGATCGCGTGCGCGTCGATGGCGGCGAACGGGTAGGTCGAGGCATTGACGTCGGGCGGCCGCACGGCCAGTCCGCCGGCGCGCGCGTCCTCGAGGAAAGCCACGACCTTTTCGGTTTTCTCCATGTCCGACGACAGCGTCGCGGCCATGAACTCGGCCCGGTAGTGCGCCTTCAGCCACGCGGTCTGATAGCTGACCAGGGCGTAGGCGGCGGCGTGCGACTTGTTGAAGCCGTAGCCGGCGAATTTTTCGATCAGGTCGAAGATGGCGTCGGCGCGGTCCGCCTCGACGCCGTTGCCGGCGGCGCCGGCGATGAACCGGGCGCGTTCCCTGGCCATCTGCTCGGCGTTCTTCTTGCCCATCGCGCGGCGCAGCAGGTCGGCGGCGCCCAGCGAGTAGCCGCCGATGATCTGCGCCATCTGCATCACTTGCTCCTGGTAGACCATGATGCCGTAGGTCTCGCGCAGGATCGGCTCGACGCGCGGGTCGGGATAGCTCACCGTCTCACGGCCGTGCTTGCGCGCCACGAAGCTGGGGATCAGGTCCATCGGGCCGGGGCGGAACAGTGCGCCCAGCGCGATGATGTCCTCGAAGCGGTCCGGCCTGGCTTCCTTGAGCATGCGCTGCATGCCGGGGGACTCGAACTGGAATACCGCCACCGTGCGCGCGTGCTTGAGCAGCTCGTAGGGCGCGGGATCGTCCAGCGGCAGTTGCGTGATGTCCAGCAGCGCCTCACCGGCCTGCGCGCGGCGGTCGCTGTCGGCATCCTGCCTGTCGCGACACTGGCGCGTCCCTGCGCGGCGGTCGCTGTCGGCATCCTGCCTGTCGCGACACTGGCGCGTCCCTGCGCGGCGCGCGTTGATGGCCTTCACCGTCCAGTCGATGATGGTCAGCGTGCGCAGGCCGAGGAAGTCGAACTTGA
>JAKAZT010000123.1 GCA_021815695.1 Pseudomonadota bacterium
GCCGTGAGCGTGTGCGCCGGGCCGCTGCCGGCGATGAACAGCGAGGCATCGACGGTGGTGGCGAAGTAGCTCCAGCCCCAGTTGCCGGTGCCGATGAAGCCGATGCGGCCGTCGGCCACGGCGTATTTGCAGTGCTCCACGCGGGCGTAGGGGATGAAGCCCTGCGGTGCCTCGGGCAGGGCGCTGTACCTGACCGCGATGTTGGGCATCACGGCCAGTGATTTCAGGTACGCCTGCATCGGTTCGCGCAGCGACCAGTCGGCGACGATGATGCGCACCTTCACGCCGCGCGCGGCGGCATCGCGCAGCGCGCTGTCCAGCGCCGGCCACCAACCCCTGGGGCCGTAGTCCTTGAACGCGCTGAGCGTCATCACCTGGATGTCCAGCGTGTGCTGCGCGCTGTCGATGAAACGCACCAGCTGCGGTTGCTCCTGATCCAGCCAGACCGGGCTCATCGCCGGCGGGCTGAAGGCGGGGAACAGGCTGATCGGCGCGTTGCCGGGTTGTTCGAGGATCACCGGATCCTGCGCCGTCACCGGCGCGAAATCCGGCGGCTGCACGGCGCGCCTGGCCGCCGCGGGCAGATCGGGATCGGCGGCCAGTGCCCAGTCGAACTCGAACGCGGCCTCGAATGTCCGCGCCAGGCGCTCGTCGCGCACCATCGCGCCGATCTCGTGGATCTGGCTCAGCGCGCGCCAGTCCCAGTTCTGCGAGCCGACGAACACGGTGTGGTCATCGACGATGAAGTACTTGGCGTGCAGCACGCCGCCGGTGAGCTGGTTCACCGGCAGGATGCGGATATCGATGCCCGGCTTGCCTTTGAGCAGGTCGTAGGCCGCGCGGCTTTCCTTCATGAAGCTGGCATCGAGCAGGATGCGCACCTTGACGCCGGCGGCGGCGCGCCGGATCAGCGCATCCAGCACCGGCTGCAGCGCCTCGCCCGGCTGGTTGCTGATGTAGAACGCGGCGATGTCGATGCGCTGGCGCGCGTGGTCGATCAGCTGCAGCCACGCGGCCTGCGTGCGCGGCACGCCGGGCTGGCCGTAGTCGGTGGCCACCGGCACGCTCTCGACGATCTGGAATGCCGGTGCCGTGGCGGGCGGGGGCTGTGCCAGCGCGAGGCCGGGTGGCAGCAAGGCCGCCAGCAGGACGAGCACGCGCAGGCACACGCCGGGCGCGCAACGGTACGCCGGCGTCGAGGGCGGTTTCGAGATCATGGGCGATGACCTTGCATGGCGCCGGCGGCCGGCGTCGCGGTGCGCCGGGCAGACGCCGCCGCGGCGGGCGTCGCGATCAGGCGCACGACGGCATCCAGATCCCGGGTCGGAAACGGCGGCGCCCAATCGCCGTCGGGCTCGATCGGGCGCTGGTAGTTGTTGAGCATCACGCTGAAGGCGAGACGCCGGCCATCGCCGGTCAGCAGATAGCCCGACAGCGTGTACATGTGCGCCAGGGTACCGGTCTTGGCGTGCACCGCATCCCCTTCGGGCAGGTCCTGCAGGCGGCGGTCCAGGGTGCCGTCCCGGCCGGCGACGGGCAGCGCCCCGGTGAGCACGGCGGCCCAGGGTTGTCGGGCGATCCACGCCAGCAGCGTGGTGGTGGCGCGCGGCGAGACCAGGTCCTGGCGCGACAGTCCGCTGCCTTCGCTGAAGGTCGCGGCTTCGCGCGCGATGCCGATCGACCCCAGCAGCGTGCGCAGCGCGCACAGACCCCACTCCTGGGTCCAGTGCAGCACGCGGTCGCAGGGATCTTCGCCGGCGCGTTGCCACGCCAGACCGGACTGCAGCAGCAGGGTCTGCGCGTAAAAGTTGTCGGACTGCTTGAGCATGTGCCGCACCAGTTGCGACAGCGGCGGCGAGGCCACGCTGGTGATCTGCACGCGTTGCGCGCTGTTCATGGCCGGATCGGTTTCGGGCCAGCGCAGCACGCGCAGGCTGCCGTCGAAGACGATGCCGGTGTCCGTGATCGCCTGCAGCAACTGCCGGCCCGCCATGCGCGCCGGGTCGGGCGCGGCGAGCGCGAAGTCGCGCTGGCGCACGCCCGGCGGCAGGCTGCCGCTGACGTAGAGGGTGTCGTGGCCGAGCGGGCGGTACAGGCCGAGGCTGGCCGGGTCGCCCGGCGTGGCGTCCACGGTCAGGTTGGCCACCTGTACGCCGGCGGCGCCGGGTGCCACGCTGACCGTGCAGCAGCGCGCCGCGTCGCGACGCACGCTGACCTCGATGCGGCCGGCGTTGCTGGTCAGCGCGCTGACCGCGGGTGCGTAGTCGGCGAAGAGGTCGTCGGCCTCCCAGCCGGTACCGAACGGCGGGCCGCTGAACCGCGTGGCGTCGGCGATCAGGTCGCCGCGGATGCGCGTGACGCCTTGCGCGACCAGGGCCGCGGCGAAGCGCTCGGCCCAGTCATCCGAGGTCGAGCCGGCGTCGGTCGTGCCGAGCGTCGGATCGCCGCCGCCGTGCAGGATCAGGTCGCCGTGCAGCACGCCGCGGGCATCGGGCTTCTCGCTGGCGTAGAGCGTGGTGGTGAAGCGCGCCTGCGGCCCGAGTTGATGCAGTGCCAGCGCGGCGGTGTAGAGCTTGGCGTTGGACGCCGGCACGAACAGCTTGTCGGCGGCATGCTGGTAGAGCGTGCGGCCATCGGCGAGATCGATCACGTCGATGCCCCAGCGCGCGCCGGCAAAGCGCGGCTGCGCAATGTAGGCATCGATGCGCGCGCCCGGGGCGGGTGCGACGGGTGCGGGCTGCGGTTTCGCGGCGCTCGTCGATCGTGTCGGCGCTGGCGTCGGCGGCGAAGGCGCCACCTCGCCTTCGGACGCGCGGCCGGTGGCGGCCATCGCGCAGTGCAGCGCTGCCGTGCCGCAGCACGCGATCAGCAGCGCGACCGCAAGGGTGACCGATCGGGCGGGACGGAGACGCGCGGGGGTCATGCGGACCTGTGGACGGCGCCGGGATGCGGCGGCCACAGCCTACCCGAGCGCCGCCGTCGCGTGCGGTGCGGGCTCGTGCCGCGACGACGCGTGGAGTCCGGCATGAGCCGGGTGCCGTCGCCGCGGCGCGACGGCACCCTCGTGGTCGGCGATGACCCGGTTCACCGGGCCATCGGTCGGCAACGGGCGTCGGGTTCACGCCGCAGCCGCGATGATTGTGGTTCACTCGCAACCTCGCCTGGGCTGATTCCGTTTGCAATGACCCGCACCCGACGCACCCTGGATCTGCTCACGGCCCTGCTGGCCTGGAGCGCGCTGGTCCTGCAGTTCGTGCTGATGCAGCGGCAGGCGCATCAGGTCAGCCATGAATGGATGACGCTGCGCTATTTCAGCTACTTCACCATTCTCAGCAATCTCGGCGTGGCGCTGGCCTGCAGCCTGGCCTGGATCGGCCGCGATACCCGCGCGGGTCGGCTTGCCGCCCACCCCGCGGTGCGCGCCGCGCTGACCCTGTACATCCTGGTTACCGCGAGCGTGTATCACCTGCTGCTCGCCGGGCTGTGGCGGCCGCAGGGTCTGCAACTGCTGGCCGATGCCCTGCTGCATACCGCGGTTCCGGCACTGTACGCCGGCGGCTGGCTGTTGCTGGCTCCGTCGCGCACGCTGCGCTGGCGGCAGGCGTTTTACTGGCTGCCGTTTCCCGGCGTCTATCTGGCGTGGGCGCTGTTGCTGGGTCGGGTGCTGCACGTCTACCCCTATCCCTTCATCGATCTCAACCGGCTGGATCTGGCGCTGGTATTGCGCAACGCCGCAGCGATGGGCCTGCTGTTCCTGGCGCTGGGTGCGCTGCTGGTCGCCTGGAACCGTCGTCCGGCATGGCGTCGCGGCGCGTCCGCCACCGTCTCCGAGCCGCAAGGTTGAGCGCGGCCCTGCGCTTGCCGGCATGAGGACCGCGCACCTGCAGACTTCGGATCTGCACGCCCTGGCGCGCCTGGCGACCGACGCCACCCTCGGCGTCACCGATCTGGTCGAAGCGGTGCACGCCGGCATCGCGCGTCCCTGGCGTCGTCGCGATGCACCGGATGCCGCACGCACCCGCGGCATCACCGGACGGGTGTACGCCGGCATCCGCGGCCTGACCCGCGGCATCGGCGGCGGCACGGCCGCCGCGCTGGCGCGGCTGGCGCCACTTGCCGGGGCGAGCGAGCCCGCGCCGGCGCGCCTCACCGCGCTGGCGGCGCTGAACGCCGTGCTCGGCGATCGCCTCGCATCCAGCGGCAATCCGCTGGCGCTGCCGATGCGGCTGTACCGCAACGACGGCCATCCGCTGCCGCTGCGGGTATCGGCGCTGGCGGCGGCAACGCCGCCGGTCGGGCGCCGCGTGCTGATCCTGGTGCACGGGCTGGGTCTGCACGACGGTCACTGGCGCCGCGGCGGACACGACTACGGCGCGCTGCTGGCGCGCACGCAGGGATACACACCGCTCTACCTGCGCTACAACACCGGTCTGCACGTCGCCGCCAACGGACGTGCGCTGGCCGAACTGCTGGAGACACTGGAGCAGTCGCCCGAGCCGATCGAGTCGCTGGCGATCGTTGCCCACAGCATGGGCGGACTGGTCGCGCGCAGCGCCTGCCATCACGCCGAACGCGCCGGGTACGCCTGGCGATCACGGCTGCGGGTGCTGGTCTGCCTGGGCACGCCGCATCACGGTGCGCCGCTCGAGCGCGCGGGTCTCGGCGCGCAGCGCCTGCTGGCGGCACTGCCGTTCGCCGCGCCGTTCGCGCGCCTTGCGCGCCTGCGCAGCGCCGGCATCACCGATCTGCGCCACGGCAACCTGCTGCAGGACGACGCCGGGGACGCGGACCGTTTCGCCGACGCCGCGGACAGGCGCACGCCGGTGCCGCTGCCGCAGGACGTGCGCTGCCATGCGATCGCCGCCAGCGTCGGCACGCGGCGCGGCGGCCTGGCCGCGCGCCTGCTGGGCGACGGACTGGTGCCGCTCGACAGCGCGTTGGGCCGGCATCCGCAGCGCGCACGCCGACTGGCGTTTCCGCGTTCGCGGCAGTGGGTGGCGGAGGGCATCGGCCACTTCGACCTGCTCGGCAATGATGCGGTCGCGCAGCGCCTGCAGCGCTGGCTGGCGGTCTGAC